>CAYQLM010000084.1:0-13409 GCA_964418365.1 uncultured Dehalococcoidia bacterium
TGGGCGTGGGGCCGCAGGCCGTCGGCGGGCTGAACACGGCGCTGGCGGTGAACATTGAGACGTACCCGACGCACATCACAGCGCTGCCTGTGGCGGTCAACCTACAGTGCCACAGCGCGAGGCTCAAGGAAGCGGAGCTGTAGCAATGCTTGTCTTTCCCACCCACCCACCCAGAGAAGTCATTTGCATTTGGGGGGACACCCCCCAAGCCCCCCGCCAGAGGGGGCTAACCCCCTCTGCACTCCCCCAGGCTGAGACCCGTGGCTGAGCGGCGGATTGTCACGCCGCCGAAGCAGCCGGACGCGGAGCCGGTGTGCCTGCTCGATAGGGAGTGGGCGGAGCGGCGGCAGGAGTCGCCCGGCCCGTTTCTCGACCTTGCGCAGCGCATAGACATCGATAACGGCGCTGAGTTTCGATTCGAGGCGGCTGGCGGCATGTGGGAGCGCGTTGAGACGTTCGTCGCAGAGGAGCGCGAGTGCTGCCCCTTCTTCGCATTCGAGCAGTGGGAGGAAGGCGGTGCGGTGGTGCTCAGGATCTTTCGACCCCGGGAGGAACAGTGAAGGGGTTCGAGGCTCGAAGTTCGAGGCTCGACGGTCGGCCGGCGTTCGATGGCTGAGCTGCGCGTCGTGCGGCCGCACGAGCGCGACAAGGGTACGGCGCAGACGCCCGGCATGCAGCGCGAGGCCGGCGTTGCGGCGTCGACGGTCGGCGCGGAGAAGATCTGGGTCGGCCACGTGACGATGGCGCCGGGTGCAACGTCGGGCGTGCACCACCACGGGCCGGTCGAGAGCAGCATCTACGTTATCGCGGGACGGGCGCGCTTTCGCTTCGGCGCGAAGCTCGAGCACGAGGTCGAGGTCGGCCCGGGCGACTTCGTCTACGTGCCGCCCGAGGCGATCCATCAGGAGCTGAACGTCGACCGGAACGCGCCGGTCGAGATGATCGTCGCGCGCGACGGGCAGGAGAACGTCGTGGTGAACGTGGACGGCTTCGGATAAGGGGCGTTGAGCGCGAGGGACCAGATTCCTCGCGGAGTTTATCCTGAGCAGCGCCGAAGGGCTCGGAGTGACAGGGAGTTAGCCATGCCAATCGAAGAGAAGAACGGCGAGATTCGCATCAGCGCGCCGCTGACCGACGACGACATCGCGAAGCTGCGCGCGGGGCAGCACGTGAAGTTCTACGGCACGATCTACACGTCGCGCGACGCGGCGCACAAACGCATGATCCAGGCGGCAGAGAAGGGCGAGGCGCTGCCGTTCGACCTGAAGGGGCAGATCGTCTACTACGTGGGGCCATCGCCGGCGCGGCCGGGGCGGATCATCGGCTCCGCCGGCCCGACGACGTCGATGCGCATGGACCCGTTCACGCCCAAGCTGCTGGAGCTGGGCGTGAAGATGACGATCGGCAAGGGCGGGCGCGGCGCGCGCGTGCAGCGGGCGCTGCGCGAGAACAAGTCGGCGTACTGCCTGGCGATCGGCGGGGCGGGGGCGCTGCTCTCGAAGACGATCCGCAAGATGGACGTGATTGCGTACGAGGACCTCGGCACGGAGTCGATCAAGAGGCTCGAGGTCGATGGCTTCCCGGCCATTGTCTGCTGCGATATGTACGGCGGCGACCTGCTGCTGCTCGGCAAGGAGCAGTGGCGGCAGAGCGAGAAGCTCGGCTCGTACGTGCCGGTCGCGCCGCTAGCTGAGGACTCGGACGGCGGGGGCAGCTGAGCTGAGGGCCAGGGGCTAGATGAGTATGAGAGATCTGTTGGAGCGCGCACCACCATCATCTGCAATCGACTGAGCTGGGCCGGCGCGGGGAGGGAGCACAGGCGTCTGCTCGGCTCCTTGCCGAGACCACCGACGACGGAGTGCAGATCGCCGTCTCGGCAAGCCACGACTCGAAGATCCGACGCGTCAAGCTGCTATGGTCGGCCTGCCAGATGTGGTGGACAGAGTGTAGAGAATCTGACGCACGAGTGCAGGGACCAGCCCTTGCCAGCGCGTGCAGATGAGATATGCTGCTCTGCTAGCGCGGCGTACGAGCGCCGGCGCAAACTACGGACCCTGTATCGAGACCCTGAGGCCGGAGATTGATACTTATTGTCACCGAGCCGTTCGATCCACACGTTGACCATGTGGTGCCGGAACTCGAGCGCCGCGATATCCCCTATCAGCGCATTCACCTATCGGACTTCCCATCGAACGGGACGGTGACAATAATATTTGGGGGATCTTTAGACCGCGGTCTACTCGTAGCGAGGGACCAGACTATCGAGCTGAACCAACTTACTTCCGTGTGGTTGCGCCGACGCCCACGATTCGGGATGCCCGACTCCATGGGGCACGAGGAACGGCTGGTCGCTGAAGAGGAGTGCCGTTCGCTGTTGCGGGGTCTCTGGCGATCACTGCCACATGTAGTTTGGGTCTCGCATCCAGATGCGATCGCGGCGGCTGACGCGAAACCTGAGCAGTTGCGACGAGCCCGTGATCTAGGCTTCTCAGTTCCTCGAACCTGCTTCTCGAACGACCCGGAACAGATTCGCACTTTCTGTTCGACCCTCGGTGGTCCAGACGCCGTCGTCTACAAGCCCTTTAATCCGATGATGTTCCGCATGCCGGGAGACAAGTACACGGGCGTGGTTTACGCGACCCGCCTTTCAGAGAGAGACCTTGACCGCTTAGACGAAGTACGTCTGTGCCCAGGGATCTTTCAAGAACGCGTTCCCAAGAGGCGCGACATCCGGGTCACCGTCTTCGGGGATCGGGTGTTCGCAGTTGGGATCGAGTCGCAGAACAGGGGAGCCACCGCCGAGGACTGGCGGGCCTACCCCTGGTCGGATCCCAGCCAGTTTCCCGAGCACCTGGCCTTGGAGATTGACTCGTCGCTGGCAGACAGATGCGTAGAGCTGGTCCAGTCGTACGGCCTATCCTTTGGCGCCATTGACTTAGTAGAATCGTCGCAGGGCGAATTCATATTCTTGGAGATCAATCCCAATGGCCAGTGGGCATGGATTGAGGAAAGAACTGGCCTTCCGATGAGGAATGCGCTGGTGGATCTGCTCGCTCGCAGCCACAGTCCCAGTTGAATCCGAAAGGAGCTTGGTACGATGCCGCGCTCGTCAAGCAAGCCGCAGAGGCTATTTGCCAAGGCATTTGTGAAATTGCAGGAGCCGCCTGTAATTGACGTAGAGGCCAGACCTGATGGGAGCGTCCGGATCCTCCCTGGCAAGTTCCGCGTCGGAACTCAGGCAGAGACTGGCACCACTACTGGCTATACCTCTGTTCAGCTCACAGAATCACACATGGTGGTAGGTACCACATCGCAGTCAACTACCGCCACCACCACGTCGCAAGCGCTCCGCCTCGCTGGTGGCCGCAGGCTGGGTCCAGTCACTCTCACCTGGGAAGTCAACGCTGTCACCATGCCGCCGATGGGTGATCTGGCAAAGAATGTGCAGCCGATCCTCGATCCAATGAGCCCGATATCACGTGTGGACCTGGGCAAGATCGAGTTCTCTAACCCGCGAAATTTTCGCCAAGAGGTCGAGGAAGTGGTAGGCAGGCCACCCGAAGTGTGGGGTCGCCTGGGTGGCGTGTTTGCAGCCAATGATCCGGATGATGACTCCGCTGGCGACACGGATCGAGAGACGTATGAGGACACGGACAAGGCGGGCGATGAGATGAGTGATGACGATTCCGATTCGGCGCCAATCGTGCGGGAGGGCATCGTCCTGCCCTTCGAGGCGATTGGAGTGCGACCGCCATTCTCCAGAAAATGAGTCTACGTTTCCTCCTTCCGCTCACCTAGGCTTCAGCCACAGAGCTTTCGCCGCGCCCAGGGACCGCCCTTGCGGACGCTATCGGCGCATAGTGAAATATTCCGCTGCTAGCTCCCGGGCCCGAGAATCGTAAACCGACAGTCAGCGGGAGAGAGCTCTGACCCAGAGCCTGCTGTACGACCCCATCGGTTCCATTGGAGGGTCCGGCGCTGTCTGTGATCTCATTAAACGGGACAGCCGCTAGTATTGCGGGGACTGAATTTCTGTCGCTAGTGACTGGAATGCGCAATCGTACAGCTGGCCAGGGGCCAAGGGCCCAGGGCCAAGAAACATCCCGAGGTTTTTGCCTGAGGCGGAGAAACCGGCAGCTTCGATTTCGAGCAGGCCTGAAGCGCTCGCAGCTATGTAGACAGGGCGCATGGCCACCCCCTACGACTCTTCGCCTTACGGGTTTCCCCTATCTTTGCCCGACCCTATTGACAGGCCAAGCACGGGCGTTCTATAGTACGCATGTACGGTAGGACATACATTCGAGAGGGAAGCAGATGCCATTTGCACTCACCCTGGTTACCGTCCTGATGCTCTCCAGCGCCTATCTCTTTCACCAGTGGTATACGGGCGACCTTCGTGATCCCCGTCCGTAGCCCTTCGCCCTGACGCGGGCGAAGCCTTCGTTCGCGCGCCGGCCGCTATCGAGGCTGTGCGCTCCTCCCACCGCCGCTAGTCCGACCAGCGGCTCGCGCGCAGAACGAACCCCAGAAATGCCGCCCGGCGGACGCCCCCCATGCGCGTTCCCTCCGTCGGGCGGCATTCCGGTTTCCGTGGGCGCTCCGCTGTATTATGTGAGCACAGCCCGCTCGAGCGTTGTGGAGCTCCGCGATGCGCATCCTCGCCATCGACGTCGGCACTGGCACGCAGGACATCCTGCTCTTCGATAGCAGCGGCCCCGTCGAGAACTCCGTCAAGCTCGTCATGCCCAGCGCGACATCGATCGCGGCCGGGCGCATTCGCCGCGCGACGGCGACGCGACGGCCGGTGCTGCTGACCGGCGTGATTCAGGGCGGCGGGCCGTGCCACTGGGCACTCGAAGACCACCTGCGCGCCGGCTGCGCCGCCTACGCCACGCCCGAAGCGGCTCGCACTTTCGACGACGAGCTGGAGCGCGTCGAGGCGATGGGCGTGCGCGTCGTGAGCGAGGACGAAGCGAACGGCATCGACGCCGAGCGCATCGAGCTGCGCGACTTGGATCTCGCCGCGATCCGCACCGCCCTGGCCGCGTTCGACGTCTCGGCCGAGTTCGACGGCCTTGCGCTCGGCTGCCTCGACCACGGCGACGCGCCGCCAGGCACGTCGGACCGGCTGTTCCGCTTCGAGCACCTGCGCCGCGTCGTCGAGCGCGAGAACGACCTGCGCGCGTTCGCCTACCTGCCGTCGGAGCTACCGGAATACCTCACTCGCGCCCGGACGGTCGTCGCCAGCGCCGATGATGAAGGGCCAATCGTCTTCCTCGACACGGGGCCAGCCGCGGCGCTGGGCGCGCTGCAGGACCCGCGCGTCGCGGCGGCCGGCGAGCAGCTCGTGGTGAACCTGGGGAACATGCACGCGCTGGCGTTTCACCTGCGCGGCACGCGCATCGTGAGCCTGTACGAGCACCACACGGGCGAGATGTCGACGGAGCAGATCGAGGACTTCACGGCGCGCCTCATCGACGGCTCGCTCCGGCACGAGGAGGTCTTCGGCAGCAAGGGCCACGGCGTCTTCTATGCGCCGGAGAGCGCACACGGCGCCGACGGCGCGCCGAAGAGCGCGGAGCCCTTCCTGGCGGTAACGGGCCCGCAGCGCGGCCGGCTGCGCGGCAGCCGCCTGCGGCCCTACTTCGCGACGCCCCACGGCGACATGATGCTCAGCGGCTGCTTCGGCCTGCTGGTGGCATTCGCGCACCGATACCCGGAGCACCGCGAAGAGATCGAACGCCCGCTGGGCGTGGCGTGATCCGCACGGCCCGTGTGTACGACCCGCGGTCGAGGCGTGCGCCTCAGGCGGACTACCGGCTGCTCGTGATGCGGCGGTGGCCGCGCGGCGTGCGAAAGGACGCTATCGATGAGTGGCAGAAGGAGCTCGCGCCTAGCTTGTCGCTCCTCCAGTCATATCGAGCCGGACGCCTCACGTGGCCGGAGTTCACGCGGCGCTATCGAGCGGAGATGCGACAGAAGAAGGATCTCCTCGATTCGGTGCGCAAGCTATCGCGGCGGCGGACGGTGACGTTGCTCTGCGGATGCGAGGAGGAGTCGAGGTGCCACCGGGGGCTGCTCAAGAAACTGCTCGAGCAATAGGCAAGGGGGTCTGTTCGAGGTTTTGCGGCGCTATCGATCTAGAAGCGCAGCGGGCGGCCTGAAGGCCGCCCCTACATTTGCCGGGAGGATCGTAGAAATGAGAAGGGCGACCACATTGGGTCGCCCCTACGTTACGGGCGGCGGTAGGCTACATGCCGCGCAGGATCTTGCGCACGGGTGGCGGCATGAGCTTCGCCATGATGTCCGGAGGCTCCGAGATGTCGTTGATCTCGATGCCTTGCGGAACGTAGCGCCACGTCCTGAAGCCGTAGACCTGAAGCCCCAGCTTCTTGCAGAGCGCCTTCGCCTCGCCGCCGTGGCCGACGGGCACGTAGATGTAGAACGCGGGGTCGCCCAGCTTGGCCAGCGGCGCCCAGACGGCTTTCGCGCGCTCCATGGTGACGCCGTCGGCGGTCTCGACTTGCGCGACGATCTTCAGGATGTTGCCCGGCGTATCGACGACAACGATGTCGGGCGTGTACTCGTTGCCCTTGGGGTCCCTGACGGGCATGGTGACTTCCGGGCTGTTGACGAAGGTGCGGTAGGAAGCTAGCTCGGGCGTCGGGAACTCGAAGCGCGCCTTGGCCACGTCCTGGATCGCTCGTTGGCGAAGCTCCTCGCTGTCCTTGGGGGCGGGCTGGAGCAACTTATCGACGTCAGTCCAGCGCGTCGAGATGGTCACGATGCACCTCCGGGGTCTCGATTGGTGAAGCCGTGCACAATATACGAAAACCAGGGCCAGGGGCCAAGGGCGACGAGGGGCCAGGGGTCAGGGGTCAGGGGTCAAGGGCCATGTGGTTGAGGGTCAGGGGTCAAGGGGTCAAGGGCCAAGGGCCAGGGGTCATGGGGTCAGGGGGCAAGAGGTGAGGGCCAAAGGCCAGGGGCCAAGGGTCGGAATGTGATGCCGCGTATCGACTTCGTGGTGCAGCCCTCTGGGATGCTGCGAGATTCCTCGCTGCGCTTGGAATGACAATCGATTCCGTCTGCTACAATCGCCTCGCGCATCATCAACAACAGGAGCACCACATGGACTTCGAACAGATCCTCTACGAAAAGGCGAGCGGCGTGGCGACGATCACGCTGAACCGGCCCGACCGGATGAACGCGTTTACGAACACCATGATCCGCGAGTGGGCGCAGGCGATCGAGGACGCGCGCGTGGACGCAGACGTGCGGGCGGTCATCCTGACGGGAGCGGGCCGCGGGTTCTGCGCGGGCGCGGACCTGCGCGGCGACTCGGGGCTGCAGAACCGGGCCGACGAGGGCCCGCCCTCGGCGGCGGACCGGCGCAACTGGCTCCGCGACAGTGTCCACTACGTCCCTCGCGCCGTGGCGCTGCTCGATAAGCCGTACATCGCTGCGGTGAACGGCGCGGCGGTCGGTGCGGGGATGGACATGTGCAGCATGGCCGACATCCGGATCGCGTCGGATGCGGCGCGCTTTTCGATGGGCTACGTGAAGGTCGGCCTGGTGCCGGGCGACGGCGGCTGCTACTACCTGCCGCGCATCGTCGGGATGGCGAAGGCGCTCGAGCTGATGTGGACGGGCGAGATGATCGACGCGCGGGAGGCGCTGCGCATCGGCTACGTTTCGCGCATTGTGCCGGCCGACGAGCTGCTGCCGGCGACCCAAGAGCTGGCGGAGCGCATCGCGAAGGGGCCGGCGGTGGCGGTGCAGCTCGCGAAGCGGCTGGCGTATCGAGGGCAGCTGCAGGACGTGGGCGAGGCGCTGGAGTCGGCGGGCCAGGCGATGGCGATCGTGCAATCGACGGAGGATGCGCGCGAGGGTCCGCGGGCGTTCTCGGAGAAACGGGAGCCGCAGTTCCGCGGGCGATGACATAATGCGCAGCGCCCCGGCACAGCCGGGGCGCTGCGCGTTCTCCTGACGGTGAGACGTTAGCGTCGTTTCGTCGCGGTCTTGCGCCGCGCCGTGGTCTTCTTCGCCTTGGTCGCCGTCTTCTTTCGCGCTGTCGCTTTCTTCGCAGGCATCCTTACCTCCTTTCCGTTAAAGCGAGTATGCCTCTGCCGATTAAGGTATAGGTGATACTCGTTACAGTCAAGCCCTTGTGTGGGAAAGTTTTCGAAATTTGCTGCTATAGTGCCGATCCCGTGAGGCGATCCGTACAATGCGCATGTCATGACAGAGCGATCGCTACGCGGGCTGTACGTCATCATCGACCCCGACGCGTGCGCGCCGCGCGCGGCGGTCGATGTTGCGCGCATGGCGCTCGAAGGCGGTGCGGCGCTGCTGCAGTGGCGCGACAAGCGTCGCGAGAAGGGCGATCAGCTGGCGCAGGCGCGCGCGATTGCTGCGCTGTGTGCTGAACATAACGCGACGTTCATCGTGAACGACCACGTCGATCTGGCGCTCGTCGTCGGGGCGGACGGCGTGCATCTCGGACAGCACGACCTGTCGGTCGAAGCTGTGCGGGCTCTGGTGCCGCCTGAGTTCATCGTCGGCGTCTCGACGAACGACGCGGAGGAGGCGCGCCGAGCCGAGCAGTGCGGCGCGTCCTATGTCGCGATCGGCTCGGTGTTCCCGACGGCGTCGAAGGAGCCGGAGCGCACGCGCGTCGCGAACGTCGAGCGGGTACGTGAGGTGAGGGCGGCCGTACGCGTGCCCGTCGTCGCGATCGGCGGCATCAACGCATCGAACGTCCGGCAGGTGATCGATGCGGGGGCGGACGCGGTGGCCGTGATCAGCGCCGTCTGCGGCGCGCAGGACCCGCGCGCCGCGGCGGCAGAGCTGGTGGCAAATATGCATCGCTTTTCTTCCCACCCGCCCGCCCAGAAAAGTTGATTGTTTGGGGGACACCCCCAAACCCCCGGCAGAGGGGGGCCCCTCTGCACTCCCCCTCAGTCGCGTTTGGCAAGGCTGGCGGGATCGAATGGCGGCGGACGAAGCTGAAGCTTCGTCCTTACTTCGCGAATCGCGCAGGACCCATGGGCGGCGGAGGAGGAGTGGCAGCGAAAGAACGACAGATCCTTCGGCCTCCACCCCGCCGAGCCTCTTCGCCGCTCGCCTCAGGATGACAGGAAACGCGCGGGATCGAACGGGGCGAGGGCTTCCTTCGCGCTACCGGTGATCGCATCGGCGATGAGCTCACCGGTGACCGGCGCGAGCAGGATGCCGTTGCGGAAGTGGCCGGTGGCGACGGTGACGTTCGACCAGCCCGGCAGCGCACCCATGATCGGCAGGCCATCGGGCGAGGCGGGGCGCAGGCCGGCCCACGAGAAGTGCTCGCGCGCGTGGCGGAGCTGCGGCACCAGCTCGATGGCGCCGCGGCGCACGGAATCGAGCCCGCGCTTCGTCGTGCGCGAACGGAAGCCCACCTGCTCGACCGTCGAGCCGGCGAAGACGAGGCCGTTGGCGCGCGGCATGACGTAGCCGCGCTTGCCCCAGACCGGCCGGCCGATCGGCGTCACCATGCGCCCGTAGGCGAGCATCTGGCCGCGCACGGGGAACGTCGGGATGTCGACGCCGAGCTTGCGCGCGAGTGCCTTCGTCCACGGCCCAGCCGCGAGCACGACGTGGTCGCAGGCGAACTCGCCCTGGGCAGTGCGGACGGCGGTCACGCGATCGGCCTGGCGGCGGAAGCCGAGCACCGGCCCGAACTCGACGAACTGCACGCCGCGCTTCTGGGCGGCGCGGGACAGCGCCAGCGTGAAAAGCTGGTTGCTCACCTGCGCCTCCTCCGGGCTGAGCACGCCGCCGATGATGCGCTCGTTCAGGCGCGGCTCAACCTCGTGTACCATCGTCGCGTCGAGATCCAGCAGCTCCACGCCCAGCTCGTCGCGGAAGCGCAGGCCCGCTCGATAGGCGGCGAGCTCTTCGTCGTCGAACGCGACGCGCAGCACGCCGTTCTGGGCGTACTCGACATCGACGTCGGGCACGTCCTCGCGCAGGCGTTCGACCCAGGTGGGATACAGGCGCAAGCTCTGCAGCCCGAGACGCACGAGCGCGCCCGGCCGCTCGAACTCGGCGAGTGGCGACAGGACGCCCGCGGCGGCGTTCGTCGCGGCCATGCCGAGCCGCCGGCTTTCGAGGACGGTGCAGCGCACCCCGCGCCGCGACAGCTCGTAGGCGATGGCGCAGCCGATGATGCCGCCGCCCGCCGCCACCACCTCCCCACCGGGGGCCAAGGGCCAAGGGCCAGGGGCCAAGGCATTCCCGCTTCGAGCCTCCAGCTTCGAGCTTCCAGCTTCCAGAGTCCCGCCGCCTACCATGCGCACGATCTCGATCATGTCCGCGTCGTGAACCGCGGTCTCGCCGTACTGGCGCTTCGGGATGACCTCGCCGTTGATCGCGACAGCGACGCGCCGCGCGTCGATATCGAGCGAGCGGAGCAGCTCGGGGAGGGGCGTTTCGCCGTCGAGCTGGCGGGGCTTGCCATTGAGCGTGACGGAGATCACTCCCTCACCCCCAGCCCCTCTCCCTCGGAGAGGTAGAGGGGAGATCAAGAAGAATAGTGCCGTGCTGGGTTGACGCTGAGTCGGACTGACTGGCGGGCCGTAGGAAGAGATTCCTCGCTGCGCTCGGAATGACAGTCGTGGCGTCATTGCGAAGGATCAGATTCCTCCTCCTGAGGCGGACAGGTCGCTGCGCTCGGAATGACAGTGCCCGCTACGCACCATATGCTTCATGCAGCGCCTCGTGCAGGGCACGGGCGGCCGCCCTGGGGTCGGTTGCCTCCATAATCGCGCCGATGACCGCGATGCCGTCCGCGCCCGCCTCGATGACCTCGGCAACGCGCTCCGGAGTGATGCCGCCCACGGCGACGACCGGTACGCGCACCGCCTCGGCCACGGCGCGGACGAGCGCGGGGCCGGCGGGCGGCTGGCCGGGGTGCGATCGTGACTCGTACACGGCGCCGACCTGGACGTAGTCCGCGCCCTCCTGCTCCGCCCGCACAGCCGCCTCGACGCTGTGCACGGAGCGGCCGACGATGCAGGCGTCGCCGACGTAGTCGCGGAGCTTTTGCAGGGGAAGGGTGTGCTCGGGCAGGTGGACGCCGTCGGCGCCCGCGGCGATGGCGACGTCGACGCGGTCGTTGACGAGCAGAAGGGCGCGGCCGCGCAGCACGGCATGGACGGTGACGGCGAGGTCGTACAGCTCGCCGCCGGATAGGTCCTTCTCGCGGAGCTGGACGACGGTGACGCCGCCATCGGCCGCCTGCGACGCCACCTGCTCCAGCGGACGGCCGCGCAGGCGGGAGCGATCGGTGATCAGCATCAGGCTGGGCTCGAGCCAGCGGCGCATGCGGTCTGGCGGAGGCATGGCGCTAGCTGCGCGCCGGCGTCGCGATGCCCTCGGTCGGGCTGCTCGCCGACGCGAACGGCTTGCGGGGGATACGGCCGGCCAGATACGCCTTCCGCCCGGCCTCGACGCCGAGGCGCATCGCTTCGGCCATGCCCGCGGGGTCCTGCGCGAGCGCGACGGCGGTGTTTACGAGCACGGCGTCGGCGCCGATCTCCATCGCGAGCGCGACATCGGACGGGGCGCCGAGGCCGGCATCGACCACGACCGGCACGCTCGCCTGCTCGATGATGATCTTGATCTCATCGATGGTGAGGATGCCCTGGCCGGACCCGATGGCGGAGCCGAGCGGCATCACCGTGGCGCAGCCCAGCTCCTCGAGATAGCGCGCGAGCACCGGGTCGGCGTGGATGTACGGCAGCACGACGAAGCCCTCGGCGATGAGCTGTCGGGCGGCCTCGAGGGTGGCGATCGGGTCGGGCAGGAGATACTTCGGGTCGGGCACGACCTCCAGCTTCACCCAATCGGAACCGGTGAGTTCTCGCCCCAGGCGGGCCGTGAACATCGCCTCCTCGACCGTCTTGCAGCCCGCCGTGTTGGGCAGGATGGTGTAGCGCCCGGACGGGCGCCCGTCTGGGCGCTGCCAGTCGATGTAGTCCAGCTCGGTCTGCTTGTTGGGGTTATCGAGGTCGAGCCGGCGGATCGCGACGGTCACGATCTCGGTGCCGGAGGCATCGAGCGCGGCGCGGCAGGTCTCGGGCGACGTGTACTTTCCGGTGCCGAGGATGAGGCGCGAGCGGAAGCTCTTGCCCGCGATGATCAGGTTATCATTCTGCATTAGATTCTCCGAAATGGAAGTTGTCTTTCCCACCCGCCCGCCCAGGTAGGTTGAAATCTGGGGGACACCCCCAGACCCCCGGCAGCGGGGCTCCGCCCCTCTGCACTCCCCAGACAATTGCGGAGGTGGTCATGGCAATTCTTGTCCTTCGTCGCGGCGGGTCAAGTTCGATAGCTTTGGGGCGATGACGGCCAGTGCCGCAGTCGCGATGGCGAAGACGATACCCAGCGCAATCACCACGCCGTCGCCCTTCACGGCGCCGCCGATGGCGAGGCCGAGGAAGCCCAGCGCGAACACGAGATACAGCAGCCGGGCGCGCTTCGCGGACGACCAGCTATCAGTCAGGAAGCGCCAGATGCGTGCGAGGAATATCACCGTTGGCTCCGCAAAGGGAAGTGGTTGCTTCCCACCCACCCACCCAGAGAGGTAGGGATATCTGGGGGACACCCCCAGGACCCCCGGCAGCGGGGCTCCGCCCCTCTCACTCCCCGGGCACCGGTGCGTTTCGTACGCATCGCGTTACACCTCATCATAGCGAGCCGCCGTCTGCCCCTGCGGGCGCAGGAACCGGGCGCGTGCCGGAGCGCGTGGCGAGCAGGAGCTGGAAGCCCAGCCAGTAGGCGGCGAAGCTGAACGCGAAGGCCGGTATCGTGCCGCCGATCTTCAGCATCCAGCCCGGCGCCCATGAGATGAAGTCGGCGTGCTCCAGCAGCCACGGTGGCTGGGCGCACAGCGCATACAGCACGAACGCCGCCGCCCAGACGACGAGGCCGACCGGGTTGAGCCCGAACGCGTACCAGTAGCTGCCCGAGCGCTCGTAGAGGGACTCAATCTCGTAGCGGCGGGCGCGGGCGACGAAGTAGTCGGCGATGAAGATGCCGAAGACGGGGACGAAGACGCCGCCGATGAGGAGCAGGAAGTTCTCGTACTGCAGCAGGTCGAGGCTGACGGCGACCGCGATCGCGAGCACACCGACGATCACGGCAAGCAGGGCCTGTCGCAGCCAGGGGACGAGGTTTTGGACCGAGACCGCAGTCGAGTAGATGTTCGCGAAGCCTTCGTCCGACTCGCCGAAGAGCAGCACGATGAGCGCCAGCCAGCCCGCGGTCAGCGGCAGCATCATCTTCACCAGCGCATCGACGAAGCCCGCCGGGTCGCTCTGGAGCGCCTGCACGTAGAGCATGCCGAGCGTGAAGAACCAGATGTTCGCGAT
>CAYQLM010000085.1:0-12996 GCA_964418365.1 uncultured Dehalococcoidia bacterium
GGCCGTGCTTCACGTGCCGGTCGAGCGCCTCGTAGGCGATGTTCAGCCCGCCGCCCGGCAGGCCGTCCAGCTCATCGATGACGCGCTCGTAGTCGAACGACGCGCGCAGGCGGTCGTAATCGTCGAGATTGGGCCGCGCGGAGAACTCTTCAGGCTTCGGTTTGGCAATTGTGTCGTAACTCATCGAACGCTCCGTGGAGAGGATCTGCGTTCGGCAGCTTAGCCGAGCCAACCCAGAGCGTCAACAACAGCTCATTTTGCGTGGTACACTGGGCGTCGGAGGAGGCAAGATGCCCACGAAGAACCCGCAGGAGCCGTTCTACCGGCTCACCGTCGCCGAGGCGAAGGAGCTGCTCGACGAGGACGCGCACGTCATCGATGTGCGGAACCCGGACGAGTACGCGAACGGCCACGTGCCCGGCGCGCCGTTGATTCCCGTGAACAGCGTCTTCGCCCGCCGCGAGGAGCTGCCCAAAGAGGGTAAGCTCATCTTCATCTGCTCCGTCGGGCAGCGCAGCGCGCTCGCCTGCGAGATGGCAGCCGCGGGTGGTATTCCAGCCGAGCGGCTCTACAACGTCGAGGGTGGCACCGACGCCTGGGTGAAGGCCGGCGAGCCGCTGGAGAAGTAACGGCCTACAACGTCAGGTGTCGGGGTCTGAAGACCCCGACTTACGACGCTGCATCTAGCGGCCTCTGAGCGGCCGTGCCGCTCAGAATGACAGGTGGGATCGCCTGTTATTCTGCGGGGTGGCTGTTTTCGACGAAGCACCGGACCTCATCGCGGCGCCGGACGAATCGCGCATCACGAACACCGTCCTCCGCCTCGCGGGGCCGGTCGCGGTAGAGCGGCTGTCTGTCTCCACGCTAGCCGCCGTCGATGCGCTCCTCGTCGGTCACTACGTCGGCAAGGATGGCGTGGCGGCCGTCGGCATGGGCGCGCTCATGTTCTGGATCCCGCTGGCGGGCGCGTTCGGCATCGACATCGCGACCACCGCCGTCGTCGCGCGCGACTTCGGCGCGGGCCGGCGAGACACGCTGGAGCGCACGATGCGGGCGTCGATCCTGGCGGCGCTGCTCTGGGGCTTGCTCGCGACGCTCCTCCTTTCGACGCTCGCGGGGCCGCTGCTGACGCTGATGGGCGCGAAGCCCGACGTGCGCTCATTCGGGGTCGACTACATGCGTGCGGCTTCGCTCGGCTTCCCGGGGCTGATGGTCCTCTATTCCTCGAGCGGGGTGTTGCGCGGACTAGGCAACACCTGGCTGTCGATGCTGATCATCATCATTCTGAACATCGTCAACGCCGTCGTATCGTTCCTGCTGATCAGCGGCGTCATCGGCGTGCACATGAAAGTGCTCGCGTCCGGCATCGGGTACGGCAGCGGCGGCGTGGTCGGTGGTGTGCTGGCGGTCGCGGTGCTGGTGAGCGGAGTCGGGCCGATCCGCTATCGCGTCGGGCATGCGTTGGTGACAGGGCGAGACGAGATCCGGCGGCTGCTCAACATCGGCCTGCCGACGGGGCTCGAGGAGCTCCAGTTCATGGCAGCGTTTGTCCTCTACAGCCGCGTCGTCTACAGCCTCGGCACGACGGCCGTGGCGGCGCACACGGTCGCGCTGCGCACGCTCGATCTCGCGATCGTGCCCGGCTTCTCGCTCGGCGCGGCGTCGACGACGCTGGTGAGCCGCTACCTGGGAGCGGGGCGGCCAGACCTGGCGGAACGCGCGGCGCGCACGGGGCTCTACTTCTCGCTCGGCCTTATGATTGCGATGGCGGTACTGCTAGAGATCTTCGCGCCGCAGTTCGTCTCGCTCTTCGTAAACGACCCAGACGTCATCCGCACCGGCACGCGGCTGCTGCGTCTGTTCGCGATCGCGTTCCCGTTCATCGGGCTGCACGCGTCGCTGGGCGGGGCGCTGCGCGGCGCCGGCGACGTGCGATACGTGCTGGGCGTGCTGACTGTCACCGCATGGCTCATCCGCATTCCAGCGGCGGTGTTCTTCGCGCTCGCCCTCGGCCTGGGGGCGCCGGGCGCGTGGGTAGGGGCGGGGCTGGAGAACTTCGTGCGCAGCCTGCTCATCCTGCGCCGCTTCCAGCAGGGGAAGTGGCAGGAGAAGCACGTCTGAGAGTTCTTGGCAGCGCGGGTTGAAACCCGCGGCATCGAGCTTGCCAGGCGACCTTCCGCGTAGTATCACGATGGCGCCATGCCAGAGACCCTCGCCATCGACGGCGGCACGCCGGTACGAACCAAGCCCTTCCATCCTTGGCCCGTCCACGACGAGCGCGAGATCGAGGCGTTGCGGGAGGTCGTCGAGAGCGGGAACTGGGGCGGCTTTCCTTCGCCAAACGTCCACGCGGCCAAGCTCGGCGAGGCGTTCGCGTTGTTCCAGGGCGCGCGCTACGGCATCTGCACATCGAGCGGCACGACGGCGATTGAAGTCGCGCTCAAGGCCGCAGGCGTGCGCGCCGGCGACGAGGTGATCATCCCCGCGCTGACCTTTGTCGCGACGGCGGCGGCCGCGCTCTACATGGGCGCGGTGCCGGTGTTCGCCGACATCGATCCTGAGACGTTCTGCCTCGATCCCGCGCAGGCCGAGCGCGCGGTCACCGAGCGCACGAAAGCGATCGTGCCGGTGCACCTCGGCTCGCGCATGGCGGACATGGACGGCGTGATGGACGTCGCGCGGCGGCACAACCTGCGCGTCGTGGAGGACTGCGCGCACATGCACGGCGGGCGCTGGAGGGATCGCGGTTCGGGCACGATCGGCGACCTGGGCGCATTCAGCTTCCAGAACTCGAAGCTGATGACGGCAGGGGAGGGCGGCATGATCCTGACGAGCGACGACGCGCTGGCCGCCGCGTGCCATGCCTATGTCGACTGCGGCCGTCTGCGCCCCGGCGACGCGCCGCCGAAGTCGCAGGGCGTGTTCGGCTGGAACTACCGCATGACGGAGTTCCAGGCCGCGGTGCTGCTCGTGCAGCTCGACCGGCTGGAGGACCAGCAGCGTATCCGCGAGGCGCACAAGGCGTACCTGGCCGATCGCCTGGAGCAGATCGATGGCGTGGCGACGCTGCGCGACGACGATCGCATGACAACGAAATCGGGCTACGGCGTCTACCTGCGCTATCTGTCGGATCGCTGCGGCGGCGTGCGGCGCGACAAGTTCGTCTTCGCGCTGCGGGCGGAGGGGATCTCGGCGTCGGGCGCGTTCTACGAGCCGGTGTATCGCGACCGGCTGTTCGCCTGGCGCGACATGAACGTCAGCGTCGACTACAGCAAGGTGTCCTGCCCCATCGCCGAGCGCATCGCGTACAACGAGAGCGTCTGGCTGCCGCACCAGCTCTTCCTCGGCCCGCGCGAGGACATCGATGACGTCGCGCGAGCGATCGAGAAGGTGACGGTGGCGTTCCGGGGCTAATTGACGTTTCGTGCTATCTCCTGCTATCATAAGCACACTGTGGCTATCGAGAGCGAACGGCTGCTGACAGTAAAGGAGGTCGCTGAGCGGCTCCGCGTGCACCCGATCACGGTGCGCCGGCTCATCGCGAGCGGGCGGCTGCCTGCGGTGCGCATCGGGCGGGCGGTGCGCGTACGGGAGGCGGATCTGGGCCGGATCGCGAAGAACGAGGCGTCTCTTGCGGGCAAACTCCCGTATCGCTGGCCGCCGACGCAGGAGGAAACGGAGCGCCTACGGAAAGTCGTTGATGAGATGCGAGCGCTTCGCGATAGCATGCCGCCCCTCGGCATTTCCACTGTAGAACTTGTGCGAGAGGCGCGTCGAGAGATAGAAGAACGCGATGAACGCCGCGCCGAAGGCCGTAGTTGATGCCTCGGTTGCACTCCAGTGGCTCTTGCAAGATGAGCCGCTGGCGGACGAGGCTGGTCGCCTCCTCGACGCCTTCATCAGCAGGCAGATCGAAATTGCCGCACCCGCATTCATCCGCTACGAGGTAGCAAACACGCTTGAGCAGGCGGCTCGACGCCACCGTATTCCTCCGGAGACAGTGCAGGTGGCGTTCAACTTTCTTCTCAGCCTTAACATCATCGCACGAGATGATGGCGATTCCGTCGTCAAGGAAGCTCTGCACATTGCCCGTCAGACTGGTGCGACAGTGTACGACAGCATGTATGCTGCGTATGCTCGGTCCGTTGGTTTTGATTTTGTGACAGCGGATGCGGCGCTCGCTCGGCAACTCGCAAGCTATCCCGTTGCAACGCATCTTCTCGGTGAGATCGACTCGCTGTTATGACGCTCCTGGCCGGCACAGCTTCCGCGATCATTACGCCTCCCGTGGGGACGGCGATGGAGGGCTACTCCGCGCGCGCCGACGTCTCGCAGGGCGTGCACGATGACCTCCATGCCCGCGCGCTCGTCGTCGACGACGGCGAGACGGTGGCAGCGATTGTCTCCTGCGATCTCGTCGGCGTAGACCGGCGGCTCGTCATGCAGGCGCGGGACATGGCGGCGCAGAAGACCGGCATCCCGCCGTCGAACATCCTCGTTGCTGCGACTCACACGCACTCCGGGCCCGCCGGCCTGCGGCTCGAGGCGGATGACGAGCTGCTCGATGTCACCGCGCGCTACATCGCCGGGGCGATCGCGCAGGCACATCGCGCGCGGCGGCCGGCGGTGCTTAAGATCGGCGTCGGCAGCGTCGACTCGGTGTCGATGAACCGCCGCCATCCCGACTGGCCGGCGGACAACGCGCTCTTCGTGCTGCTCTTCGACGACGCCGATCCGCTCCAGCCGCCCATCGCCGCGGCGATCAACTTCGCCTGCCACGCGACGGTGCTCTATCACACGAACCTGCTCATCTCGGCCGACTACCCCGGCCACGCTGTGCGCACTGTGGAGCAGCTTTTTCCCGGCCTGGGCGCGCTGTTCCTGAACGGCGCGTGCGGCAACGTGAACCCGGCCTGGATCAAGCAGGACCATCCGGAGGCCGAGCGCGTCGGCAAGGTCGTCGGCGCGGCGGCGGCGCGGCTGATCGGCGAGCTGCGGCCGCTCGGCGCGCGACACGTCGCGCACAACATCCGCTGGGACGAGCACATCGAGAAGCCGGTAACGGCGGGCCGGCTAATCGAGAACGTCCGGCTGCGCGTCGCGAGCAAGCACGTCGACGCGCCGGTGAAGACGTTCGCGCCGCAGGCGGAGATCGAGGCGTCGGTGCGCGAGCTCGAGGCGCGCGCGCAGGCCGCGACGGGCGAGGAGCATCGCCGCGCGATGGAGCAGGTGACGCGCTTCCGCACCGAGCTGCTCGTCGCGCAGCGGCTGGTGAACCAGGCCGGCCGCGTCTTCCATCCGGAGCTGATGGCGATCGCGTTTGCGCCCGACGTAGCGCTGCTTGGGCTGCCGGGCGAGTTCTTCGTCGAGACGGTCGCGGAGATCCGGCAGCAGGCCGGCCTGCGCGAGCTGCCCGTCGCCTGCTACGCGAACAACTACATCGGCTACGTGGTGCCGGCGCCGGCGTACGCGGAGGGCGGCTACGAGGCCGGCGTCACGCTCCTCGCGCCGGAAGCGGAGGGCGTGATCAAGCGAGAGGCGATCGCGCTCGTGCGCGAGGTGACTAGTGCGTGATGAGATCCTCACGTATTGGGACATGTGCGCCCGAGAGCGTGGATCTCTGCAACGCGGCATGTATTTCAGGAAGCCACCAGACGTGAGTGTCGTACTGATGTCGAGACGCGCTGGCGCTCCGTATGTGGATAGCTTGTCAGAAGACAGCACCGAACTAGAGTACGAGGGCCACGACGTCAAGAAGGAAGGTCTGAGCAACCCAAAGGGAACCGATCAGCCGTGGACGCTGCCGAACGGCGCGCCTACTGAAAACGCTCGCTTCGCTGGGGCGGTCGAAGCTTACAAGAGCCGCAAGGCTGAGTGCGCAAAAGTTCGCGTTTATGAAAAGCTCCGTCCGGGGATCTGGTCAGACAGGGGCTTGTTCGAGCTAGTCGACTTCACGTATCAGGAGAACGGTGGGCGTCAAGTCTTCCGCTTTCGTATGCGACTGACGGAAGAAGCTGACGTGGGTGTGCAGGCAAGGGCAGCCGACTTGCCGAGGTCGCGCATCATTCCATCTTGGGTCAAGCAAGTGGTGTTCAAGCGAGACAAGTCGAAGTGTGTCATCTGTGGTTCCGGCGATCAATTGCACTTCGATCACGACCTGCCTTATTCGCGCGGCGGAACCAGTGTCCTCCCTGAGAATGTGCGCCTGCTCTGCGCTCGTCACAATCTCCAAAAGTCAGCGAAGATAGAATGACGCCGGATGCCATAGCCGCCGCCGATCACTCCCGCCCACGCCGCATCGTTGTCTTCGAGGCGCACGGGGACGACATGGACTTCACCTGCGGCGGCACGATCGCGAAGTTCGCCGATCGCGGTGCGGACGTCACGCTCGTCGTCGCGACCGATAACGACAAGGGCTCGTTCGAGCTGACGGCGCGGCAGCTCCGCGACGCGCGCGACGAGGAGATCCACAGCGCGGCCGAGGTGCTCGGCGTCGGACACATCATCTGCCTCGGCTATCCCGACGGCGAGCTGCAGGAGAAGGCGCCGCTACACGTGCTGCGCGGGCAGTTCATGCGCGTGATCCGCGAGGTGCAGCCGGACATCATGTTCACTTGGGACCCGTTCACGCCCTATGAAGGCCATCCCGACCACCGCGCCGTCGCCTGGGCGGCGCACGAGGCGGCGTCATTCGCGCGGCTGCCGCTCTACTATCCGGAGCAGATCTTGGAGGGGCTGCAGCCACACTACGTCGGCGAGCAGTGGTACTTCGCCAAGTCGCCGCGCGACCGCAACAAGTTCGTCGATATCACGGAGACGATCGACCGCAAGGTCGACGCGCTCTGCAAGCACACGAGGCAGATGGTGCTCACCGTCCAGGAGCTGCAGCTCGCGCTGCGGGCGTCGGGTGTTGAGATGCCGGAGCTGGCGAACCGCGACCCGCACGACTATCGAGAGGTCATCGATCGCCAGATCCGCGCGACGGCGAAGGCGGTCGGGCGGGAGGCGGGATTCGAGTACGCGGAAGGCTTCCGGCGCGCGCGCTACGGCGCTATCGAGCGCCTCGTCCGCGACAAGGACGCGCTCCCCGAGTGGGTGTAGCGGTGGAACTCCCTCACCCCCTTCCGCTCTCCCGCAGACGGGAGAGGGGCTATGCAGTAGACGGGGAGCGTGAGAAACGCGCGGTGTGAGGGAGCGATCTAACTCCTACGTTAGACTCTTCCCATGACCCTATGGCGTCCAGACTTCGGCGCGAACGTCATCGATGACGGACACGTGCGCTTTCGCGTCTGGGCGCCGCTCGCGCGTTCGGTCGAGGTCGAGCTGTATCCGTCGAAGGGCGAGATCGTGCGCCACGCGATGTCCCTGGAGGACGACGGCGTCTGGTCGGCGGCGGTCGAGGTGCAGGCCGGTGCGCTGTACCGTCACCGGCTCGATGCGCACTGGGGTTACCCCGATCCGTACTCGCGCAGCCAGCCCGAGGGCGTGCACGGCCCGTCGCAGGTCGTCGATCCGTCCGCATTCGGCGGATGGACGGACGATGCCTGGCGCGGCCTCGATGCCGAGTCGCTCGTCATCTACGAGCTGCACGTCGGAGCGTACACGCCCGCCGGCACCTTCGATGCGCTGATCGAGCAGCTCAATGCGCTGCGCGAGCTCGGCGTCACCGCGCTCGAGCTGATGCCCATCTGCGAGTTTCCCGGCCAGCGCAACTGGGGCTATGACGCGGCGCATCTCTTCGCGCCGGCGAGTGCGTACGGCGGGCCGGAGGCGCTCCGCCGTCTCGTCGACGCCGCACATGCGCGCGGCCTCGGCGTTGTACTGGATACGGTGTACAACCACCGTGCGGCGGACGGCGATTATCTGCCGGTCTACTCTCTGGACTACTACACAAATCGCTACCAGACGCCCTGGGGCGACGCCGTCAACTTCGATGGAACGAACAGCGCGCGCGTGCGACGCTACTACGTCGATAACGCGCTCTCCTGGCTGCACGAGTTCCACATCGACGGCCTCCGTCTCGACGCGACACACGAGATGCACGACGCGTCGCCGAAGCACATCCTGCAAGAGCTGGCCGAGGCAGTACACAGCGCGCAGCCGGGCCGGCGCTTCCTGCTTATCGCAGAGGACGACCGGCGCGCCATGCGCCTCCTGCTGCCATCGAGCGCAGGCGGCGGCGGGCTCGATGCGCTCTGGGTCGATGATCCGCACCACGAGCTCTTCGTGATGATCACCGGCGACCGCGGCCGCTATCACGACAGCTACCGGGGCAGCGCAGACGAGCTCGCGCGGCTGGCGAACAATGGTGCGCTGTTCAGCGCATCGCCGGACGAGCAGCCCGACGCGCTCGCGTCGCTCGAGCCGTGGCGCCTCGTATGGTGTCTGGAGAACCACGATCAGGTCGGGAACGATGAGCGCGGGCGCAGGCTTGCGGAGCAGTGGGGCATCGGGTCGTACAAAGCGGCGTACGCGCTGCTGCTCTACGTGCAGGGAACGCCGCTGCTCTTCATGGGCGACGAGTTCGCCGCCTCGACGCCGTTCCTTTACTTTAGCGACTTGAGGGCATCGCTCGTGGCATCAGCGGAGGCCGGCCGCTCACACGACTTTCAACACTTCTGGAAGGGGAAACAGCCCGATGCCGATCCCCAGGATGAGGCGACGTTCCTGCGATCGAAGCTCGATCTCGCGGAGCGCGCTCGTGCGCCCCACGACGGCGTCCTGCGTCTCTTTCGCGAGCTGCTACGGTTGCGCCGCGATGATCCCGTCTTGCGCGGGCGGAGCCGCGAACGCCTGCGCGCGTGGGCGCTGAGCGAGACGGCGATCGCGGTGGAGCGCTGGACGGATGACGGAGAGCGCTGGCTGCTGACCGCTAACTTCGGCGTACAGCTCCGCATCGAGGCCGGCCAGCTCGGCGCGCACGAGTGGCGACCGCAGCTCTCGACAGCGGAGCAGCGCTTCTCAGGGCCCGGCGCCGATTTGGCGTCACTCGCCGCGGGGCCGGGTGGCGTCATCGAGCTGCCGGCGCAGTGCGCGGTGCTCTACACGACGTAGCGCGACAGGCGTCACACCTGCGAAACACCACTCGATCCCGGCGTTTCTATACTGGCTTCGAGGCCGGACGGCTGGCCGCCAGGGCGCTCGATCGGCGGCCGATACTTCTGAGGAAGGCGAGTTCGTATGAAACGCCACATGTCGAAGCGAGCATTGAGCAGACGGTTCGGAGGCTTCGCCGCGATTGGCCTGGTCTGCACGCTGCTGTTTCTCCTGGCCTATCATGTCACGCGCTATTGGCTGCCGCCGCTCGCGGCGAACAGCCTTGCGCTCACCTCGACCGCTGGGCTGAACTTCGTCGCGAACCGCGTCTTCACGTTTCGCGTTCGCACCGGTTCGATCTCGAAGCAGGCGGCGCGGTACTTCGTCTGCTATCTGCTGGGGCTGGGCGCTTCGTCGCTCGCCCTGGGCGTGTTCGTCACGCTCTGGCAACACGCGCCTCGCGCCGCCGAGCTGCTGGCCGCCCTGGCGGCAGGCGGCCTCGCGACGGTCATCCGCTACGTGGCGATGAGCTCGTGGGTCTTCCGGAGCGAGGCGCCGACCGCGCTGGCGGCGCTGCAGCTGGCGCCCGAGGCCGACCGCGCCGCCTGAGCAGGCAACCTTGCCTCAAGCCGAGCGCCTTGCTAGGCTGTCGGCAACAATAGTGCTTCGGTGACTAGAGCGAAGCGGAACCACCCGTTCCCATCCCGAACACGGAAGTGAAACGCTTCAGCGCCGACGATACTGGAGGGGCAACTCTCGGGGAAAATAGGCCGTTGCCGGGGCGCTTTTGTTTAACCCGCGCCCGCTCGTTCCCATACTGACCTAGGTCGCCTGGAAGCCGATGGCGCGGTGCGTGCCATCGCAGAACGGCTTGTTTTGTGATCCGCCGCAGCGGCAGAGGGCAACGCGCGTGTCTTCTCGAATCACCTCGCCGCGCGCGTCGATGATCCGAACGTCGCCGCGCACAAAGAGCGGGCCGTTGGTGCGTGGTTGCACCGTCGTCTCGGCGGGCGCAGGCTCTTGCTCACCACCATCGAGCCGGCGGAAGTGGAGCGCACCGGTCGGACAGGTCATGACCACGCGCGCGATGTCGTCCGCCTCCGCCTGACTGATGTCGACCCACGGCCGGCGCAGCGCGTCGAACACGTCCGGCAGCCCCGACAGGCAGTTCGCGGTATGGATGCAGTAGTGGGGCTCCCAGGAGACGGCGATCCGGTCGTTCGCGTACTCTCGCGCGACACCGGGCTTCTTGCGTTCGTCTTCGTCAGCCATGCCAACCTCAGCGCGACGTCACGAAGTTGATCAGCCGGTCGCGCACGTAGATCGTGCGCGCGATCGCTGCTCCATCGAGATGGCGCGCCACTTTTTCGGACGCGCGGGCGCGCTCGACCGCCGCCTCCTCCTCTGTGCCGGCCGCGAGCTGGATCACGTCGCGCGTCTTGCCGTTGATCTGCACCGCCACCGAGACCTCCTGTTCCTTGGCGAGCTCGTCGTCTGCCTGGGGCCACGCCTGCTGGTGTATGGAATACGCGCCGCCGATCTGTTCCCACAGCTCCTCGGTCATGTACGGCGCGAACGGCGCGAGCAGCAGCAGCATCGTCCGGATCTCGTCACCGGATAGGGTAGGCCGCTGCTGCAGCGCGTTCGAGTACTCCATGAGGAATGCGATGGCGGTGTTGAACTGTAGCTGTGCGATGTCACGCGTGACGTTCTTGATCGTTCGGTGCATGAGCCGCTGGCTGTCACCAGGCAGCTCCCCGTCCGCGCCCTGCGATCGATAGCGCTGCGTTAGGTCCCAGACGCGGACGAGGAAGCGGTGGACACCTTCGATGCCTTTGTCGGAGAAGTCGCCGCCTTCCTCGTAGCGGCCGGAGAACATCAGATACGCGCGAAGCGTGTCGGCGCCGTGCGAGTCGTAGAAGTCGTCCGGGTTAACGATGTTGCCGCGCGATTTGCTGATCTTGGAGCCGCGCAGGATGAGCAGCCCGTGGCCGCGGAACTTCGCGAAGGGCTCCTCGAACTCCAGATAGCCCATGTCGTGCAGTGCCATGGCGATGAAGCGCGAATAGAGCAGGTGGAGCACGGAGTGCTCCTTACCGCCGATGTACGTGTGCACCGGCAGCCACTTCTTGGTCAGCTCCGCATCGAAGGGCCTGTCGTCGAGGCCGGTCGAGGGGTAGCGTAGGTAGTACCACGACGAGTCGACGAACGTGTCGCAGACGTCCGTCTCGCGCCGCGCCTCGCCACCGCAGATCGGACACGTCGTGCGCACGAACGAATCGACAGACGCCAGCGGCGACTGGTCGGTGCCGGTCGGGCGGAACTCCTCGACGTACGGCAGCTCGACCGGGAGCTGGTCCTCGGGCACGGCGACCGGGCCGTCCTTCGGACAATGCACGATCGGGATCGGTGTGCCCCAGTAACGCTGGCGTGAGATGAGCCAGTCGCGCAATCGATACGTCACGCGCCGGCTGCCTGTGCCCTCGCGCTCGAGCTTGGCGATGATCGCCTCCTTCGCTGCGCTGCTCTCCATGCCGTCGAACTCGCCGGAGTTCACGAGCGTACCTTCGCCCGTGTACGCCTGGCTCAGATCGCCTCCCGACCACCCGGGCGGCGTCACGACGACCTTGATCGGCAGCTCGTAACGCTTCGCGAAGTCGAAGTCGCGCTCGTCATGGGCGGGGACGGCCATGATGGCGCCCGTGCCGTAGGTCATCAGCACGTAGTCCGCGACGAACACCGGCACGCGTTCGCCGCTGAGCGAATTGATGGCATAGGTGCCGGTGAAGACGCCGCTGCGCTCCATCGCCTGCCGGTCGACCGCCGTCTTGTGGGACGCCTCCTCGACGTAGCGCGCGACGGCCTCGCGCTGGTCAGCCGCGGGAATCGTGCGCACCAGCGGGTGCTCCGGCGCGAGCGCCATGAACGTCACCCCGAAGATCGTGTCGGGTCGCGTCGTGAAGAAGCTGATCGACGCGTCGTGGCCTTCGACCGGGAACGAGGTTTCGAGGCCCTCGCTCCTGCCGATCCAGTTGCGCTGGGCGGTCTTGACGACCTCAGACCAGTCGATCCAGTCGAGGTTCTGGAGCAGCCGGTCGGCGTAGTTCGTGATCTTAAGGAACCACTGCTCCAGGTCGCGATGCACTATCTCCGTGCCGCAGCGCTCGCATTTGCCCGCGATGACCTGCTCGTCCGCCAGCACCGTCTTGCAGGATGGGCACCAGTTCACAGGCGCCGTCCGCTTCTCGGCCAGGCCGTGCTTGAAGAGCTGGACGAACAACCATTGCGTCCAGCGGTAGTACTTCGGGTCCGTGGTGGCGACCTCGTGTGACCAGGCAATGCGCGTGCCGAGGCGCTTCATCTGCTCGCGAAAGCGCGCGATGTTGTTCGGAATGAGTGTCATCGGGTGGATGTTCTGCTTGAGGGCGAAGTTCTCGCTGTGGATGCCGAACGCATCGTAGCCAAACGGCTCGAAGACATCGTTGCCCTGCATCGCCTGAAAGCGTCCGTGGATATCGACGCCGGTAAACGCAAACACGTTCCCGATGTGTAAGCCCTCCGCGGACGGGTAGGGGAACATCATCAGGTTGTAGAACGGCCGCTCCGCGGCGCGCACGTCGATCTCGTACACGCTGGTCTCTTCCCAGCGCCGGCGCCACTTCGGCTCGATCTCTTGTGGGTTGTAGCGTTGTGCTTGCATTCGACCCAGTATGTGGAGCGCTCCAAGCGCGTGTCAAACACGGGACACGTTTTCGTCGTCTCGATTCGTCGCTGGGGCGCTGCTGAGCGTTGGATGACGCGCCGGGCGGCGCTGGTTGCCATCTCTGCGGATCGGCGCCAGCGCTGGGGCTTCTACCACCGGCGATCCTTGCCCGCCCAGGCGCGCGTGGATACGATGCCAGCGGGCCCCCGTAGCTCAGTTGGATAGAGTGCCGGCCTCCGAAGCCGGATGCACAGGTT
>CAYQLM010000086.1:0-12798 GCA_964418365.1 uncultured Dehalococcoidia bacterium
GGCGTGAAGCAGTTCTATCGCATCGCGGCGGAGCAGGGGATGAAGGCCGCGCTCGAGTGGCGCGACGGCGCGTACGAGGACCTGACTGGCAGCGAGACCGCGACGCGGCGCAAGGCAGAGCAGCAGGCGCGGCTCAAGGGCGAGTAGTCATCGACATCCGGCCTGAGCAGCCCGCGGACTACGAGCGCATCGCGCGGGTCGTCGAGGCGGCGTTCGGCGATGCGAATGTTGTGCGCCTGGTCGAGCGGATCCGCGCATCCGAGTTCTACGTGCCGGTGCTGGCCCTCGTTGCCGAACGCGATGGCGCGATCGCGGGTCACGTGATGTTCAGCTACGTAACGCTGCGGCGCGAGCACGATGAGAAGCGAGTGCTCATCTTGTCACCGCTGGCCGTGTCGCCGGCGGCGCAGCGCGAGGGCATCGGCAGCGCGCTTGTCCGCTCTGGCATCGCGGGCGCGGAATCGCGCGGCGAACCACTCGTGATCGTCGAAGGCATTCCGACCTACTACCCGCGCTTCGGCTTCGAGCGGGCGCGCACGCACGGCATCGAGCCGCCGACGACGAAGATACCCGACGCCGCCTTCATGGTGCTGTGGCTCTCGACGTACGAGCCATCGCTGCGCGGGACGATCGCTTACCCGCGCGCGTTCGATGTGGTGGCCGAGACGGCATGAGCGTGCAGGGCAAGCGCGCGCTCGTGATCGGCGGCGAAACCTCGATCGGGCGCGCGATCGCCGTCGGGCTGGCGGACGCGGGCGCGGACGTCGCGATTGCGAGCCTGCACAACGATACGCAGGCGGAGTTTGCGATCAACTCAGCGCTGAACGAGATCTGGGCGATCGGCCGGCGCGGGACCGCGCTGCCGATCGATGCATCGGACGCCGCGCAGGTCCGCGCGGCCGTCGCGCGCGCGGAGGCCGAGCTGGGGGGAATCGATGCGGTGATCGTGGTCGGAGGCGCCGCGACGTTAGGAGCCGCGCTTGGCGATCGCAGGCTGATCTCGATCGCGCCGGACGCGGCGGCGGATAACGCGCTGCGGGACGCTATCGCCCAACTCGAGGCGCGGGGTTAGGACGACGACTGGCGGATGGCGTTCGCAGTGCCCTTGCAGTCATAGAGGGCGGCTCGATACGCGCTGGGCAAGCTCGGGTCGGTCACAGCGGTGCATGAACGTTGCACAGCAGAGAGCACCGCGGTCGGCCCGGACGCCGCTCCGGGAGCGCTGACGCCGCCGGCGCCGCGGCTGAAGCCTCGGAACGTCCCGTCGGTCCCGCCGAGACTCTGGCCGACCATGACGTATCGTATGGCGCCGGACGAGACGTAGTCGGCGAACTGCGCAACCGAGACCGTGTTGTCTCTGCCCAAGAACCCGCCCAGCGACATGACGGAGAGTTTGTACTGAGCGATCGTGAAGGGTCTTGTCGCTCAGCGGTCGGTCGTTAGGCTTGCGCCGAGCCCGCAGGTGCGACTGATAGGCTCGAACACGCTGGACGGTCAGGTCGCGCAGCCGGGCGTCAGTGTCGAGGAAGTCGTGTAGAGCTAAGAGGATGTCCGAGTACCAGCGGACGGTCTTGGGCGAGTGGTTGAGGGCGTCGTGATATTGGAGGTACTCGTCGATGGCGCTGCGGAGCGGGATGTCGTCTTTGTTCACCTTGTGCCAGCTGACCTTGCGTCGTACATGCCGAGCCATTGTCCTTCCTCCTGCTTGGGAAGTCTTTGACTGCTCGGCACCTGGCCATCTGACCTGAAAAGACAGGGCATCTGACCTTGCGGTTTCAGACGCCTTGGAACCCCTCGTTTTGAATCTGGAGCGGGAGACGAGAGTCGAACTCGCGACCCTCTGCTTGGGAAGCAGATGCTCTACCACTGAGCTACTCCCGCTCGTGACCGTCCTCTATTGTACGTTGGATCCGCTGACGAGGGCCACCGGGCCGGTGCACTACGCGTCGATTCAGCGCCTACTGGTAGATGACGACCGTCGGTACCGGCACCAGGCTCAGCACGTCGGACTCCGACATCATGTCCGGGTCATCGCGGAAGAAGAGCTTGATGCCGGCGCGAGCCGCGTACGGCTGAGCGGCCAGCTCTTCATACTTCGCGCGCTTGATCTCGGCGAGGCCGAACCCGTCCATGTCCAGTACCAGGCGCACATTGCTGTACGCGCTGATCGCCGTCGTGTCGCGCAGCATGCTGTCGGCGAACTGGTGGACGATGAGGATCTTGGTCGGCAGGTCGTCGTCATCGACGAGCTGCTGCAGGATCGACTGCGCGTCGTTCACGTCGTCGCCGGTCAGGCTGCCCAGGTCTAGGCCCGGCACCTCGCCGTCGGAGACGGCGAACTCGGGGTCGATCGCGAGGTGAACTTGCGGGTAACGCAGGTAGGGTAGGGCCTTGCGGACCTCAGCGGAGACCGAGCTTCTGCCGATCTGCAGGTCGAGGAACAGCAGCATGCCATCGCGCCGCGTCAGATCGAGATAGCGCTGGACATCCTCAGCGCTGGTGTATTGGAGGTAGAGCCCGTTATCCGTCGGGTGATACTGCGCCACGGCGTACACCAGATGGATCGCGGGAATGACGCCCAGATCGCCGTTGAGCTCGTCGTAGCTCTGCGCGCGCGCCTGCAACTCAGCGGCGATCGTTTCGAGATCTGCCGTACCGAGCACGCCCATGGAGGGCGTGCTGGGATTGCCGTAGTAGCTGACGATCTGTTTGTTGTCGATCGCTGGGCTCGGCGACGACGATGTTCGTTCGGAAAGCCTGTCGCGGAGGTCAGTCGTCCAGAGCCGGCTGAGCTGTGTTTGCTCGGCGTTGGTTACGGGGGAAAGCGCGCGCTCGATCGCCGGCCGTACCGTGTGCTCTTTGGCGGGAGCGGCGACCAGCGCAGCGGCCGTGCGTGGCGATGCGGCGAGCGTGCGCGGAGATGCGCGTCCCACGACCGCTCCAAGCGCTGAGAGCAGCACGAACAGAGAGAGGAACAGCAGGATGAATCGGCGTTCCGATGCCAACGTAAAACCAGGGTCTGGGGGGTTATCCAACCGATTTGTGTGACAAGACCAGCTTACCCCACACCGTCACCGGTGTCGAGACTCGCTATGCGTTTCGCCTGCTGACTGGCGAAAGGAACGCACCGGCCGCGGCGAACGCGCCGCCGCCTACCATAACGATGAGTCCATTCCGAATAGGCGCCCCCGCGAGCTGCCGGGCGAGCGTGAGGAACTGGTGCGTGACATAGTCGTCTGTGGCCGCGGCAGCGAGCCGCAGGCCGAGCCAGACGACGACGGCGAGCGCGAGAAACGCGACGGCCGCGGTTGAGGTGGCGATGCCGAGTTGAGCGAGGCCGCGTGTAGTGCGAACCAACCAGAGCGCGAGCAACGCCGCCAGCAGGCCGAGCGCGATGCTCAGGCCGACGAGGACTCGATGTGGTAACGGCCGGAGCAAGTCGATGGCGGCCCGAATGGTCCCGCCGGCTGAAGCGGCTCCCGCCTGCGTCCCGATGTCCTGTCGGAACGCCGAGGCGCCGTCGTTGTGCAGCACTGCGGCTGCGCGCTTGAGGAGGAGGGCCCGGAACTGCGCGCGGTCCGCCCGCTGGATCTCCTGTGGGGTGAACGTGACCGGGACGGCGAAGTCGGACAGCGTCACCTGCTGGGCCTGCGTCTCGGCGGCCTGCTGCTGGATGGCAGGAAAGCGCTGGTCGAGATAGGTGTCGACCTCGGTCAGAATGGCGGCGCTGCGGGCCAGCGCGCGTTCGGCCGGCCCGCGCGCGGTGATGCTGGCGAGTGTCGCGCAGCAAAGGAGCGCAAAGATATCGAGGACGAGGAGGGCGCGGAGCACTCGGGGACTAGCGATCACGGCCGGAGGCGGGGACGACCATCGTGCCGGCGAGGCGGTCGTGCAGAGCACGTCGCGATGGATCGAGGAGCACGGTGATCAACGCAACGGCCGGAGAGAGCACCCAGAGAAATAGCACAGCCAGCATGACGACCAAGACAGCCTGGCTCAGAGTGAGTACGACGGCCAGCAGGCCGAACAGTCCCCAGAGCGGCGTGAGGAGCGGATGGAAGCACAGCGGGCTGAGCCCGAACCAGCGCAGGACCGCGCGCGCGGGCGTCCTGGGCCGTCCTTCGTCGCCCACGGCGCGAATGCCAACGAGGTACTTGCCGACGCTCTGTCCGCGCCAGGCGTCCATCGCAATGTTGAACAGCGACCAGCTGATGATGGTGCCTCCGATGATCACGGCGATGAACGCATAGTACGCGGAGTCGGGGGCGTCCTGCCTGCCGGTGTCACTCTTCAGCAGCAGGATCGATCCGGCAATGACGAAGAACACCAGGATGAACGCGAGCAGAACGGCGGAGTCGATCAAGTAAGCGGAGAGGCGCGCGTTAAGTGGAGCCGCATGCTGTCCGGCCACCGACGTGTCGTCCGTCTTCGATCGCGCCACGGCCGGCCGAGGAATGGAGACCATCAGGCTCGATTATAACATGGTGCTGACGCTTAGCCGTACGACGTGGATCGATCGATTGCAGGGTCGTCAGGCGAATATGCTAGCCTGGAGATCGTTCGTGCTCATGCAGCGACCCACGTCCGCCCGCCGCTGGCCTCCGCTGCTTGCCGCGGGCCTCGTCGCGATTTGTCTGCTCGTTTCCTGGGTCACCTCTCTTGCCGTACATCTGCCCTCGGCAGACGACTTCAACGTCGCGCGCTGGGAGCTGCTGCACGTTCCAAACAAGTGGCTGTATCTGGGCGGACGCATGTTTCACGGCAGGCTTTCGCACGCCGCAGAGGACGCGCGGTTGGGACGCTTTCTCGAGCTGAGCGCGCGCATCGAGCTGCTGCATACGGAATCGGCGCAACCCGGCGCCGCGGAAGAGATCGCCCAGTTGCAGCGCGAGCGTTCAGGCCTGGCGAACGACGTGGCGGCGATTATCGAAGGGCGGATCACGTCCGTGCTGGAGGACGAGGGGCTCACGTCGAGCCTGCCGCTCTTTCCCGATGCGCGCTGGGTGTTTCCCCCGGTCGATACGGAGCTGACGACACCGCCGTACGAGCTTGCCATCTCGCCGCGCGAACGCATCGCGCTCGTCGATGAGCGGCCGCTCAGGCCAACGCTCTCGGCGTCGCAGGTCGACGCGATCGAGCGGCAGGAGGAGCGCGACGGCGCGCGCTCGGCGCTGGTCGAGCCGCTGGCCGGCGTCGCGACGTACCCCAGCATGGTCGCGCCGTCCGGCGATTATCGGACGCTGGTGGAGTTCGCGGCGCACGAGTGGACGCATCAGTACCTCTATTTCAAGCCGCTGGGCAGCCGCATCTTCTCGAACATCGAGCTGCGCACATTGAACGAGACCGTCGCGACGATCGCGGGGCAGGAGATCGCCGCGGAGGTGGTGACGAAGTACCCGCTGCCGGCGGACACGCAAGCCGAGCTTTCCGCTCTCCAACCACCGCCGTCTCGGGTCGATGTGAAGGCGGCGCTGCGCGCCCTGAGGAAAGACGTCGATGCGTTACTGGCACAGGGTAACGTCACAGGTGCGGAAGCGCTGATGGAGCAGCGGCGGCAGGAACTGGCGAACCAGGGCGTCTACTTCCGGCGGATCAATCAGGCGTTCTTCGCGTTCCAGAACATCTACGCCACGAGCGCCGGTTCGACCGACCCGATCGGGCCGAAGATGGCGGCGCTTCTCGCTGGGGAGAAGTCAATCGGCCCGTTCTTGCGCGCGACGGCGCAGCTCACGAGCGCGGCAGACCTCGACCGGCTGCTCGCGGCTACGTCGGCAGGTGGTAGGGGACGAGGATGACGACGGTGTTCGGCCGGCTGCGCAGCGCTCGCTTCAGCCGGTCGGCCGACTGATTGTGCAGCCAGCCCTCCCAGAAGTGCGCCGGCACGAACTCCGGTAGCACCACGGTAATATAGGCGCCCGGATCGACGCGGTCGATGGCGTCGATGTAGGTGAGCATGGGAGCGAGGAATGAGCGATACGGCGACTCGATGATCACGATGGGCGTGTCCGGGACCGTGCGCTCCCATTGCTCGCGCAGGGCCTCGCCTTCCTCCAGCTCATCGGTGATGTGGACGGCCGTCACGTTGTCGGAGAGCGATCGGGCAAAGTCGAGCGTGTGCAACACGGCCCGGTTGACCTCGTCGACCGGCATCAGGACGGCGCGAGCGCGGCCGCGCTCGCGGGTGACGGGAGGTGGGCGCAGGGGTTCGGCCGGCGGCTTCACCTCCAGCTTCGCGGCGACGGACTGATAGTGGACGTTGATGCGCGAGAAGAGCAGGGTCAGGGCGATTATCGCGACGATCGTCAGCCATGCGCCATCGATGAACTTCGTGCCGGCGATAATCACAGTGACCACTGCCGTCGCGACCGCGCCGATGCCGTTGACAACAAGGCTGATGCGCGCTGTAGGTGACGGATCGTGCCGCCAGTGGAGCACCATGCCGATCTGCGAAAGCGTGAAGCCCGTGAACACGCCGACAGCGTACAGCGGGATCAGCCGGTGCGTCTCCGCGCCGAAGATCACGAGCAGCCCTGCCGAGGCGACCGCCAGCACCATGATGCCGAGCGAGAAGCCGAGCCGATCGCCGCGGAAGGCGAACTGTCTGGGCACGAAGCGATCGCGCGCCATCACCGAGGCGAGCGCCGGCAGCCCGGCGAAGCTGGTGTTCGCCGCGAGGAGCAGGATCATCATAGTCGAGATCTGCACGGTGTAGAAGAACACGTTCTTGCCGAACACGCCCTGCCCGATCTGGGCGACGACGGTCATCGATGTTGACGGCAGGACGTGCATCTGGTGCGCGAGGATTGTCAGCCCGATGAAGAAGAACGTCAGGATCGCCACCATCCAGCCCAGCGTGATGTTGGCATTGCGCGACTCGGGTGCCTTGAACGCCGGCACGCCATTCGATACCGCCTCGATGCCTGTGAGCGCGGTCGAGCCGGACGCAAACGCTCGCAGGATGAGAAACAGGCCGACGGTGCCCCCGCCGATCTCGACGGGATGGGGCGGGGCGCTTACGGTGAGGTCCTGCCCCAGCGCGAGCTTTGCCATCCCCGTGACGATCAACGCCCCCAGGCTCAGGATGAAGAGGTACGCGGGGATCGCGAAGTAGGTGCCGGATTCGCGCAGCCCGCGCAAGTTCGCGATCGTGATGATCAACACCGACGCGACGGCGAGCTCGATGCGAACGCTGTGCAGCGATGGCACCGCTGAGATGATCGCTGCGACGCCGGCGGCGGTACTGACTGCGACCGTCAGCGTGTAATCGACCACGAGTGACGAACCGGCGACGACGCCTGGCAGCGTGCCCAAATTCTCCTTCGCCACGGCGTAGGAGCCCCCGCCGCCCGGATAACCGCGCACGACCTGGCTGTACGACAGCGCGACGATGCCGACGAGCACCGCGATCGCGAGCGAGATGGGGATCGACCAGGAGAGGGCGCCTGTGCCTGCCAGGATCAGGATGAGGAGAATCTCCTCCGTCGCATATGCGCTGGACGAGAGCATGTCGGAGGAGAAGACGGCAAGCGCCTTGAACTTCGGGATCTTCTGCTCCCCGACGGCCGAAGAGGCAAGCGGCGTGCCGACGACGACACGTTTGAAGCCGCGCCAGAAGCGTCCGAGGCCGGTGCGCGGGCGGATGGCGACCTCGGTCGCTTGAAACTCGCCTTCTCCCACGCGCCGGAAGGGCAGCTCTCGCTTCGGGGTGAGGCGAACGTATCGGGAGCCGGGCTTCGTGCCCCGGCGGATCTCTCGCAGCTCTAGGTCGGGGGTGAGCGGGGCGGAGCGGGGGGCGCCGTTCGCCCCGGGGTCTTTATCGGGCGAGCCGTCATCCGTGGTATCGTCTTCTGGCATCAGTCCGGTGTCCCCCACCGGACAGTATGCCGTGTTGCCGCGTGAGGGTCACGCCGGGGGGCAGGCGTCCGGCTATCTCCGGCGGCCGCGCTGGTTTTCGTTCGAGTTGATGACGATCACATGGACGCTCGCCGTCAGCTGGCCGGCTGAAGCATCGTTCACGACGAGGCGCAGTGTGTAGAGGCCGCTCGGGATGCTGCGCGTGTCCCAGGTGCCCAGGATGCCGTTGGTGACCTCCTCATCGGCCTGACTGATCACCGTCCATGAGTTCGGACTGGCATCGGACTGGTACTGCAGCACATACGACAGGAAGTTGTCCGACGTCGCCGTTCCGGCGATGGGTGTGATGCCCTCGACCCGGCTGTTCGAGAACGGTGAGGCGATCGTCAGTGTTCCTTGCTGCTGTTGGGGCGTCTCGTTCGGGCCGGGCGTCGGCGTGACCGGCGCGATGCTGGGCGCGTTCTGCCAGAGCAGCGCATCCTCGCGCCGGAACTGGGAGATGTCGCTCGGAGGAACGATGACGCGCCGCCCGTCCTGGATCTGCCACCAGTTGTCGTCCTGGGTGGGCGGGTGGGCGAGCCAGTCGAGAGGTGACGTGATCGGGCAGGCTGGCGTGGGCTTCAGTCCGGAGGGAACGCAGACGCTTACCTTCGTCATGCCCTCGGGCACCGCGAAGTTCTCCACTGGTAGATCCTCGGTGTACGCCACCATGAAATCGCGCGTTGTGTGAGCCGACACTTGGTAACTGGACGTCACGCTGGTCATTGGCGTGTTGTCGGCGTTCCCGAACCAGCTGCCGAAGACCAACTGTGGCGTGTACCCGTAGGTCCACGTCTCGCCCACAAGACCGATCTGCTCGTATGGCTCACTCGTCCCCGTCTTCACCGCGAGCGGCCGTCCGGGAATAGTCAAGCCGCCGCAACCGTACGTCAAACAGGTGGCGCTTGGGTCGGAGAGGATGCTGTTGATCTCGAAGGCCTCCTGCGCCGGCGCGACGCGCACCTCCTGGGGCTGCACCTCCTGCGCCGGCTGGCCGTCGACGATGGGGTAGAGGATGTTGCCCTCGCGGTCCTCGACGCGGAGGATCGCGATCGGGTCGAGCGCCCGGTTGCCTGGCGGGCGGGAGACGGTGCTCTGGATGCCGCGCTGAATGCCGAGGTTTGGGAACGCCGTATACCCGTAGACCATGTCTTCGAGCGAAACGTCGACGCCTCCGACAGTCATCGACGGGCCGAGGTCGCGGCCGTCGAGCGTCGTGATGCCCATCTTCTTCGCCTGCTCGATCACGTTCGGTATGCCGACAGAGAGGATGGTCTTGACCGCGGGGACGTTCAGCGAGTTACCGAGCGCGTCGCGCGCCGTGATCGGGCCGGAGTGGGCCACCGGGTTGCGGAGTGGGTTCTTGCCATCCCAGTACTTCGACGGGATCGGTTGGTCCATGATCAGCGTGCCGGGCCCCCAGCCCAGGTCCATGAAAGCAGTAATGTACGTAAACGGCTTGAACGACGAGCCTGGAGAGTTTAACGCACCGGCCATATTGTTTTGGCCGCCAATCTCATCGTTGAAATAGTCGCGGCTGCCGATATAGACGATGATCTGGCCGGTCTTGGGATCGATTCCAACGGCGGCTCCGTCGTGTCCGCCAGAGCCCTCCTCGTACTGCTCGATATATCCGTTGAGGATATCCTGTGCCTTGTTCTCCCAATTGAGATCAAGTGTTGTGTACACGACCAGCCCGTCGCGTTTGAGCGCATCCGCGCCGAAGATCTGCTCGAGCTGCGGCTTGACCACGTCGAAGACGAAGTGCGGCGCCTTGATGTTGTAGCCCTTCGGCGCGAGCTTGAGCGGCGTGACCGCGGCCTCGAAGAGCTGGCCCGCGTCGATGTAGTGCTCCTGATACATGCGGCGCAGGACGACGTTGCGCTGCGCCGTCGCGGCGTCCGGATCGGCGAACGGGTCGTAGCAGCTGGGGCAGGAGGGGATGGCGGCTAACGTGGCCGCCTGCGCGATCGTTAGGTCCTTCGCGTTCACCCCGAAGTAGCCCTGGCTTGCCGCCTGGATGCCCACGAAGACGTTCCCGTACGAGATGGAGTTGAGATACCACTCCATGATCTGGGCCTTGCCCTCAGGGCCTGGATAGCGCTTCGTGAGCTCCAGCGCGTAGACCGTCTCCTTGATCTTGCGCGACACGCTGCGCTTCGAGCGCTCCTCTTGCGTGAAGTAGATGTTCTTCACGAGCTGCTGCGTGATGGAGCTGCCGCCGCGGCCCTGGAGGAAGCCCGGCTTGTGGCCGAGCGGCGAGAAGTTGTCGAACGCGGCCGCGGCAAGGCCGTTGTAGTTGACGCCGGGGTTGGTGAAGAACGTCGAGTCCTCGACAGAGACCGTCGCGAACACGAGATAGGGGTTGATGTTCTGGATCTTGACGGGCTCTCTGAGACCGGAGGCGTCGTCGAGAAACTCGTAGAGCAGGTTGCCGGTGCGATCGAGAATGCGCGCGCCACCGCTCGGCTGCTGCGCGATGGCGACTTCGGGCGAAACGAAGCCATCGGCGTAGTTCTGGTACACGATGTAGCCTGTGGCGAAGACGGCACCGACGCCCATGACGCCGAGGCACGCGAGCACGATAAGCGCCATGGCCCAGCGTGGCAGGCCGTGGCCGTTGCGCCGCCGCCGGCGATAGGCCATGTATCGATACGCCGCGTGGTTACGAGCCATGCTGTGGCGCGGACCGTGTGCGCAAGATGATGAAGTGCGAGAGGCCGAAGGCGCGTAGCGGCGTCTGCTCCAGCCGGTAGCACACCGTGCGGAGGAGGGATCCCAGCCAGCGCCGGCGAGCACCAACGGTATCGAAGCCGGGGTAGACCTGCGTGTTCACGACGACGTCGGCCGGCAGGCCAGCGATGAGCCGGCGCATGTCGCCCCGCGTGTAGGCCCGAGCGTGCGGCACGAGCCGCCGGCGCAGCACGTCCGGCAGGTAGTTCACGAGCGGGATGTTGCCGAAGACGAACCGCTTGCCGAGATAGACGCCGTGCGTCTCGAACGGATAGCGGCGGTTCGGCGCGAAGATGACCACGTGACCGCCCGGCCGGACGACGCGACAGGCCTCACGCAGCGTCCCCTTGTCGTCGCGGACATGCTCGATCACCTCGTTCAGCAGCACGGCGTCGAGCGAGCCCGTCGCGAAGGGGAGCTCCTCGCTCACCGCGACCGCCAGCGTGCCGGTGCCGCCCTGGCGCACGCGGGCGGTATCGATGTCGATTCCGTAGGCGTCTCGGGTGAGATCGAGGAGCTTGCGCACGTAGGTGCCGATCCCGCAGCCGATATCGAGGACGCGCGCGCCTTCGAGGCGGACGTAACGTCGGATCAGATTGAGCCGGCGGTCTTGTCCGGCCCGCCAGACGTAACTGGGGTTCCCGAGAGCCACCTGCTCCCTGGAACTTGCGACTGGGGCTTCTGCCATCATGCTGCTTCCGCGGGCCCCGCTGGTCTCAGCGTAGCAAGGCGCTCCCCGACGTGAAAGGCCATGCTATACTCGCCAGATTAGCTTTGGAGCGTATCTATGGGCCTGTCACGAGAAGAAGTGTTACACATCGCCGAGCTGGCGCGCGTCGGGCTGAGCGACGAGGACGTCGCGAAGTTCCAGGAGCAGCTCGGCGACATCCTGGCGCACTTCGAGACGCTCCGGGCGCTCGACACGGAAGGCGTCGAGCCGACGGCGTACCCGCTTGCGCTCGAGAGCGTGATGCGCGCAGACGAGGTGCGGCCGTCGCTCTCCCAGGAGGAGGCGCTGGCGAACGCTCCTCAGGTCGAGGACGGCGCGTTTCGCGTACGGGCGGTGCTAGAAGAGTAGGACGTGGGCCAACGGCCAAGGGATGACTGAACGATTATATGAGCTAACGGCGCACCAGGCGCATGCCCTGCTCTCGTCGCGGCAGGTAAGCGCGCGAGAGCTGACGCAAGCCGTCCTGGCGCGTATCGAGGCCGTCGATCCCAAGGTGCGGGCGTACATCAGCGTGCTGGCGGACGGCGCGCTCGATCAGGCGTCGGCTGCCGACGAGCGCATCGCGCGCGGGGAGGGCGGTCCGCTCACCGGCGTGCCGATCGCGATCAAGGACAACATGTGCACGAAGGGCGCGCGTACGACGTGTGGCTCGCGGATGCTCGAAAGCTTCGTGCCGCCGTATGACGCCCACGTCGTCGAGCGGCTGCGGGACGCCGGCGCGGTCATCGTCGGCAAGACGAACATGGACGAGTTCGCGATGGGCTCCTCTGTCGAGCACTCGGCGTTCTTCAAGACGCACAACCCCTGGGCGCTCGACTGCGTGCCGGGCGGCTCGTCCGGCGGATCGGCGGCCGCCGTCGCGGCAGACGAGACGCTCGCCGCGCTGGGCTCCGACACCGGCGGCAGCATTCGCCAGCCGGCCTCGCTCTGCGGCGTCGTCGGGCTGAAGCCGACGTACGGTCGCGTGAGTCGCTACGGCCTCGTGGCGTTCGCCAGCTCGCTCGATCAGATCGGCCCGCTCACGAAGGACGTGCGCGATGCGGCACTGGTACTGAACGCGATCGCCGGCCACGACGCGCGCGACTCGACCTCCGCGCCGGTCGAGGCGCCGGACTTCACCCAAACGCTGACAGGAGACCTGCGCGGGTTGCGCGTCGGCGTGGCGCAGGAGTACGTGCCGGACGATCTCGATCCGGCCATGCGTGGCATTGTCGAGGCGGCCGCACAGCAGCTCGAAGCGCTGGGCGCGAGCGTCGAGTGGGGCGTCTCGCTGCCGAGCACGCCGCACGCGCTCGCCTGCTACTACATCATCGCGCCGAGCGAGGCGTCGGCGAACCTGGCGCGCTACGACGGCGTGAAGTACGGCTACGCGTACCAGGACGGCGCATCGATGTGGGAGAACATGGAGAAGACGCGCCAGCACGGCTTCGGCGACGAGGTGA
>CAYQLM010000087.1:0-12571 GCA_964418365.1 uncultured Dehalococcoidia bacterium
CGATCACGCAGGCGTTCAACATGATCCGGCGCGGCGGCAAGGCGGTCGTCGTCGGGATGTCACCGCCCACGTCCGAGGTCACCGTGGGGGCAGCGGCGTTCCTGATGGAGAAGAACATCCTCGGTTGCACGTACGGATCGGCCCGCCCGCGCTACGACATGCCGCGCATCATCGATCTGTACATGAGCAAGAAGCTCAAGCTGGACGAGCTCGTCTCGCGCACGTACCCGATCGAGGGCATCAATGACGCATTCGCTGCGATGAAGAACGGAGAGGTGGCCCGCAGCGTCCTCGTCTTCTAGCGACGCCGTTCGCATGCGCGCCATCTTCGCGCTGCTGGCCGCGCTCGCGCTGATCATCGCCTGTGGCGGCGCGACGACGACGCACGACGCAGGATCGACGCCGGACGCACCGGGGCCGACCGTGGCGCTCGCGCCGACGCTCCCAGCCGAGCTGGGGATGAGCCCGCGCGCGGTGGAGGCGGACGCCGACCCCAGCCTGCCGGGTGAGTACATCAACCTCCCCCAGATTTACGGCGGCTACTACGGCAACCAGGCCGGCCCGAACACGGCCGCGCACAGACGAGGGCCGATCGATTACAGCGCGCAGGCGCTGCCGCCCGCGGGCGGCCCACACTGGGGCGCCTTCCCCTGCCCGGACGATCCTGCGCAGGCGCCGCCCAACTGCGGGCCGGTGCCGTGGGGCGTCTATCGCACGCTGTGGCCCGCCGAGAGCCTCGTGCACAGTATGGAGCACGCGGGCGTGGTCATCTGGTACAACACGTCGGACCAGCGCGTGATCGATAAGCTCGAGGCCATGACGCGCGCTCAGCTCGTCAAAGGGCACTCGCTCGTGCTGGTGCCGTATCCGGACATGGCGTCCGAGCACATCGCGCTGACGGCCTGGTCTCGGCGGGACGAGTTTCCGGTGAGCGACTACGATCCAGATCGCATTACGCACTTCATCGACGTCTACTTCTGCCGGTTCGATCCGGAAGCGTTGTGCTCCTTCCGCATTTGACGCCCTGCTTGCCGCGCCGCTATCATCTCAGAGCGCAGTATCGAATACAGCGCATATTGGGATGAACGAGACGATCTACCTCGACTACGCCGCCACGACGCCCCTGCGGGCTGAGGTCCGCGAGGCCATGCTGCCCTATCTCGGCGAGCGCTTCGGGAACCCGTCGGCGACGTACGGGCTCGGGGTCGAGGCGAGAGACGCTGTCGACGCTGCGCGCGCGACGGTGTCGGACGTGCTGGGCTGCCGGCCGCAGGAGGTGATCTTCACCAGTGGCGGCACCGAATCGATCAACGCGGCGATCAAGGGCGTAGGCTTCGCGCAGCAGCTCGCGCGCGTCGGCAACCATGTCGTCACCTCGGCCATCGAGCACCATGCCGTGCTCCACAGCTGTCAGTACCTCGAGAAGTTCGGCTTTGAGGTGACCTACCTGCCCGTCGATCACGATGGGCTTGTCGACCCGGCCCAGGTGGCGCGCGCCGTGCACGAGCGCACGGTGCTGGTCAGCGTGATGCTCGCCAACAACGAGATGGGCGTGGTGCAGCCGGTGCGGGAGATCAGCCGCGCCGTGCGCGAGCGCGCCCAGCAGCTCAAGCGGCGCATTCCGCTGCACACGGATGCCGTGCAGGGCGCGAACGCGCTCGACGTCAACGTCGACGCGCTCGGCGTCGACCTGCTCAGCCTGTCGTCGCACAAGTTCGGCGGGCCGAAGGGCGCCGGCGTCCTGTACTTGCGCCGGAGCACGCCGTTCTTGCCCCAGCAGTCAGGTGGCGGCCAGGAGCGCCAGCGGCGCGCCGGCACCGAGAATGTCGCGGGCGTTGCGGGTACGGCGCGCGCGCTGGAGCTGGCACAGGAGAGCCGCTCGGCGTACGCCGAGACGTGTACGCGTCTGCGTGACCGGCTGATCGACGGCATCCTCACGCGCATCCCGAACGCGCAGCTCAACGGCCATCGCGAACAGCGGCTGCCGAACAACGCCAACATCAGCTTCGCGGGCGCCGATGCGCGCGTCATGCTGCGACTGCTCGACGACGCAGGGGTGGCTGCCAGCGCCGGCTCCGCCTGCAACGAGGAGACGCTGGAGCCCTCCCACGTGCTGCTGGCCATGGACGTGCCGCTATCGCGAGCGGTCGGCACGCTGCGCTTCACCGTCGGCGCCCTAACAACAGAGGTGGAAGTCGACCGCTTGCTCGACCTGCTCCCTGAGATCGTCGAGCGCGCGCGGACGCAGAGCGGCGTCTCCGTCAGCTGACCGCGTACATCTATCGCTGTGGTATCATCCGCCCGTGCCAGAGCAACGACTGCCTTATTCGGTCACTGATGACCGCGGTGAGCTACACCAAGGCGAGCTGCGCATTGCCCGGACGTGGGGCGACCTGGAGCTCGATCCCAATGCCTCCTTCACGATTGTCCTGTTAGAGGAGCCTCTGCAAGCCGAGCCGGCGATCGGCGCGAGAAACGTCGTCGTCTGCTCACCAGCGCATCCGGTGCGAATACCAACCCTCCTTGCCGAAGCGCGGCTTGCCTACGCGGGCGCCGCTCCCGATCCCCTGCGCTTGTCGGACGACGAGCTCGCTGCGTACGCGAACGGACGGCTCTACGCCGCCCAATCGCTTGCGATCACTCCGCGGGAGATCTTCGCAGCAAACGCAGTGCTGCCGTTGGGGCGGCTCGCGCTTGCGCTCGATCTGCGCCCAAGAGAGAGACAAGACTATTGGCACGAGGCGGCGCGCATCCTGGCGTGGCCCGAGCGGTCTCCGGACCGCGTGCCGCGCGCCGCCGTGCGCTCACAGCTGCGGGCGTTGCTGCGCGCGGCGCCGTCGGACGGCGAGACGCTGGAGCGCCTGAGACGCCTCGCCGGCGGTGCTTCGCCGGGTGACGTCGCAGCTTCGCCCGCCGCGCTTGTCGACGACATCGCCTACGTGCGCTGCCTGGCCGCTGACGAGCGCTCAGCGCGCCGCCTCGCGCTCATGCGATCGTACGTCGAACAGGCGATTGTGAGTCGCGATCATGAGGAGCTGGCGGTCGACCGCGCATTCGTGCGCGAGCAGCTCTCGTTCGTGACACTCCTGCAACAGCCGAACGCGATCGAGTATCTCAGTGCCACGTTCGATATGTTCCGCGACGCCTACGCAGCGGCGTATGTCAAGCACCACATGTCGTTCTGGGGGACCTTCGACGGCATCGAGCGCGCGCTGAACGATGTCGAGCCGTCCGCCCGCGCCCTAGCGAGGCTGAACGTCCTGCGCGCATTGGGAACACCTGCCGGCGAACCGGCGCTGGCGGCATGCGAGCGACTCACGGCGCGCCCAAGGTGCGCTGCCGCCGGCCTCGAGCGGGTGCTGCGCGAACAGCCGCGCTGCGCGAATTGCGACATCGCGCTCGACGACGCCCCACCGGTCGCGGAAGCCAACGGCCTCGCGCGAGAGCTACACGGCGCTCTTTCGCTGCAGCTCAGCCGTCTGGCGAGCGAGGCGGTGCGCCGCATCCTGGCGCGCGGCGGCTCCCGGCTCGATCAGTTTCTGCAGATCGTTCAAGCAGCGGACAGCGCCGCACTGGCGAGCGTGCTGGACGATGAGCTGCTGGCGTTCCTCTCCGGCCTGCTCGCCGAACCGGTCGAGCCGACACCGGAGGCGCTCGATCTGTTCGAGCAGCTCGCGCGCGCTTACCCCACGATCGATGAGGCGCAGGTCGACGCCGTGCTGGGCACGCTGCGCGACCTGCTCACGGAGGCGCTCGCTGCTCAGCGCGCCGACGATCCGGCGAGTCCGGCAGCGTTCCGCCTCGCCGCCCAACCGCCATCGTGAGCGGCGGCATCATCGGGCGGCTGCGGCGGCTCGTAGGAGAGCCGCGCTTCGAAAGCGAACCGAAGGACCACCAGATCCGGCTCGTCGTCGGGCTGGGCAACCCCGGTGGCGAGTATGGGGGCAACCGGCACAACGTCGGCGCGTGGACGGTCAACCGGCTCGCGCGCAAGCACGGCATCGAGCTCTCGAGCGCGGGCCGCGCATCGCTCGGCGTCGGACGCATCGCGGAGCGCGAGGTGGCGCTCGCGCGGCCGCGCACGTTCGTGAACGAGAGCGGCCCGGCAGTCTGGGGGCTGATCAAACGCCTGAAGATCGATGACGCGGCGGAGCTGCTCGTCGTGCACGACGAGCTCGATCTGCCGGCAGGCAGGATCCGGCTGCGCCCGCACGGCGGCTCGGGCGGCTACAAGGGCGTGGAGTCGATCATCGAGGCCGTGCACAGCGACCGTTTTCCGCGGCTGCGCATCGGCATCGGGCGGCCCGTCGTGAACGGCAAGCAGACGTGGGAGCCGGAGCACGTCGCGAACTACGTGCTCTCTGACCCGCCGCCGGACGAACGGCAGGTGCTGGACGACGCCGTCGCGCGCGCGATCGAGGCGATCGAGCTGGCGATCGAACAGGGCGTCGAGGCGGCGATGCAGAAGTACAACTAAGGTTGCGCTGGGCCGGGCAGGGCTGAAGCCCTGCAGCTACTGAGAACGCTACATGGTAGAATGCCCGCGAAGGGCTGATCTTCGGCGATCAGCCCGTTTCGGCGTGTCTGTGACGTGGATCTTTCGAATCTGCTGCCCGCCATCGACGCCGCGTGCGACCTGCGCGGCCTGCTCGACCGCGTCGCGGCGTCCGGGCCCGGCGAGCCGGTCATCCTCGGCGTAGGGGATGCGGCGAAGGCCGCCGTCATCGCCGGCCTCACGCGCGCAGCGAACAAGCGGGCGCTCATCGTGGCGCCGAAGCCGCCGCAGGCGCAGCAGATCGTCGAGGAGCTGGAGGCGTGGCTGGGCGGCGCCCTACCCGTCCTGCTTTTCCCCGAACGCGACTCGCTGCCCTACGAGCGCGTGACGTCCGATGTGGAAGCGACGCGCGACCGCCTCGCCGCGCTCGAGGCGCTGAGCGGCGAACGGCCGTGCGTCATCGTCGCGTGCGGCGTGGCGCTCGGGCAGCGCACACTCGGCAGCGACGCACCTGGACAGACATCGTATCGTGCCGGCGACCGCGTGACCCCGGAAGCCATGCTGGCCGCGCTGCTCCGGCTGGGCTATCGCGCCGCGCCGCTGGTCGATCTGCCGGGCCTCATGGCGCGCCGCGGCGGCATCGTCGACGTGTACCCGATCGCCGACGAAGCGCCCGTGCGCATCGAGTTTCTGGGCGACCGCATCGAAAGCCTGCGGCGTTTCTCGCCGGAGACGCAGCGCTCATCCGAACGCATCGATGCGATCCCGATCGGGCCGGCAAGCGAAGTGGGCGACGTGGCAGGCGCGGCGAGCGCCCTCGCACAGCAGATCGATCTGTCGCCGTGCGCGCCGGAAGTGCGCGAGCGGTTCGAAGAAGAGCTGGACCGGCTCGCGCATGCCGAGAGCATCGCAGACGAGACCTTCTACGTCCCGTTCTTGGCGACCGGCACGCTGTTCGACAAGCTGCCGGACGGCGCACTCGTCATCGTAGACGAGGCCGCCGACCTATCGAAGGCGCTGGAGGAGCACGACGCGCAGCTCGAGGAGGTGCGGCAAGACCTCACGTCACGAGGCGAGCTGCCCGGCGGCCTGCCCCTGCCGCAGATCACTGCGTCCGAGCTGCTCGACACGCTGGCACGCCGGCGCCGCCTCGCGCTCTCGCGCTTTGCGCTGGAAGCGGCGGTTGACACACCGGACGCCGTGGCCGCATCCATGCGCCTGCCCTTCGCGACGACAGACGCATACGGCGGCCGGCTGCGCAACATCGCCTCAGATGCGGCGCAGCAGGCCCGACGCGGGCACGCGCTCGCGATCGTCTCGCAGCAGGCACAGCGGCTGGCGGAAGTGCTGTCGGAGGAAGGCGTGCCCGTCGCGCTGTCAGAGACGCCTGGCGCGCCTGAGCCGGGCATGATCGCTCTCGTGCACGGCGCCCTGCCGCAGGGCTGGCGGCTGACGGCATCGCAGCCACCGCTCACATTGCTCACGGACGCCGAGGTCTTCGGCTTCGTGAAGCAGCGCCGGCGCCTGCCGCGGCGCAGCGGCGCCACGCGCGACGCCTTCCTTGCGGAGCTGCAGCCCGGCGACTACGTCGTCCACATCGAGCACGGCATCGCGCGGTTCGCCGGCATGGTGCACCGCCAGATCGATGGCGTCGAGCACGAGTACCTGGAGCTGCGCTACGACCAGGGCGACAAGCTCTACGTCCCGGCGGAGCAGGTCGACCGCGTGAGCCGCTACGTTGGCCACGGCGGCGAAACGCCCAGCCTGACGCGGCTGGGCAGCCAGGAGTGGTCGCGGACGAAGGCGCGCGTGCGGCGCGCCGTGGCCGACCTGGCGAGGGAGCTGCTGGAGCTCTACGCATCGCGGCAGCTCATCGAGGGGCGCGCGTTCTCGCCGGACGGCGCGTGGATGCAGGAGCTGGAGGCCTCGTTTCCGTACGTCGAGACGCCGGACCAGCTCGCGGCCGCGCGCGCCGTAAAGGCCGACATGGAGCGGGAGCGGCCGATGGACCGCCTCGTGTGCGGCGACGTTGGGTACGGCAAGACGGAGGTGGCGGTGCGGGCAGCGTTCAAGGCCGTGCTCGACGGCACGCAGGCCGCCGTCCTCGTGCCAACGACCGTGCTTGCGCAACAGCACTACCAGACGTTCCGCGAACGGCTGTCGGCCTTCCCGGTGCGCATCGAGATGCTCTCCCGCTTCCGGTCGGACCGCGAGCAACGCGAAGTCGTGGAGGCCCTGGCCGAAGGCAAGGTCGATATCGTGATCGGCACGCACCGGCTGCTGCAGAAGGACGTTTCCTTCAAGAATCTGGGTCTCGTGATCATCGACGAAGAGCAGCGTTTCGGTGTCGGGCACAAGGAGCGGCTGAAGCAGATGCGCCAGCAGGTCGACGTGCTGACGCTATCCGCGACGCCGATCCCGCGTACGCTGCACATGTCGCTGAGCGGCATCCGCGACATGTCGACGATGGAGACGCCGCCCGAGCAGCGCCTGCCGATCAAGAGCTACGTCCTCGAGTTCGACGACCACATCGTGCGCGAGGCGATCCTGCGCGAGCTGGAGCGCGGCGGCCAGGTGTACTTTCTGCACAACCGCGTGCGCGACATCGATCTCGTCGCGGGCAAGCTGCGCGATCTCGTGCCCGAGGCGGAGATAGGCGTCGGGCACGGCCAGCAGCACGAGGACGCGCTCGAGCAGATGATGCTCGACTTCGTCGCCGGGCGCATCGACGTCCTCGTCTGCACGACGATCATCGAGTCGGGACTCGACATTCCGAACGTGAACACGATCATCATCGATAAGGCAGACAAGTTGGGACTGGCGCAGCTCTACCAGCTCCGCGGCCGCGTGGGCCGGGGCGCGGCGCGCGCCTACGCCTACCTGCTGTTCGACAAGTACCGTTCACTGTCGGAGCCGGCGCAGAAGCGCCTCCAGGCGATCTTCGAGGCGACCGAGCTGGGCGCGGGCTTCCAGATCGCACTGCGCGACTTGGAGATCCGCGGCGCGGGCAACCTGCTCGGCGCGGAGCAGAGCGGCCACATCGGCGCGGTCGGCTTCGATCTCTACATGCGGCTGCTCGCGGACGCCGTCGACAGGTTGAAGGCGATCCGCGAAGGCCGCACGCCGCCCGTGCCGCGCGCCGAGCAGCCTCCGCTCGCGATCGATCTGCCGTTCACCGCGCACCTCCCGGCGACCTACATCGGCGACCTCAACCTACGGCTGGCGATCTACCAGCGCATGTCCGAAGTGCAGTCGGCCCAGGAAGCGGACGCGCTCGCTCAGGAGCTGCGCGATCGTTTCGGCGCGCCACCATCGGCGGCCGAGAACCTGCTGTTCGCCGTGCGCATCCGGGCGCTGGCGCGCCGGGCCGGCGTGTCGGCCGTGCAGCACGAGGACAACCAGCTCGTCGTCCGTGCCGCCGGCGAGCCGCCGCTGCGCGAGACGTTGCGCCACTTCCGCGCAAAGGGCGTCTCGCTCGGCGCGACGCAGGCGCGCATCGATCTCGCCACACTCGGAGAGGGCTGGCCTGAAACGCTCCTGGACGTCATGAGCGAGCTAGCACTGGCTTCAGCCATAACCTAATCGAAGCCGTGAGTAGGCTCGATCCGGGCCCCTCCGTTCTGCCGTGGTTTACCGTACCCCGCGTCCGCCCTAGAATACGCCTCGTTGCTGGCGGGTTCTTGGTTCACACGATGGCACAGACGACATACGACGCCCACTGGCGCGCAGAGGATGAGCAAGCCAGCTTCGACCTGAGCGGGCTGCCTCGCACTGCCTACATTCCGCTGCTCGCGGCGCTGTACGGCCTGGGCCTCGCGCTGTACGTCTCCGTCGAGCCGACGCAGCCGTGGCTGTTGCTCGCCGTCGTCGCGCTCGTCGGCCTCGGCTCCGATGGCATCCTGCGCAGCAACCCGCGCGCGCAGGTCCGCGGCGTCGCCGACACCGCGCCGTTCCTCTTCGTGCCCGTGCTGCTTGCGCTCGCGAGCGGGCTCTTCCTCGAGGAGGTCGTGAAGGGCTACTGGATCGTACCGGCGGCGACCGGGGCGTCCCTCGCGCTCGCAGCGGCGCTGTACGGCGAGTACGGATCGATGGTGCGCGGCCCGTCGTACGCGTTGGGGCGGCTGGTGCTGAACATGCTGACGTATGTGGCGGCGTTCCTCTTCTTCGCCGTCATCTACGAGTTCAACGTTCACCTGCTACCCGCGGCCTTCGCCGTCGGACTGTTCAGCACGCTGCTCGCGATCGAGATCCTGCGCGAAGCCGAAGCGGACGCGATCCGCGCGCTCGTCTTCGCGGCGGCGATCGGCATCGTCGTAGCGGAGATCCGCTGGGCGCTCTACTTCATCCCCCTCGACGGCTACCTGGCGGCGATCGTGCTGCTCGTGGTCTTCTACCAGGCGAGCGGCCTCGTACAGCACCACCTCACCGGCCACCTGAACCGCGCCGTCGCGATGGAGTTCTCCTTCGTGACAGCCGTGGGCATCGCTGTCGTGATCGCGGGCCGGCTGGCCTCGCTGGGCTGATCAGTCACAGACGCGCCTTCCCCGTTTGACGCGCACCGCGTCGGGCGGTTAGGCTGAGTCGTGTCGGGGCGTGGCCCAGCTTGGTAGGGCACCTGACTGGGGGTCAGGAGGTCGCTGGTTCGAGTCCAGTCGCCCCGACCATCTCCCCACCCACAGCCCCGTTCAGATTCAGATCCCTCCTCTTCTGCGGCCGATCGTGAGCGCTCGCGCACGCTGACGCCCACACCGGCGACCACCTGATCGCACACCGCCGCACGCCCGGCCACGCCGGCACCACACCCGCTTGGCGCGCGCCGGATAATCAAGAAAGACGTGCTGCCACGATGAACGCCCACGACACGATCCCCTCCGCCGCTTGGCCAGCGAGTTCCGCAACAGCAATGACGCCGCGAACTATTCGCAAGGATCGGCAAAGAGCGGTTAGGGCGAACAAGACGAGACCCTGTCAACTCGCGGTTAAGCCATCACGATCCTGCATAGTGTGCCCTCGGGGTGATGCTCAAGCTTCGCGCAGCATCGCCTCAGCAAGCTCTACATGCTTAGGCATACCAATCTTGCGATACATGGCAATCGCTTCGTCGAGCAGTTGACGCGCCCGCTCGCGGTCGCCCGGCCGATCGCGGTCGATCAGCATGCGCGCATACCAGCGCCGCACCTCCGGCTGGGCGATAACGATGGGCAGCTCGGCGGCTTGGCGAAGCGCCGTCTCGTAGTGCTCTTGCGCTTTGTCCCACTGCTCGCCGGCAGCCGCGGCGATGCCCGCAATCAACTGAACTGGTCGCATGTCCAGGGGAAGCAGCACAGCGTTGACGGTGGCCTCGACGGCGATTGGGTATAGCTTGGCGGCCTCCTCGCGCTGTTCCAAGAAGGCAAGCGTTTCGATCTGCCAGAGCAGGCGTATTATTGCACCGACGGGAAGTGTCTGACCAGGATCGATTGCCGACAGCCCGTCGCGACAGATCGCGAGCGCGCCTTCGAGGTCTCCTGCGTACGCCCGTCCCATCGCCAGCGCCCCCCAGTCGCCGCCGTGCCAGATGTCGGGCGGATCCAGCCTGACGGCCTCTTCAAACTGCGCCAGCGCGCCAGGCAGATCGCCGCTCCAGAAGCGCACCAACCCGCGCCAGGTGTAACAGTGAGAGGCCCAGGGCATGCCCGCCCGCTTACAGAGATCCTCATCCCCATCTGCGAACGCCGCGAATGCGCTGAAGTCGCCCGTCCGGCAGATATCGATGACCGCCCGGGCCCGCCCGGCGCACAGGAGGCCGCCCAGGTGCCCGACGCGCTCGGCCAGTGGTACCAGCTCCTCTTCCATATGATCCGCCTCGCCGAAGCGCCCAAGGAAGCAGAGCCCCAACTGCGTCATGAACAAGGCCTCGCTCAGCTCCCAGAGGTCGCCCGCGGCGCGCGCGTGTTCGACTGCACGCGTGCCCGCATCGACCGATTCCGGGTACCGCATGTAATGGAAGTGAAAAAACGCCTGGTATGCCATTGCCAGAGCTAGGAGCCGATCATCGCCGCTCTCTTTTGCGATCTCCAGCGCTTCGGGCAACAGGCTCGTCGCGGTTGCATAGTCTCCGGCGTCGCTCGCGATCACGCCCGCGGCCAGCAGCAGCCGGCAGCGGAGCGTACTCCGCTGCCCGCCGACCGCGCCTAACCCGCGCCGGGCGGCATCTACGCCCTCGTTGGGGCGACCTGCCCAGGCCAGCTGCAACGACAGCTCGAACGCTACGTTCCCAAGCGCCTCCGGTTCTTCGAGGTCCTCGTAGGCCGCTGCCGCCGCCTGCAGGTCCGCCAACGCATCCTCCCAGCGGCCCACGCTGCGCAGCGCTAGGCCACGCTTGTACTGGAGGCCGGCCCGTGCGGTTGTTTCGTCCACCGGGAGCACCTGCATCGCGTCTTCGTACAGCCGCAACGCGTCCTCGAAGGCAGCCGCCGCGCTCGCCTGGTCTGCCGCCAGCGCGAGGTATCGTGCCGTCTTGCGCGCGTCGGCCGCCGCGCCCGCCTGGAACAGATGGTGCGCAAGGTCGGCGGCGTGCTCGTCCGCGGCTGCGCCGTGGAGCCGCTCCATCGCATCTGCCACGCGCAGGTGCATGCGCTGGCGTCGGGGCAACGACATGCCGCTCAGCAGCGTTTGTCGGATCAGTTCGTGCGCGAACGTGAACCACGCCTCAGGCCCACCCTCCTCTGACACGATCAACTGCGCCCGTTCTGCGTAGTCGATGGCGTCCAAGAGCGCGTCCGGCTCGACTTCGTCCAGTACTTCGACGAGGTCGTAGCGGAAGCGCCGGCCGATTACGGCGGCTGCGCCGAGCGCTCGGCGGCATCCCTCGCCGACCCGCTCCAGCCTCCTGCCAACGACGAGACGCACACCCTCCGGAACATCGAGCTCGCTGACCTGCAGGTCCTGACGCCAGCGGCCCTGCGTATCGAACAGCTTTCCCTCTTCCGCGAGGTGCTGAAACACCTCTTCGACGAAGAACGGGTTGCCCTCGGTTTCACTGTAGACTGCTGAAACCAGCAACGGCGGTGGCTCTTGCCCGCTCAGCGCGCGCAGCATTGCCCCTACGGTCTCTTCCTGCAGCCGCCGCAGGCTGATCCGGTGCGCGAGCCGTTGTCGTAGGAGCGCCTCCAGCGTGCGGGCGAGTGGCCGTCCTACCTCCAGCTCGACGTCTCGGTACGTGCCGACGATGAGTAGCCGGTGTTGCGGCGCCTGCTGCGCAAGCTGCTCCATCAGCAGCAGCGTCGAGTCGTCGGCCCAGTGGAGATCGTCGAGCACGAAGAGGAGAGGCTGGGTCTGTGCCGCGCGGGAGAGAAAGGCGAGCATGCCGTTGAAGAGGTAGCGTCGCTCCTGCTCCGGCGGCAGCTCGGGTGGCGGCGGGATGTCCGGGAAGAGCTTGCGCAGTCCAGGGAGCAGCTTGGCCACCTCCGGCGCGGAGTCGCCCAGCGCAGTCCGCAGGGCGTCCGGGTCGACCGTCCGGGTGGCAGCCTCGAGCACCTCCACGAACGGGATATACGGAGGAGACCCCTCCTGCTCGTAACAGTGGCCGATCAGGGCCAGCATGCCGCGGTCGCTGGCTTCCGCCATCAGCTCTTCCGCGATGCGCGTCTTGCCCACGCCAGGCTCGCCGCCGATCATCACCAGCGATCCCGTACCGGCGAGCGTCTCGTTAAGGCGCCGCCGTAGCTCCGCTCGCTCCTCATCCCGTCCGACGTACGGAGTGCGGCCCAGCGTGCCGGGGGCCCCCGCGCCGGCAGCCTCGCGCCAGCGAACCGAAAAGAGTCGCCAAGGCTCGTTGAAGCCCTTGAGCTGGCTCTCACCGCGATCCTCCAGTTCGACCGTCGTCCCCGCGCCGAGCACGATCTTCACGCCTTCTGACACGAGGATCTCGCCGGCGTCACCTTCGGCCGCGATGCGCGCGGCGGCGTTCACGGTAGCGCCGAAGAGGTCTTCTTCTTCGCGAACAACTTCACCTGTGTTCAGGCCGATTCGGACTCCAACCGCGCGCGCCGCGTCTCTGCGACCTTGCTCGACAATCGCCCGCTGGATGTCGAT
>CAYQLM010000088.1:0-12552 GCA_964418365.1 uncultured Dehalococcoidia bacterium
CGTCGCCGCCGCCCGAGTCGCGGAGCATGAACACGAGTCCCGCCGCGATCGCCGCTCCGACGACCCCCACCAGCACCGCGCCGGCGACCAGTGTGCGCCGCTTCGGACGCAGTGCCTTGCGCCGCGCCGTCGGGGCCGGCGTGACGAGCGCGGCCTGCGCCTCCGCGCTCCCCTCGGACGCGGAGGCGATCGCCGACAGCGCCTCCAGCACAGCGGCGGCGCTTTCCGGCCGCTCGTCGGGCGACTTCGCCAGCAGACGGAGGATGAGGGCATCGAGGGCCGGCGGCAGATGTCGATTGTGCTCCGAGGGCGCGGCCGGCGCTGCGTGGATGTGCTGAGCAATGAGAGCGGTCACGTTCTCATCGGCAAAGGGCGGGCGGCCACACACCATCTCGTACAGCAGCGCGCCGAGTGAATAGAGGTCGGAGCGCTCCGTCACTGGCGCACCGAGCGCCTGCTCCGGCGACATGTAGGCAGCAGTGCCCATCACCGTGCCCGCCATCGTCAGGCGCGAGCGGTCGAGCGAAAACGCCAGACCGAAGTCGCCGAGCTTGGCGCTCCCGTCCTCGCATAGCCAGACGTTGGCGGGCTTGATGTCGCGATGGATGACGCCGCGTGCGTGCGCGACGGCCAGCGCCCGCGCGATGTCCGCCGCGATCGCGAGGGCCCGTTCGAGCGGCAGCGAGCCGCCAGCGTTCCGCAGCTCCTGCCGCAGGTCGCCACCCGGGACGTACTCGCAGACCAGGTAGGGCTTGCCGTCCTCCTCGCCGAAATCGTGCACGGTAACGATGTTGGAGTGGGCGCCCAGGCGCGCCATCGCCTGGGCCTCGCGCCGCAGGCGCAGGAGGTCCCCTGCATCGAGCAGCTCGCTCTTGATCATCGAGAGCGCGCACTCGCGGTCAAGCGCTTCGTCGTGGACGAGATAGACGATCTTCTGACCGCCCTCGCCCAGCAGCCGCGTCGCGACGTAGCGGCCCGAGGCGAACGTCATCGCCTCCGGTGCACTCGCCGCCCGCGTCTCTTCGGGGTTGTTCGGCTCCCCTTGCGTCATCGGCCTCCCTGTGGGGTGGCTGCCCGCGCTGAACGGCTACCAGCGGGCAACGCCGCCTCGGCCGCTGCCGCAGATTCCTTCGGGCAGCCGATCATATCACACGGCAGACTACCGCTTCCCCACCAGTGGTCGTGGAGCTGAACCACCCAGCGCCTGGGTGCTCTCGCCGTTTTACTAGACCTAGCGGATGCCGCTGTCGTACTGGATGTCGACGTGCGCATACTCGCCGTCGCGCACGACCACCTGCTGCTCCGCCGCCGACGGCGGACCGCCTTCGTTCGGCCACTGCGGCACGAGCGTGTACGTACCCGGCGACAGGGCGACGCTGAACCGCCCGTCCTCGCCCGTTTCGACGCGCGCCACCTCGTCGCCCTGTCCGTCCTCCACCACGATCGTCGCCTGATACGGCTTGTCAGGACAGGGCGTATCGACGTGCTCCACCGGGCACATGGGGCCGATCGTCACCAGTCCCTCGATGCCGGAGGTAGGCGGACTGCCGTTGCCATCGCACTGGGCCGCGATGAGCGCGAACGCAGCCAGGAAGGGCAGGAGCAAAACCGGCAAACGGCGCATGTCGCTATAACGACCTCGTAGGGACAGAGCGGAACTTGTCCGCCTCAGGCGGAGCTCTGTCCTCGACAGCCACCCTTACGGGGCAACCACCTTCTCCAGCTGCACGTACCCGACCTCATCGACCGGGAAGCGGAGCAGCTTGCTCGCCACGCGGCCGAAGACGTCGACGTCGCCCGTGGTGAAGAAGCGATAGCTGGCGTGTTTCTGCTGCGCGAGCGCGTCGCGCTCGACGAGCACCTGCCGCACGCGGCGCGCCACCGGCCGCGACGGGTCGTACACACGCACGCCGGGGCCCAGGATGCGCTTGATGCGCTGGCGTAGAAAGGGATAGTGCGTGCAGCCGAGACCGACGACATCGGCGCGCGAGCCGCGCACCGGCGCCAGGTGCCGCTCGAGCAGCGCCGTCGTGCGCCCGGTGCGCACCTCGCCGGACTCGACGAGGTCTTCGAGGCCGTCGCATCCGACGTTGATCACCTGCTTGTCCCGTGCGAACTCCTCGATCAGCCCTGCCAAATATGGGCTGCGCGAGGTCGAGGGTGTCGAGAGCACCGCGATGGTGCCGGTGTGCGTCTGGCGGGCCAGCGTCTTGACGACGGGCACGACGCCGACGAACGGCGTCTCGGGGAACGTCTCGCGCAGGTGGCCGATGCAGTGCACCGTCGCCGTGTTGCAGGCGACGACGATCGCCTTAGAGCCCTCGTCGATCAGGAAGCGGCTGATGCGCGACGTCAGGTCGCGCAGCTCGGCGACGCCCTTCTCGCCGTACGGCACATGGCCGCTGTCGGCGAGGAAGATCAGACTCTCTTCGGGCAACAGCTTGCGCGTCGCGCGCCAGATGGTGAGCCCGCCGACGCCGGAATCGAAGAACCCGATCGGCCGGTTGTCCACGCCTTGATCTTACAGCGGGAGTCTCGAAGGCGCTAGTACGTGGAGACGTTCAGCTCGGAGATCTTGCCCTCAACCAAGTAGACGACGCGTTCGCAGATGTTGGTCACGCGGTCCGCGATGCGCTCCAGGTTGTGGGCCACCCACGTCAGGTGCGTGGCGCGCTCGATCGTCTTGGGGTCGTTCACCATGTAGGTGATCAGCTCGCGATACACCTGGTCGTAGAGCGCATCCACTTCGTCGTCCTCGTTGCACACGGCGCGGGCGCGCTCAGCGTTGCGGTCCTTAAAGGCGTCGAGGCTCGCGATCAGCATCCTGCGGCAGATCTCGGCCATGCGCGGGATGTCGATGTACGGCTTGAGGGGCGGCTCGTCCGCGAGCATGACGGCGATCCTGGCGATACCCTCGGCATGATCTGCCATGCGCTCGAGGTCGACGATGATGTACAGCACCGAGACGATCGCGCGCAGGTCGCTGGCGAGGGGCTGCTGGCGCGCGATGACCTCCAGGCAGCGCTCCTCGATGTCGTAGCGCTTCCGGTTGATCCGCGCGTCGTCGGAGATGACGCGCCGGGCCAGCTCCACGTCCCGCTCCTTGAGCGCCGTGACGCTCCGCTCGATCGCGGAGTCGACCATCGTGGCGAGCAGCAGCATCTCCTCCTGGATCTCCGTGAGCTGTTGGTCGAAAATTGTTCTCGTCACGTCGAGTTCCTATCCGAACCTGCCGGTGATGTAGTCCTCGGTGCGCTTATCCTTCGGCGTCGTGAAGACCTGGCGCGTGTTTCCGAACTCGATGAGCTGGCCGGCGCGGTCTTCGTCCATCATCATCACCGCCGTGTAGTCCGACACGCGCGCCGCCTGCTGCATATTGTGTGTCACTATAGCGATTGTAAGCTCGCGCGCCAGCTCGCGCATGAGGTCCTCGATCTTCAGCGTCGCAAGCGGGTCGAGCGCCGAGCACGGCTCGTCCATCAGCAGGACTTCCGGTTCGACGGCGAGCGCCCGCGCGATGCAGAGCCGCTGCTGCTGCCCGCCCGAGAGCTGCGTCGCCGGCTGGTGTAGCTTTTCCTTGACCTCGTCCCAGAGGGCGGCCTGGCGCAAGCTGCGCTCGACGATCTCCACCACGGCGCTCCGGCGCAGGAACGCCGAATGCAGCCGCAGGCCGGCCGCGACGTTATCGAAGATCGACATGGTAGGGAACGGGTTCGGGCGCTGGAACACCATGCCGATGCGCCGGCGCACCTGAACGACGTCGGCGCCCGGGCCATAGATGTTTTCGCCCTTCAGCAGGACTTCGCCGGAAGCACGCGCCTTAGGCGCGACCTCGTGCATGCGGTTCAGGCAGCGGATCAGCGTCGACTTGCCGCAACCGGAAGGCCCCATGATCGCCGTGACGTGGCGCGGGCTGATGAGCAGCGAGACGTCCCGCAGCGCACGAAACGACGCGTACCAGGCGCTCAGGCTCCGCACAGCCATGCCATCGGCGAGGACCTCTTCCTCTGAGGGGAGTTGGTCCGCGCTCGCGGGCTCTGCCAGAACGTCTCCGTACGTCATAGATGGAGCAATGGGGGCCGGCTGTGATTCGGTTATCGTCATGACCTTCTTCCCCCGGGCCTCGCCAGCACCAAGCGCGCCAGCAGGTTTATGATAAACACCACGAGGACAAGAACGAAAGCCGCCGCCCACGCCTGAGCCTGCTGGTCCCGGTACGGGCCGCTCGCGTACTGGTAGATGCGCAGCGGCAAGGCGTCGATGGGCTTGTCGAGACTCGTCGTCATGAACTGATTGCCGAGGATGGTGAACAGGAGCGGAGCCGTCTCACCGGACGCCCTGGCCACCGCCAGTAGCGCCCCTGTCGTGAGGCCTCGTCGAGCAGCCGGAAGGACGACGCTTATGATCGTCCGCCAGCGCGTGATGCCGAGCGCCAGCGCCGCCTCGCGCTGCGATTGCGGCACCAGCTTCAGCATCTCCTCGCTCGCGCGGGCCACGATGGGCACCATGATCACCGCGAGTGCGCAGCCACCGGCGAACGCCGAAAAGTGGCCCATGCGCACGACGACCAGCCCGTAAATGAAGATGCCGACAACAATCGATGGCAGGCCGGTCAGCACGTCCGCCGTGAAGCGCACCACGCTGCCGATGGTCGGGCCAGCGTACTCAGACACGAAGATGCCGACGGCCACGCCGGCCGGAATCGCAATTGCACTGGCAAGTCCGACCACGATAAGCGAACCCACGATGGCGTTCTTGACGCCACCGCCGGACTCGCCGGCGGGCTTCGGAAGGTGCACGAGGAAACCCCAGCTGATGGCGCTGGCGCCTCTCGCCACGATGTAGCCAAGAATGAGCAGCAGCACACCGGCCGCGGCGAATGCGGCGACGCTGCAGAGCCCGAGCGCGATCGTGTTCGTCACCTTGCGGCGGCGATGGAGGAGGGCCCCCCTCTGGGCAGCGATGCTTGTCGTTGCGACGGTCATTCGCGGATCAGGCTGGGCGCGCGCGCGAAGCGCCACACGAGCAACCGTGCCAGGATGTTGACAAGCAGGGTAATCGCCATGAGGATGAGCGCCAACTCGATGAGCGCTGACTTGTACAGCGCCGTCCCGGCTTCCGGGAACTCGCTCGCCAGCGTGCTGGCGGCCGATGCGCCCGGCTTGAAAAGCGAGCCGGTGATGAAGTACCCCTTGCCGATCACCATCGTGACGGCGATCGTTTCGCCCAGCGCGCGGCCCAAGGCCAGCATCGCCGCACCGACCAGGCCTGACCGGCAGTACGGCAGCACTCCCCGGCTGATCACCTCCCACTTCGTGCCGCCGAGCGCGTACATCGCCTCGCGCTGCGCCACGGGCACCGCGAGGATCGCGTCGCGCGAGATCGCCGCGATGATCGGCAGGATCATAATCGCCAGAACAAGGCCAGCAGCGAGAAAGCCGATGCCGAAGGGAGGCCCGTCGAAGAGAGGGACAAAGGATAGGTGGTCGCCGAGCGCCGGCTCCACGGCGGTCCGGATCCAGGGCACCATGACGAACAGCGCCCAGAGACCGTAGACGACGCTCGGGATCGCCGCCAGCATCTCGACGAGGAACGACACCGGTGTTCGCACCCAGCCCGGCGCGATCTCCGAGAGGTAGATCGCCGCGCCGATCCCGATCGGTACGGCGAGCACGAGCCCGATCGCAGAGCTGAACAGTGTGCCGTAGATCGCCGGCGCAGCGCCAAACTTGTCGTGTACGGGGTCCCACGTGGTGCTCGTGAGGAATCCGAAACCGAGTTTCGTAATCGATTCGTTGGACTTGCGTGCCAGCTCGTAGACGATGAGCGCGAGCAGACCGACGAGCGACAGCCCCGCCGCTGCGACGCCAGCGCCGAAGATCGCATCGCCAATGCTGGGCAGACGCCAAGGGCGTCGCAGTGCTGCTTGCTCCTGGCGGCTGATCTGCAATTTCACGTTATCGCGATTCTACTCGATGGCTGTCCTTACTTGAACGTGAGTGGTTGTCCGTTGACTGTGAGCGAGTTGATCTGCGCTTCGGCCTTGGTGACTGCATCCGCAGGCAACTTGGCATAACCGAGCGGCTCGCTGTCGTTCTGGCCTTCGTGGATGCCCCACCACAGATAGTTCGCCAATGCCTGGGCCTTTCCCTGGTCGGTCTGATTCTGGTACACGAGCGCCCAGCTGAAGCCCGATATCGGGTATGCGACCGGGTTGCTCGAGTTGTCGATCAGGACCTTCATGTCAGCCGGCAGCGTGACTCCTGCTGCGGAAGCGCTGATCGCAGCCAGCGTTGGCTCAACGTACCTGCCTGAGCTGTTCTGCAGGGACGCCCACGTCATCTTGGTCTGAATCGCATACGTCACTTCGACGTAGCCGATAGCGCCGGTGATCTGCGTTACCTGGGCTGCAACTCCGGCGTTCTTCTCCCCGCCGACACCCACCGGCCAGTTTACCGTTGTGCCCGCACCAGGCCCGTTCTTCCAGTCCGCGCTCACCTTCGAGAGGTAGTCCGTGAAGATGAAGGTCGTGCCGGAGCCATCAGATCGGTGGACGACGGCGATATCGCTGCTTGGGAGCGTCACGCCAGCATTGATGCTGGTGACGGCCGGGTCATTCCACTTCGTGATCTGGCCGAGGTAGATCTTGGCCAGCACGTCGGGCGTCAGCTTGAGCTGGCCCTGAGTGAGGCCCGGCAAGTTCACGACGACGGCCTCGCCGCCGATCGTTACCGGGATGTGCAGGATCGCGCCGCCGTTCGCGACCGCCGTCTGCTCCTGGCTGTCCGACATGATGGCGTCGCTGGCACCAAAATCGACGATCTTGTTCTGGATGTTGGTGATGCCACCGCCGGAGCCGATCGATTGGTAGTTGATTTGAATGCTGCACTTCGTGTTGTACTCATCGTTCCACTTCGTGAAGAGCGGGTTGTCGAACGTGGAGCCGGCGCCCGTGAGGCTCGACGCGGAGCCGGGGGGCGGACACGCGGTGGTCTGGGCCGGTGTATTCGCGCTGGTCGCCACGCTGGTCTTCACCACCGTCTTCGTTGGGGTCGTCTTCTTGCTGCTCTTGCAAGCGACCAGCGCGATCGAGAGCACAGCGAGCAACAGCCCCGCGATTAGGAGCAGCCGATATGGAAGCCTGCGCCGCTCCATCGTTTGGCCCCACATGTGTTACCTCCTTAGTGTCCTCTTACGTTCTTGTCCCATGGTTCCCTGTCTTCACACTAGCTGTGGGCGGTTAACGCGCGGTTAACGGCGGTGAACGCAACGTAAACACTCGCCACGCGATAACTGTCGAGCCGTTATGTGAAAGGCGCTAAGTTCTCTTCGGAGAACATCGTGCATGACGGCACCTCACTCCGCTAGCCAGCATGATAGTAGCCTGATAGCATCATCGATAAGGCGAGGTCGCCCCCGAAGGGTCAACAACATTTCGAGAGGTGCAAGTATTGTCGGTTCTTGAAGCTCGTGCCATCTTCACTCCAGGCGCATATCCTTCGCACACTTACGTCTCCCGTTCGGCTGACGACGAGCTGCTTCTATCCACGGCGCTGCAGACTGGGGGGTCGGTAGTATCGATCGTCGGCCCGTCCAAAACTGGTAAGACGGTTCTCGTAAATCGTGTAGTTCCTTCTGAGCGTCTAGTGTCGCTGTCGGGCTCTTTGATCGATTCTGCTGAGTCGCTGTGGTCCAATGCCGGCGCCGCCGTGGGCACTCCAAACCTCACTCCTTCAGAAGCAATGGGAGTCCTCGCCAGTGAAGAGTATGTGCTGCTTATCGACGATTTCCACTACGTGGACCGGGGAGCCCAGCAGCGGATCGCGCAACAACTCAAGGATGCCGTCGCGAAGGGAGTGCGCTTGATCGTCGTCGCCGTGCCCCACCGCGGTGATGATGCCATTCGGAGCAATCCTGATCTGCGAGGTCGTGTACGCAAGATAGACCTCGACTACTGGGAACTATCGGAGCTGTCGAAAATCGCCGAGGCAGGTTTCCCTTTACTGAACGTATCAATCTCTCATCACGACGTTCGACGAATTGCAGAAGAGAGCGTGAGATCTCCGCAACTCATGCAAGCCCTATGCCTAGAACTCTGTGATCATTTCGAAATTGTTGAGTGGAGCGAAGATGTTCGAAAGCTCACGCTCGATATGGATTCGGTGGCGGCTATCGCGAGAGCAACCAGTGCCCTAACTGATTGCAAGACTCCCTTCGAAATACTGTCCGCAGGGCCGCGCGAGCGTGGCCGCCCGCGCACACAATATGCCCTGAAAGACGGAACCACAGGCGATGTCTACACTGTCATCCTTCGCGCTCTTGCAACAGACCCGCCGCGACTTGACTTCTCAGCAGCAGAGCTGAGACGTCGCGTGAACATGATCGTGGGAGGAGAGTCACCGCCCGGAGCTAGCGTGCAACAAGCAAGTATCCAGATGGACAAACTGATTCGCGACCGCATCCCAGGGGACCGAGTATTTGCATGGGACACTGACAGGCAGTATATAGACATCCCGGATCCGCACTTTCTCTTCTTTCTCAGGTGGGGCACCAACAGTTAGCTAGGCCGAGGGCCGGGCGAAGGAGGTTGCCCAAGCCCCCGGCTCAAGGAGGGCGGCCAAGCGCGGACCCTGAACGCAGCTCGGCCACATGCCCCGTTGCGAGAATCAGGCGGGGACCGGCTGCGCGGCCACCGGTATCGAGAAGCTGAACGTCGCGCCCCGGCCCGGCACGCTCTCGACAAAGACCGACCCGCCGTGCGCCTCCACGGTGTGCTTCACGATGGCAAGCCCAAGGCCGGTGCCGCCGCTCGATCGCGCGCGGTCCGCCTTGTAGAAGCGCTCGAAGATGCGCGGCAGGTCCTCGGGCGCGATGCCCGCGCCGGTATCGCTCACGCGCACGACAACGGCACCGTTCTCGATAGCCGCCGTCACGCGCACAGAACCGCCGGCGGGCGTGAACTTGAGCGCGTTGTGGATCAGGTTCACCGCTACCCGCTCGAGCCGCTCCGCGTCGCCGCGAATAGGCGGCAGCGCAGGCGAGTTCTCGAGATCCAGGTCGACGCCCTCGCGCTGCGCCTGGTGGCGCAGCCTCGCGACGGCGCGCGCGAGCACACTCGCGAGCTCTACAGGCTCCTGCGCCATCGGCACCTCGCCGGACTCGATGCGGGACAGCTCCAGCAGCTCCTCCATGATCTGGACGATGCGGTCGACCTCGCCGTCCGCGCGCGCGAGGAAGTCCTGTGCCGCCGCCTTGTCGTCCAGCGCCCCCTCCTGGAGCGTCTCGATCACGGACTTGAGCGACGCCAACGGTGTGCGCAGCTCGTGCGAGACGTTGGCGATGAAATCGCGGCGCACTTGCTCGGTGCGCTTCACGTCCGTCAGGTCGTGCACAACAATGAGCACCGACCAGTCGCCGCCCGCGACGATCGGGGCCGCGATCACCTGCAAGTGCTTCCGCCCCGGCGATTCGATGAGCACAGCGTGCCGCTGGCCGTCGTCCCGGCTTAGCCGCAACGCCTCGAGCACCTGCTCATTCGGCAGAGCGAACGAGAACGGCTCGCCGACAAGCCGCTCGCCATCGCGGAGGAGGAGGGCGTCCGCCGCCGCGTTGGCGAACGCGATGCGGCCCTCCGGATCGACCGCGAGCAGCGCATCGACGCTGCTGTTGAGCGCCGCGACGAGGCGGTTGCGCTCCTGCGACGCGGCGGCCGCGAGCGCTTCGAACTCGTCCGCCGCCCGCCGCTCGGTGCTGAGGGAAGCCTCTCGCACCATGCGGGCGATGGCCGCGCCCACCACGAACGTCAGGAGCGCGCCGAGCGCGATCGCGACGGCGAGGCCGATGAGGAGCGAGCCCGTGATCGCCGCGACGGCGAACGAGATAGCGATGAGGACTGCGTAGCCGGCCGCGCTGCGAGCGCCCAGCGATGCGAACACCGCTAGCCCTCGAATCGATAGCCGGTACCGCGCACGGTGATCAGGCGCGTCGGCTTGCTCGGCTCGTCTTCGATCTTCTCGCGCAGCCAGCGGACGTGGACGTCCACCGTGCGCGAGTCGCCGGCGAAGTCGTAACCCCAGACCTGGCTCAGGAGCTGATCGCGCGTGAAGGCGCGGCCGCGGTTCCGCGCGAGGAAGGCGAGCAGCTCGTACTCCTTCGGCTTGAGCGGGAGCGCGACGCCGGCGCGCGACACCTGACGCTTCGCGAAGTCGACGAGGAGGTCGCCGGTGGTAAGCGACTCGCCGCCGTCCGGCGAGCGTTCGGCGCGGCGCAGCAGGGCCCGCACGCGCGCGAGCAGCTCGCGCATGCTGAACGGCTTCGTGACGTAGTCGTCCGCTCCGAGCTCCAGCCCGACGACCTTGTCGACCTCCTCCGTCTTCGCGGTGAGCATCAGGATCGGCACGGCCGTCTCACGGCGGAGGATGCGACACACCTCCAGGCCGTCCATCTTCGGCAACATGACATCGAGCAGGACCAGGTGCGGACGCTCGCCGCGGGCCAGCGCCAGCGCCGCTTCGCCATCGGGCGCCGTGGTGACGGCGTAGCCTTCCCGTTCCAGGTTATAGCGGAGCGTGGCGAGGAGCGTAGGCTCGTCTTCGACGATCAGGATCTTCTTCAACAGCCGTCCCGCACAGCGACGTTCCAGACATTGTAGCACCAGCGCGTATACTGGGCCTCGGCATGAAGTTCGGCACGGCCCTCCCGTCCACGCAGCAGATGCCCGGCGCGCCCGAATGGGAGACGCGCAACGACCCGCGCGCGCTCATCGCCGTGGCGAAGCGCGCCGACGAGTTGGGCTACGCCTGGCTGCCCTGCTCCGACCACGTCGTCGTCCCGAAGCGCGCTGTTCCCACCATGGGGGCGACCTGGTACGAACCCGCGGCGACGCTCGCGTTCGTCGCCGGCGCGACGGAGCGCATCCGGCTGCTCACGCACGTCCTCGTGCTGCCCTACCACAGCCCGTTCGACATCGCGAAGCAGTACGCCACGCTCGACCGGCTCTCCGGCGGGCGCGTGATCCTCGGCGTCGGCGCCGGGCACCTGCGGCCTGAGTTCCGCGCGCTGCGTGCCGATTACGAGCGGCGCGGCGACGTGCTCGATGAGTACATCCGCGTCATCGATGCGCTCTGGACGCAGGAAGAGGCATCGTTCCAGGGCGAGCGCTTCCACTTCGAGGGCCTCCACCTCGCGCCGAGGCCGGTGCAGTCCGCCTTAGGCGGACGCCCGCCGATCTGGGTGGGCGGCAACAGCCGTCGCGCTGCGCGCCGCGCCGCCGAGTTGGGCGACGGCTGGGTGCCATTCGATGTCACGCCGGGCGACGTGCGCGACAGGCTGGAGTACGTAGGACGGCTCGGATTGCGCACGAAGCCACTCGAAGTCATCGTGCCCGCCGGGCCAATCGAGATCGCGGCGGACGTTATCGATGGTGAGCGCGCACCGTTCTCGGGCTCGCGCGAGCAGGTCATCGAGGACATCCGCGCCTACGAGGCCGCCGGCGCGACCGGCATGACAGCCGGCTTCCGCGCGCGATCGCTGGAGGACCACCTCGAAAAGCTGGAGCGCTTCGCGCGCGAGATCGCGCCGGCGTTCGGGTGACTCCCTCACCACCGCCTGTCGCCACCCTCGCCTCGGTCATCGGAGAGGGCTGGGAGTGAGGGAGACGTAACTTCGCCTTACATCTGTGGTCCGGCCGACGGTGCCGCCACTCATAAGCCCCAGGACGCACGCCAACTAAGCGGCGTCTCGAACTCTCCCAGCGAAGCATAGACGCTCCACTGACCGTGGTGAATGGCCTCGTGTTGGATGACTTCGCATGTGAAGTCATCAAATGTGAACGCCGTTTCGCCGAAATTAATTCGCGTCCCAGCATCCAGCGATTCCAGCGTGGCCAGAAATTGTCGTTGTTTATCCATAAGCGCTGCGAGCAGCGCCTCGCGAGTCAAGGGGCCGCTGTAGTGATTGTGCTTCTGCGTGAAGTCTGCCTTTTTCGTGACCATTGCGGCGTTGTAGACGCCCCGTACGCAGACCACATGCCGTAGTTGCTTGCAAAACGGCGCAAAGCCGTCGCCTATTCGGAGCGGAACCTTTGCACGCCCGATCCTTCCAGGAGGGTCGGGTGAAAAGTCCCACTTGTCGTCAGGAACCACCTTCACAAAGTCGACCGTCATGCGGTGTAGGTGTTCCCAGGACCGTACAAAGTCTTCGATCCGCATGGTCTTAAGCCTCGATTCGCGATGCTTTACGAAGTAAGCCGGTAGCCTACCTAGTTGCCTTGAACGCGCTGGGGTCCGTGGTCCAGCCGAGCGTGTCGTGGTGGAGCCAGCCGCCAGCGGCGAGCATGCCGCCCTCGACCGGGACAGTCACGCCCGTAACGAACGACGATAGCTCGGACGCGAGAAAGACGGCGACGCCCGCTGCGTCCTCGACGGTGCCGGCGCGCGCGAGCGGGATGTGGTGCGCGTAGGCCTCGTCCGTCGCGAGCTGCGGGTAGCTGCGCACGAGCGCCTCGGTCGGAATGGCGTCCGGCGCGATGCAGTTCACGCGGATGCGCTGCGG
>CAYQLM010000089.1:0-12551 GCA_964418365.1 uncultured Dehalococcoidia bacterium
GCGAGGGGTAGGTCAGCTCCGTGCGCGGGATGACGAAGCGGTTGAGCTTCTGCAGGATGTACAATTAATGCTCCCGAGTGAATCTGAACCCAGCTTCCGTACTATACGGACGACGTCTGCCCGCAAGCAAGCGGAAGGCCGGGTACGTCCCGGCCTTCCGATCGGCTTCGCTAAGGGGTCGATTACTGGGCGTTCACCGCGTCGGCCGGTACCGCGATCTCCTTCACGGTGTCGGGGCTCAGATCGGAGATCTGTACGCCCTCCCAGCTGTAGGCCTTGTTGGTGATCTTCACCTGACCGCCCTGGAAGACACCGATCGCGATCCCTTGCGCCGGGTCGTGGTCGGTCGCGCTCAGGTTGAGCGGGAAGAGACAGACCGAGCACTTCCAGTTCGTGATGCTCTCGGCCGCCTTCACCAGACTGTCACGTGTGAGCGGTTCCTTCGCGGTTCTCAGCGTCTCTACCATCAACTCCGAAACATACTGCGCATAGAGGGTCAAAACGCTCGCCCCGGTCGCGGTTGGCAGATTCTGGACACCCGTATGCTGCTTCAAGAATGCGATGTGCGCTGCAATGCCCGGGTTGTTCGTTTGCGCGGAAACGTATGTCGCCACGGGCCCGATTGTTCCCTCGATATTGCACCCCTGCACATCCGGCTGCTCGCCGCAGTCGCTTGAACCGCCCGCCAGGAGCGAAGTCAGCTCGTTCATGCTCACCGAGCTGATGAAGAACGGCGCGTTCCAGTTCAGGTCGGCGCGCGCGTGCTTGATGCCGCCGCCCAGCAACAGCGGCGTCGCCCAGAACGCGACGACGTCCGCACCGGCCGACTTCAGACGGTCCACCTGCGAGTTGATGTCGGGGTCGGTCACCTCGTACGGCTCCGAGCCGGCGAGCGTCACCTTGTCAGCGATGCCGATCTTGAGACCGGCGAGGCCGTCCAGACCGAAGTCATCGTTCTGGTAGATCACGCCGACCTTCTTGCCGGCGTAGTTCGTCGCGATGTACTTGCCGATCGCCACGCCTTCGCCTTCGTAGTTCGGGTTGGAGCCGAACACCATCGGCCGCGCTGAGGGGTCCTTCACCCACTCGGCGGCGCCGGTCGCGACAAACATGTCCGGCACACCCTGCTCCTGCAGGTAATCCACCACTTGCAAGTGGTTCGGCGTGCCGAGCGCGTTGAACATCGCAAAGATGTGGTCCTGCTCAACGAGGATGCGCGTCAGGTCGACCGCCTGCGATGGGTTGTAGGCGTCGTCCTTCTCGATGTAGTTGATCGTGCGGTTGTTGACGCCGCCCTTGGTGTTGAGGTCATCGAAGTACGCCTTCGTGAACTTCGGGATCACATTGTAGGCCGCGATCGGCCCGGTGAGCGACGTGTGCGTCCCGAGCGTAACCTCCGTATCGGTCACGCCGGGCACGTTACCGCTCGGCGCAGAGGTGCCCTTGGGTGTCACCTTCGCGGCTGTGCCCTTTGGCGTGCTGGTGGCCGTCTTCTTGTTGCTGCTCTTGCAGGCCGTCGCCCCGACCAGGACGACTGCCAACAGGACGAGAACGATCCGGAGATACGTGGACTTCTGCATTGAGTAGACCCTCCCTGCTACTCCAAGAGTGACCGGTCAACCGCCGGTCGCGGGAACTATAACAATCAACTCGCGCTCGATCCACCAGGGCCCGGAGGCTGGCGGGGGGCCTCGTCGGGCCGGGCCCGCGCGGCGGCCCTCGGCGCCGAGTAGCTCTTGGCCAGCTCCGTGAGGGAGCTCAGCCGCGCGAGGATGCCCCGCCAGACGCCTCTCGGCCCGTTCGATTGGAAGGCCTGCACCGCGCCCGCGAAGCCGCGCGGGAAGAGCAGCATGACGATCACCAGCGCACCGCCGTAGATAACCCCGCGCAAGTTTTTCGCCTGCGAGAAGACATCGCCCAACCGGGTGATCGCCTCCACCTGGAACGTCAGGAACAGCGCCCCAAGCACGGAGCCGAGGACGCTCGCCAGTCCGCCGATGACGATCGCCACGAGGAAGAGGATGGAGTCGAAGAAGCCCAGGCTCTCCGGCCCGACGAACGCCTGCACCATGAAGAACAGCCCGCCCGCGATCCCTGCGTAGAACGAGCTGAGCGCGAACGCGAGCGCCTTGTAGAACGGCACGTTCACGCCCATCTGCTCGGCGCCGATCTCGCTGTCGCGCAGCGCAACAAACGCCCGCCCGATGCGGCTGTGCGTGATGTTCCAGAACACGGCGGTCATGAACACCGCCGTCGCCATCGTCGTGTAGTACAGCCACTCCGACTTGTCGAGGAACCGGTCGGCGAAACCGGGCGGCTGCAGGTCGTGAATGCGAATGCCCAGCGCGCCGTGCGTGTAGTTGTTGATCCCTTCGATCTTGAGGATCTGCGGCAGGCTGATCACGAGCGCGAACGTCGCGATCGCCAGGTATGGCCCGCTCAGCCGCACGGCCGGGATGCCGATCACGACTCCTCCCACCACGCCTGTGAACAGCCCGGCCAGCGCTATCGCCAGCGGCAGCGGCACGTTGAATCGCTGCGAGAAGATCGCTGTAGTAAACGCCCCGACGAGCACAACCGCCGCGTGCCCGAGCGAGATCTGCCCGCTGTAGCCCGTGAGCAAGTTCATGCTCAGCACGACGAGCAGCCAGACCGCGAACATCGTCGCGTTGAAGGTGCGGTACTGCGTCACGTACCCGTCAAGCCCCGGCCAGGTGTGGAAGAACGGGAACAGCACGAGAACCGCGCCGAGCAGCCCCAGCCAGAAGACCCTCGCGATGGGAAGCCGAAGCTTCGGCATGCTATACCCTGCGCGCCGGCGCCCGACCCAGCAGTCCCGTCGGACGGATCATGAGCACGACGACGATCAGCACGAACGCTAGGGTGAGGTCGACGTTGCCCACGCCGGACGGGACGTAGGTGGCCGCGTAGTTCTTGGAGACACCGATGATAATGCCGCCGATGATCGCTCCAGGGGGGCTATTGAGCCCGCCCAGCACCGCTGCGGCGAACGCGTACAGCAGGATCGCGAAGAGGCTGCTCGTCGTCAGGCTGACGCTCTGCGCCACCATCACGCCGGCGATCGCGCCGACGCCCGCCGACAGCGCCCAGCCGAGCGTGAGCATGTTGCCCACCGGAATGCCGACGAGCTGGCTCGCGAGCCGGTTCTGCGCCGTCGCTCGCATCGCCAGGCCGATCTTCGTGCGTTGGAACAAGAAGTAGAGCACCGTCATCACGATCAGCGAGACGACCAGGATCCCGACGTTCAGCCTGCCGATGCACACGTCGGCGGCGCAGATCGCCTCGCCCTTGAACACTGAGAACGGGCCGAAGCCCTTCGGTTGCGCGCCCCAGATCCAGAGGGCGAGGCCGTTGAAGATCGTGAAGAGCCCCAGCGTCACGATGACGCTGTTCAGCGGCGGCGCGTTCTCCACCGGCCGCAGCACCAGCCGCTCGAGCGCTGCGCCCATCGCTGCAGCGACGAGAATCGCCAGGATGAAGGCCGGCCAGAAGTCCATGCGCGTCATGAACGACCAGGCGATGAACGTCGTGAACATCGCCATCTCGCCCTGCGCGAAGTTCAGCACGCTTGTCGAGCGGTAGATCAGCACGATCGCCAGCGCCACGATCGCGAACAGGCTTCCACTCGCGATACCACTCAGCGTTTGTTGTGCGAATTCCTGCATCGCTAGTACCCCAAGTAGGATCGTCGCACGTCTTCGTTCTCCTGTAACCGCGCCGCGCTATCTTCGAGCACGACTTTGCCTGTCTCGAGCACGTAGCCGCGGCTGGCGATGGCAAGCGCCGCCTTGGCGTCCTGCTCGACGATCAGGATCGTCAGCCCCTCGGACGCATTGATCGCCCGCACGATATCAAAGATCTCGCGCACGAGCAGCGGCGCCAGCCCGAGCGACGGCTCGTCGAGGAGCAGCAGGCGTGGCTTTGCCATCAGCGCCCGCCCGATCGCGAGCATCTGCTGCTCCCCGCCGCTCAGCAGCCCAGCCTCCTGCTTGTGGCGCTGCCCCAGCACAGGAAAGTAACCGAACACACGGTCGATATCGCTCTTGACGCCAGCGCCGTCGCGCCGCGTGTACGCGCCGAGGCGCAGGTTCTCCATCACGGTCAGCTCACTGAAGATCTGCCGGGCCTCCGGCACATGAGACACGCCGAGCTGCACGATCTTCTCCGGAGCGAGCCGGTCGATGCGCCTCCCGTCGAACTCGATAACGCCGCGCGACGGCCGCACGAGCCCCGAGACGGCGCGCAGCGTTGACGACTTGCCGGCGCCGTTGGCACCCAGCACCGCGACGATGTCCTTCGCCGGCACCTCGATCGAGACGCCGCGCAGCGCCAGCACCGGACCGTAGGAGGCATGCACATCGCGCAGGCTAAGCATCGTCTTGCCCCAGGTACGCCGCGATCACGCGCGGGTCGGCCTGCACCTCCGCCGGCGTGCCGTCCGCGATTTTGCGGCCGAAGTCCAGCACACAGACGCGGTCTGACACCGCCATCACCAGTCCCATGTGGTGCTCCACCAGCAGGATCGTGAGCGCCAGGTCGTGCCGGAGCGTTAGGATGAGCGTCTTCAGCGTTTCGACTTCCTCGTGGTTCAGCCCGTTCGCCGGCTCATCGAGCAGCAGCAGTCGCGGCCGGGATACCAGCGCGCGCGCCAGCTCGACCCGCTTCTTCACTCCGAATGGCAGTGATCCGGCCGGCGCGGACGCGTACGGCTGCAGCTCCAGGAGCGTGAGCATTTCGTCGGCCAGCTCACGCGCGCGGCGCTCCTCGCGCCGCCAGCGCGGGAGCCGGAACGCGCACTCGAGCGTGTTGCTGCGCATCTCCGAGTGCTGCCCCACGAGCAAATTCTCCAGCACGGTCATGGAGCTGAAGATCTCCAGGTTCTGGAACGTGCGCGCAGCTCCCGCCGCGATGATCTGGTGCGGCTGCATGCGCAGCAACTCACGCCCTTGGAACATGATCGATCCGCGGTCTGGGTGGTAAACGCGCGTCATGCAGTTGAAGACGGTGGTCTTGCCCGCGCCGTTCGGGCCGATCAGCCCGACGATCTGGCCCTCATCGACGTCGAAGGAGACGGCGTCGAGCGCGACGATACCGCCGAACCGGATCGAAAGGTCGTGAACGCTGAGCAGAGCCATCGATCGCCTGACTTCGCCGCCCGGGAGCAGCTGGAATGCTAAACCTGGCCGGAGCGAAGCCGCTCCGCGAGGGACCAGCCCGCGGGTACTGCCAGCGTCGCCGCAACAAGCTTCGCCAGATCGCCGGCGACGAACGGCCACAGACCCAGGTCGCGCGTCAGACTCCAACTCGCGCCCGGGACATGCGTAATGTGCAGCCAACCGTTCAGCCAGATCAGGCCGGGAACGTAGATCAGCGCGTTGCCGAGCAGCATCGGCAGGACGATCCAGCGGTTGCGGTCCCAGCCTCGCTCCGCGAACCAGCCAACGAGCACCGCCGCGAAGAAGAAGCCGATGATGTAGCCACCGCTCGGACCGGCGAACGCCGTGTAGTAGCGGTCCGTATGTGCGAACACGGGGGCGCCCGCGACGCCGACGGTCATGTAGCTGAAGACCGCTGCGCCGGCCAGCCGGCTCCCCAGCAGCGCGCCGATAAGCAGCACCGCGAACGTCTGCCCGGTAACGGGAACGATGTGTCCGTCCTTGGCATGGCTGAACGGCATGTTCCAGCTCACCTGGGAACAGAGGGCCAGAAAGACGACAGCGCCAGTGACGAGGAGCACGCGGCGCGCGATGCTGTCCTTCGGGAACAGCGCGACACTAAGCGTTGGGTAGACGGCGGCTTGTTGCACGGCTGCTTCTCGTTGCATAGGCGTTCTCTCCTTACAAGAAAAGGCGGCCGTTCGCCGCCCTACGAGTCCTTCGCATCGCCCAGGGCGCATGCATCATAGGCGATCTGCTCGCGGTGTCAAGGGTGCTATCGCAGGCTGCCGCGCTTTCTTCATTGTCATCCTGAGCGGCAAGTCCTTCGACGGAAGGACGAGAGCGAAGGATCTGGCAGTTCCCCGTAGAATTTGCAGACACGTTCAGCGCAGGCTGCCGCGCAGGCGCGGATCGAGGATGTCCCGCAGCGTATCGCCCAGCAGGTTGAAGCCAAGCACCACCAAGCTGATCGCCATGCCAGGAAATATCACGAGGTACGGATGCAGGCGCATGTTGCTCTGGCCCTCGTTCAGGTCGATCCCCCACGAAGGCGTACCGGGCTCGAGCCCCAAGCCCAGGAAGCTCAGCGCGGACTCCGCCAGCACCGACACCGCGAAGACGCTGCTGGCGCCCACGATGATGATCGGCATGACGTTTGGTATCAGATGCCGGCTCAAGATCCAGCTATCGCTGGCGCCCAGCGAGCGCGACGCCTCGATGTAGTCGGCGTGCTTAGTAATGATCGCAACCGCTCTGAGCACGCGCGAGCCTCCGAACAGTGATGAGATGACGATCACGATCGCGATCGTCTTGAGCCCCTGGCCCAACGCCGTGATGAACGCCAGGTAGAGGAAGAGCACCGGAAACGCGGCCCACGCCTCCCCGCCGCGCTGGATGACGTAGTCGATCCACCGCTGGTAATAGCCGGAGATCACGCCCAGCAGCGCACCGGGAAGGAACCCGATCCCCAGCGCCATGAGGCCAATGAGGAACGACACCCTGGCGCCCGCCATGATCCGGCTGAGCATGTCGTTCCCGCGCTGATTCGTCCCGAGGGGGTGCGCCCAGGAAGGCCCCTGCAGTTGAACCGATGCCTTGATGTCGCGAGGGTTCTCCGGGGCAACTACCGTGCCAAAGGCGCTGTGGCTGACCACCTCAACCGTGCCCAGCGCTACGAAGGCGAAGACGATGATCGCCGCGACGACGCCGACCGGGTTTTTGCGGGCAACTCGCCCCCACCCAGCGAGTCTCCTTCTGGGCTCGAGTGCCGGCTCCCACTCGGCAGCCGCTACGGGCGCTGTTACCGCTCCTGTCGCCATGGCTAGCGGTATTTCACCCGCGGATCGATGAAGGCGTACGAAAGGTCGACGATCAGGTTGGCGAGAATAATGACCGTCGCGAAGTAAAGTACCAGAAACTGCACGACCGGGAAGTCGCGCTGCAGGACGGATTGAAGGAAAAACACGCCCAAGCCATCGAGACTCATGATCCGCTCAGCGATCACGGAGCCTGCGAATACCGTCGTGAAGGCCGCGCCGACGACCGTCACCAGTGGCGCTAGCGTGTTGCGGAAGGCATGCGTCATCACAACGCTCCGCGCCGTCAGCCCCTTCGCGCGGGCGGTGCGGACGTAATCGCTGCGAAGCACCTCAAGCATCGTCGTCCGCTGCAGGCGCATGATCCCCGCCGACCCGCCGATGCCGAGCACGAGCGACGGCGGCCCGAACATGCGAACGTTCCGCCAGAAGTCGTCCACGGGCGACACGAAACCTCCCACCGGAGGCGCATATCTCCATAAGATGGATGGGATCAGGATCAAGAGCACGAGCAGGAAGAACTCCGGGATCGACTGGCCGAAGACCGCCAGCAGCCGCACGCCATAATCGATGCCGGTGTTGCGCATAGTTGCGGAGATCACGCCGAAGGTGACGCCGACCGCGACGCTGATCGTCAGGCTCAGCAAGACGATCTCGGCGCTGGCGGGAAAGCGTCGCTTCACCTCGCTCAGGATGTCCCGCCTACTGTAGTAGGTCTTCCCGAGATCACCTCTCAGGACGTTCCCCATCCAGTCGAAGTACTGCGTCGTTATGGGCCGATCGAGGCCGAGCTCGGCGTGGATCGCGGCGACCTGCTCGGGCGTGGCGTTCTGCCCGGCCATGAGAATGGCGGGGTCTTGCTGCGGGAGAACGCGGAGGAGAATGAAGGTAATGAGCGAAACGAGTACCAGCAGCAGTGGCAGGAAAGCCAACCGGCGCAACGTGTAACGCCACAAGGTCTTGCGCAACCCTCCTAGGCGAGACGCAGTTCGGTCATGGCTACTTGTCCAGCCAGGCGCGCGAGTTGAACAGACCAAAGGACCCGCGGCCATCCACAGTGCCTTTCAGGTAGCTCCAGCGCGCCCCATAGCCGATCGGTGAATAGAGCGTGAACTGCGGCGCCCACTTGCGGATGATCACGCGCTGCGCTTCCTTGGTCTTCTCGATCCGCGTTGCGGCGTCCTGCTCGATGGCTGCCGCGTTCATGGCGCTCTCTACCTCAGCGTCCTCGTAGCCCATGAAGTTTGGCGTGCGATAGAAGTTGAGCGGCAGCGAGGGGTCCTCGTACGGCAGGTGGGTGAAGCAGGTTAACTGGAAGTTGCCCGGGGCCAGCGTGTTCGCGAGCCACCGGGTGATGTCTTCGGGTGTGAGTTTGATCTTGATGCCGGCCTTGCTCAGCTGCTGCTGGAGGATGCCCGCCAGGTCTGGGTTCCCCGGCAGCGTGTGATACTTCAGCTCGAACTCCTGATCGAACGGGAAGCCGGCGCCCTGCAAGACAGACCTCGCCTCGTCGAGGTTGAACCGGAAGAACTCCTTGAGGTCGGCGTCGTCCTCCGTGAGCGCGTAGGTTTTGTGCGCCGGCGGCACCGGACCTGCGAACACGCCGTCGCCGAGGTCGAGCACCTGGCGGATCTCGTCGCGGTTAATCGCGAGATTGATGCCCTGGCGGATGCGAGGGTCCGTGAACGGCGGGTCGTAGTGGATCATCAGCGTTCGATACGACCGCGACAGGTCAGACGACGTGACGATGCTGTCGCCGAGGCGGCTCTTCATATCGTCGAGCGCGTCGTGCTTGAGGCCTCCGATGGTGTCGATATCCTTCGCCTCGAACGAGGCCTGCGCCGCGGTGTCGTCTGTGATGAGGATGTTGTCTATGCCGTCCAGGTACGGGAGGCCGGCTTCGCGCCAGCGGGGAAACTTGCGCAGCCGCGTGCCCGTGAAGTTGGCGGAGTCCGCCAGCATGAAGCGGCCCGACCCGATCGGCTGGTTGTTGAGGATGTCGTCCTTGTCGAGGATCTCCTGCGGCAGGATGGAGCTCGTCCACGGGCTGCCCGCGTTGGATGACGTGAAGAACCAGAACCAGGGCCTGTTTTGGTGGTAGATCACGGTGTGATCGTCGGGCGCCTCCACGCTATCGAGGATCTCCTGCAGCCAGCTAAAGCCAAACGGGATCTGCGCCTTGAACTTCTCGGTGCTCGCCTTCACGTCCGCCGACGTGACTGCGCGGCCGTTCACGGGCGGCATATCGTGGAAGAACGCGCTGCCCATGGTAACGCTGATCGTCAGCTCATCGATGATCTCGATGTCAGACGCAAGGAACTTCACAACTTCGCCAGTGTCCGTGGGGACGTACCAGAGGTGATCGAAGATTGTGAAACCGGCGAAGAGTCCTTGCAAGAGAGACGCGATGCCGGGGCCGAAGGGGTTGAAGTTGGGGAACGCCGAGCCAAGCCGTTGCTTGAGGATGCCGCCGGGCTTTGGCGTGCCTTGGTTCGGCGACCCGCTCGGCGTTGCGCCGCCCTTGCCGCCGTTCTTGCACGCTGCCAGCACGACCGCCGCCGAGCCGACGCCCGCCGCGCTACCCAGCAGCCGGCGTCGCGTCAGCCGCTGCCGCAGAAACGAATCATATACCCGCGCCATGGGATGTCCTCCTCCTTGCAGAGCGGGAACCCTCGGCACGTCCGGTGCCTCCCGCGACCGTGAGTGCCATTGATGTATATCGAATCGCCCGGCCTGTCAAGTGCCGGGCGATGGCCTCGCGGCGAGCCGGCGCGTTAGAATCCAGTACCGCGAGCGATCCATGCCTGACACCGATACGCTGCTGGCCGAACTGCTGGATGTAGACTGGAGCGGGTTCTCCGCCGATCTCCCGTTCTACGAAGCGCTCGCCCGCCGCTGTGACGGCCCCCTGCTGGAGCTCGGCTGCGGCACCGGACGTGTCGCGCTCCACCTCGCGCGCGGGGGCCACGCCGTCTGGGGCATCGACACCTCGGACGAGGTGCTCGCTCTCGCTCGCTGCAAGGCCGGGGGCGCGAGCGATCGAGTGCACCTCCAGCGCGCCGACATGCGCGACTTCAAGCTCGACCAGCAGTTCGAGCTCGTCGTCGCCGGGTTCGGCGCGTTCCATCATTTGCTCACCCCGGCTGATCAGCTCGCCTGCCTGCGCTCCGTCGAGCGGCACCTTTCGCCCGGCGGCGTCTTCGTCTGCGATCTGCGCCCACTGCTCGACGTCGATTGGGACGAAGGCGAGGCAGCGCCGCTCCTGCACGACTGGACCCGCGAGCTGCCGTCGCGCGGGCTGTCAGTCACCAAGCTGCGCTCGGTTACCACCGACCGCGCGGCACAAGTTCACCACGAGACGCACATCTACGACATGACCTCGGAAGACGGCACGCCCCGTCGCGTCACGACGGCGGTTGATCTCCGCTTCACAACCCGCTACGAGATGGAGGGATTGCTGCACGAGGCCGGTCTACAGCTCGATCGGCTCTACGGCGATTACGACCTCGCGCCGTATGATGGAGAGAGCCAGTACATGATCACCGTCGCGCGCAAGCCGGAGCCATCGCGATGATCATCGCCCTCGATGGCATGGGCGGCGATCGCGCGCCCGCCGAGCCCGTCGCAGGTGCGCTCCTGGCGCACCGCGAGCTCGACCTGCAGATCGCGCTCGTCGGCGCGACAGAGCTGCTGCGCGAGGAGCTGTCGCATCATGGACCGGTCCCCTCCGGCATCGAGCTGGTCGATGCCGAAGAAGCGATCGCCATGGATGAGCAGCCAGTGCAGGCCGTGCGCCAGAAGAAGGGCGCATCGATCAACGTCGCCATGGACCTCATGAAGCGCGGGCTCGCCGCCGGCGTCGTGTCGGCGGGCAGCACGGGCGCCGTGATGGCGTCGGCGCTGCTCAACCTCGGGCGCGTGCCCGGCATCGAGCGCCCGGCGCTATGCACCATGGCGCCGTACAACAAGACCGGCATCCTCGTGCTGGACGTCGGCGCCAACGCCGACTGCAAGCCGTCCTACCTGGTGCAGTTCGCGCAGATGGGCTCCGTGTATATGGAGAAGGTGCTCGGCGTGCAGCGCCCCCGCGTCGGGCTGCTCAACATCGGTGAGGAGGAGTCGAAGGGGAACGAGCTGGCGCAGGAGGTCTTCGCCGCGCTGCGCGTGCTGCCGTCGATCAACTTCGTCGGTAACGTCGAGCCGAACCACCTGCCGCTCGACCTGGCCGACGTCGTCGTGACCGACGGCTTCTCCGGCAACATCGCCGTCAAGGCGACCGAGGGCGCGGCCGAGTTCATCTTCGCGCAGCTCCGCGCCACGATCACGGCGCGCACGCACTACAAGCTCGCGGCGCTGGTGCTCAGACCGGCGCTGATGGCGCTGCGCCGGCGGATGGACTACGGCGAGTACGGCGGCGCGCCGCTCCTCGGCGTCAACGGCGTCGTCATCGTCACGCACGGGCGCGCCGATGGCAACGCGATCAAGAATACCCTGCGCCTGGCGCGCGAGGCGGCGGCCTCCGGCATGTTGGAAGCGCTGCGCAGCTCCTTTGCACGAACGCAGTCCTCAGAGGAAGCGAAGGTTGCTACGAGCCTAGGCGAGACCAGAGCCTGAGCGACTCGCGCAGGTCCTTCAGCCGCGACTCGTCGATCGCGACGCCTTCCAGGATACAGTGCTGCAAGTGCAGCTCCATGATCAGCAACCCCACCTGCTCGACCGCCGAGTGCACGGCCAGGATCTGCGTGAGCAGGCTGTCGCACGGCTCGCCTTCGGGCCCGCAGCGGCCCTTCGCGAGATCGGCGACGCGCTGGCGCGTCAGGCCCAGCTCCCGCGCCACCTCGGTCTGCTTCTTCCCTTCCGACAGGAGCGCACGCGCGCGATCCGCCAGCGCGCCGGCGTCCTCGTCGAGCCGGTCGAGCATGCCCTGGATTCCGCGTACCTGTCCTTCGATCCGACGCAGGCGCGTCTTGGCCTGCTGAGCCAGGTCTCGCTCGGCGGGCTTGTCATTCGCTATCTTGGGAGCCATCCGAGACTTCGGTGTTGTCATTGACATACCCCCTGGGGGTATGGTAGCATACTGTCAGGAACTGTCAAGAGGAGGCATATCCAATGGCGAAGCCTAAAGAGGTCACCGACACGAACTTCGAGCAAGAAGTGCTCAAGAACAGCAAGCCGGTGCTGGTCGATTTCTGGGCGCCCTGGTGCGGCCCCTGCCGCATGGTCGCCCCGATCGTCGAGGAGCTGGCCGATGAGTACGCGGGCAGGGTGGAGTTCGTCAAGCTGAACACCGACGAGAACCCGAACACGGCGGTCACCTACGGCATCCGGAGCATCCCGACGCTGCTCGTCTTCAAAGAAGGCAAGCCGGTCGGCCAGATCATCGGGTTCCGGCCCAAGAGCGACCTGAAGCAGCGGCTCGACGCCGTCGTAACACCTGCGTGACCGAAGAGAAGCACTACGACATCGTCATCATCGGCGCGGGCCCGGCCGGGCTCGCCGCCGGGCTCTACGCCGCGCGCGCGCGCAGGAGCACGCTGCTCATCGAGCGCAACGTCAC
>CAYQLM010000090.1:0-12482 GCA_964418365.1 uncultured Dehalococcoidia bacterium
CGGCCAGTGGGTGCCGCGCATCAGCAACGACCACTTCGAGACGAAGCTGTTCCTCGCCAGCCAGATCATGGACGAGGCGCGCCACCTCGATGTCTTCCGGAAGCGCGCGCTCGCGAACGGCGGCGGGCTGCTCCAGGCGAGCCCCACGTCGTCGCTGCGCACGATCATCAACGCGCGCGACTTCACCGAGATGTCGGCGATCATGCACGTGCAGGCCGAGGGCTTCGTGCAGTCGATGTTCCGCATGGGCGAACTGATCGCCCAGAACGAGGCGGAGAAGCGCATCTTCCGGCTCTGCGCGCAGGACGAGTCGCGCCACCTCGGCTTCGGCGTGATGCACCTGAAGTACGTGCTGGAGCACGAGCCGCAGCGGCGCGAGGAGATCCACGGCTACCTGGACGAGTCAGAGAACGCCGACCCGGAGACGGGCACGTTCGGCATCCAGGTCGCTGAGTCGCTCATCGTGCTCCTCGGCGGCGGCAAGGACAACGCGGACGAGGGCTTCAACAAGTTCATGGCGCTGCGCAAGCGCCAGGTGCAGGAGTACCTCCACCGCCTGGAGGTCGCCGGCATGCCTGACCGCTACGACCGGATGGACCCGCTCATGAAGATGGCGCTGGAGGTCTAGGCAGCTCACGGCGAATACAACAGCCGGTCCCATTCGGGGCCGGCTTGTTTAATCAGAAGGTTACACACGTGGCGCAAGCAGAAGCCAAGAGGGGAATCGGCGAACGCATTGTCGAGCGCGCGCTCGAACTGCTGAGCCAGAACCCCGACGGCATCCGATGGGCTGAACTTGTCCGCCTAGTCTCGCAGGACCGCTCTTTCAAACATAACACCATCACAGGCAATCTCTACAACCTCGACCAACGCTTTCCCGGCAAGGTCTATAAGCCAGCGCGCGGCCTCTTCAGGCTACTGGAATTGCGATCAAGATGCCGATCAGCTACGGCCAGACCTGGTTCCTCAGCCACCGACGCAAGTCCTTGAGCGAGACTTCTATGAACCTTTCGCTGACTACTTGCAAAACGACATGCAGGAATGCACGAAGGCTATTGCATTGGGAGGCAACGTGTTCCGAGACAAGTGGGGCACGCCCGACGTGATCGGTAAACGTGAGTCGAAGAAGAGCGACATCTTCCAACCCCCTACCGAAATAGTTTCGGCGGAGATTAAGCCCAACTCGTCTGAACTCATAACTGCATTTGGTCAGGCATGCGCATACCGCCTCTTCAGCCACATGTCGTATCTGGTCGTTCCTCGCGCATCCCCTAAAGACGATGTCGACAGGCTGGATGCACTGTGCCGGGTCTTCGGCATCGGCCTCATCCTGTTCAATGCATCGTCACCGCAGGTCCAAACTTTGAGATCCGCGTGCGCGCCCGCAAGCAGGAGCCGGATTGGTTTTACGTCAACAAGAACATGGCGCACATTGAGCCCGTCCTGTTTTCTTGATGGCATACAACGACGGTAGGGCCCCCCGGAGGAACTGCCACTCAGTCACAGAGTCTTGAAAGAGCGGTGCGCTTGCCGTCTTGCGGTGGCCTTGTGCGGCGGGATTTCGGGGCGAGGGGCGTTCAGTTGAACGCCCCTACGAACGCCGTCATTCGTTCTCACTCGCCTCTTCTGCCGCCGGCGGCACGAGCAGGTCCGGCGCGCTATCGAGCCACTTCTTGTAGTCGAACGAGTACTCATCGCGGGAGCTGGTGCCGGATTACCTTCTGGATCGTCGTCTTTGGCAGGGGCGCATCGGACAGCGTGACTTCGCTCACGCGCTTGTACGGCGCGCGGCAGGCTCATGGCGACCGAACTGGATCAGCCGGGATGGCGACGGTAGTTGCCCGCTGCGCGCTGGCCAGTCCTCGTCCGACATCCGAATGGCGTTCGTAGGGAACGTAGCGCTTCAGCTTCTGCAGCTGCTTCTCGAATAGATGCCAGCTCAGCCACGCCGCCGTGACCGAGATGGCCGTACATGTGAGGCTAAAGCCGATATTGAATGGGATCTGCGAGCCGAACAGCAAGTGGAGGCCGTGACGCCGGTTGACCTCCGCGGTGAGCTCGAACGCAACCAGCAGATGGAACACGTAGATCGCGTACGAGTAGCGCCCGAGGAAGCGCAGGCTCGCATGGCTCACCAGTCGATGCAGCCTGTCGGCTGGCTTCGCCGTCAGCACGAGCAGTAGTAGCAATGCATAGAGCAGCGCGAGCGCCGATAAGCCCACCGTTTCCACATCGCGGTCGAGCGGCGTCAGCCCGCCGTGCCGTATGAACAACGTTGTAAGCACCGCAAGCGCTCCCGCGCTGACAACGAACGCCAACGGCTTCCATCGATGCAGATCGATGCCACCGCGCAGCGCGAGCGCGAGCACTGCTCCCAGCGCCAGCGTATCGACGCGCGCCGGCAGCAGCAGGTGGGCGGCATTCTGATTAGCGAACGGTGCGCTCACGGGATCGAGCAGGACGTAGCGGGTGGCAAGCGCGCCTGCGACAAGAGCGGCGCACAAGAGCATCATCGTTCGCCGGCTGAAGAGCAGTATGAGCAGCGGCCAGACGAGATAGAATTGCTCCTCCAGCGCCAGTGACCAGAACTGGATGTGAACGAGTGGTATGTTTGTGTGAAACGGCTTGATCGCCGAACCAAGGTTTACCAGGTACGTCCAGTACCAGAACTGCACCTGCCTGAGCTGTTCGATCTGTCCCTGGTCGGACACGCGATTCCAGACCGGCAGAACCAGGAGCGCGCCTGCAAGGAAGGCATAGTAAAGCGGAAAGATGCGAAGGAACCGCCGCGCATAGAAGTTGCGAAAGTAGGCGCTTGCATGCTTGGCGTCGTACAAGACTCCTGTAATGAGAAAGCCCGAGAGCACGAAAAAGAGATCGACTCCCGACCAGCCCGTGCCGAACAGCCGGTGGAAGAAGCGATCGACCCCGAGCGAAGGCTGCCAGGCGGCGATTTCGAACGGCAAGCCCCAGAAGTGAAATTGCATCACGAGAAGGATGGCGAGACCACGCAGGCCGTCGAGGGCGGGTAGACGCTCGATGGCCGCACCGCCATCTGGTGACTGTGCCGACTTGGCGCTGGAACTCACGTGGAGTAAGAGCCTAGGGTTCAGGGGCGGACGGTGCGAGCATGTCCGCCGCGCTATCCTCCCAGCGCTTGTAGTCGAACGAGTACTCGTCGCGGAGCTGGTGGCGCATCACCTTCTGGATCGCCGTTTTGGGCAGCGGCGCGTCCGAGAGCATTAGCTCGCTCACGCGCTTGTACGGCGCGAGCTCGCGCAACTCGCGATCGAGCTCCTCCTGCACGAGTGCGCGCACTGACGCCTCGTTCTCCGGCATCCCGCGCTCCTTGATCCGCTTTGTCGTCGATTCAAAGTTCGGGTAGATCAACACACCAACCTGCGTTTTGTTTCGATGCTGTCGCGCCAGTACGCAGATGTCCTGCAGCAGCTCGCTCCGGCCGAAGCGCTCTTCGAGCTCGTCCGGCATGACTTTCTCGCCGGACTCGAGCACGATCACGTACTTGCTGCGTCCGGTGATCCAGATGTTGCCTTCCTCATCGATGCGGCCCAGGTCGCCGGTGCGCAGCCATTCGCCGGCCTTCGCGGCGGCCGTGTCGTCCGGCGCTTGCCAGTAGCCCGGGAACACGTTCGGGCCGCGCACGACCAGCTCGCCTTCGCCATGCAGGTGAACGTAGATCTCCTTCTCGGGGACATCGATGAGCTTTACTTCGACGCCGATGAGCGGCTGGCCCACGGTGCCGATCTGGTCTTCGTAGTAGTTGCTGAAGAAAAACTTGCGCGGCACCCAGCGCTGGGCCGCGACGACCGGCGCCGCTTCGCTGAGCCCCCAGCCCTGCAACAGCGGCAGGCCGAGCCGGAAGAAGTTGCGCGTGACCTCCGGCCTGAGCGGCGCCGCGCCGCTCAGCATGAAACGCAAGTTTCCGCCGAGCTGTTGGTGGATCTCGCGGAAGACGAGCTTGCCCAGGTTCACGCCGGTGCGCCGCTTCGCCACATCGACGACGCGCATCCCGCGCTCGAACAGCTCCAGCCGGCCCTCGGCCTCGGCGCGACGGACGATGGCGCGGTACATCTGCTCGAAGAGCGCCGGCACGCCGAGAAAGATCGTCGGTTTGCACTCCTTCACCCGATCGCGCACGCGCAGCAGATCGTTTTCGAACGTCAAGATCCCGCCGAAGGTGAGGCAGGCCAGGCAGATGATGAACGGGAACGCGTGGTGGAGCGGCAGTACCAGGACGAGGCGGTCTTTCTCATCGAACTGGATCGTGCGCCGGATCGATTCGAGGTTCGCCATGAAGTTCTTATGCGTGAGCATCACGCCTTTCATGCCGCCCGTCGTGCCCGACGTGAAGACGATCGATGCCAGGTCGTCCGGCTCGACACGTCGCTGGCGGAGCGTGGCCGCGCTCTCCGACGTGGCCTGGGCCGCCACCTGCTCGAATGGGAGCAGGTCCGGCCGCGCGCGTCGCAAGAAGCGCGGCGGCTGGCCGCGCCGGCCTTCGCCGCCTCCGATCAAGATCACGCGCTCGACAGCGTCGGGGCGCTCGCCCAGTTTGTCGATCACGCGCGCCGACGTGATGAGGAAGCGCGCGCCCGAGCGCTTCAGCATCTCCACGATCTCGCCGACCTTCAGGTCGTAATAGATCGGCACGCCGGCGGCGCCCGCGATCGAAATGCCGAGGTATCCCGTGATCCAGGCGAGGCTGTTCTCGGCGCAGATCGCGACACGGTCGCCCGGGCGCAGCCCCATTCCGACGAGCCCGGCAGCGAACTCGTTTGCCCTGCGAAGGAGCTGCTCGAACGTAACCTGCTGCCATTCGCCTTCGACCTTCTGCTGGTAGGCCACGTTGGGCCCGAAGCGCGCGGCGGCGTCGGAGAGCATCTCGGGGATGGTGTACGGGATGGCGCTGCTCCGCAGGAACGCTTCGGCGGGGTCGCCTGGCTGCTTGGGCCGGAAGGGGTTGATGACCATGCGGACTCTCCTAGCAAGGCCGGCTGGAGACAACGGCGCGTGGCGGGCAACGAGCGAAGATGATGCCCAACCTCGCCCGGTTACCAGTATACCCCGTCACTTGTTTAGGGGAATCTCGACGCATTATCAGTGTCGGTCGCGCAGACCAAGACGGCGCGCTAGCTGTCGGAGGATCGAGATTCCTCGGTGTCCTTGGAAGGACGCGTGGCCGCTATTCCTCTTCGAAGAGACGGCGCTGGTGGCGCTGGCGCAGCTTGGCGAGCGCCTGCGCCTCGATCTGCCGCGCCCGCTCCCGCGTCACGCCGAGTGCGTTCCCGACGACGTCCAGCGTGCGTGCGCGGCCATCAAGGATGCCGAAGCGCAACTCGATCACCTTGCGCTCGCGCGGCGAGAGGACGTCGAGCGCCTGCCTCACACGCTCGCGCAGTAGCTCGCGCGTCGCCTCCTCTTCCGGCGACGGCGACAGCAGGTCCTCGAGCAGGCTGCCGAGCGTGCTCTCGTCCTCTTCGCCCACCGGGGTCTCGAGGGAGATCACGGACTGGCGCAGCGCTCGAGCGGCTTCACGCACCTTTTCTTGGCTCATGCCCATGAAGCGCGCCAGCTCGCTCACCTTGGGCTCGCGGCCGTAGTACTGGAACAGCCGTTCGCGCGCCTGCGTGTACTTCGAGATCAGCTCATTGATGTGAATCGGCAGCCGGATCGTGCGCGCCTTGTCCGCGATCGCGCGCCCGACAGCCTGGCGGATCCACCATGTGGCGTACGTGCTGAATCGATAGCCCTTCCGGTACTCGAACTTCTCGACGGCGCGCATGAGGCCGGCGTTGCCCTCCTGGACGAGATCCATGAGCGGCAGACCGCGCGCGGCGTGCTTCTTCGCCACGCTCACCACCAAGCGCAGGTTGGCGTTCACCATGTGCTCTTCCGCCCGAGCGGCTTCCTCGCGCGCGCGGCGTACGGCCGCGACGAGGGCCTTCAGGCAAGGCAGCAGCTTCTGGTTCTTCGGCGTCGCGCCGCGCTCGACAAGCTTCAGCGCGCGCTCCAGCTCGGGCGACGGCTCGGGCCCGAAGATCCGCAGGCCCGCCGACAGCGCGACGATCAGGTCGTGCGCGCGCTCCAAGCTCTTCCGCGAGTGCTGCTGGAACTTCTTCTCGATACGCGGGTGGATCCCATGGTCGATCGCCTCATGCAGCTTCACACTGCGCAGCTCGTCGCCGAAGTTGCCCGGCGGCGGGAAGCCGCGGACGGCGCGTGTCTCGTGCATCAGGTCCAGCGAGCGGCTCATCTCGCGCAGCAGGAGGAACGTCAGCTCCTCGTTCGCCGGCGGCGAGCCGGTCTCCGCCATGTACAGCTCGCTGAGCAGGGTCAGGACGCGCCCGTTCTCGACCCGCTTGAAGAGATCGATCTCCTCTTGGGGCGTGAGGAGCTTGAAGCGAGCGATCTCGTTGAGATACAGCTCTACTGAATCAGGAAGCTCTACCTCGCTCCTGTGGTCCTCGCCGTGGGCTGGTCGTGCCGGAGAGACGGCCATCGGTTCCTTTCTCGTGCGTTCGTAGCACGCCGCCGCCGAATCAAACGACGTCGGGGCGCGGCCATTTCAGATCGCAGCTCAGGCAGCGTGCCTGGATCAGCGTCTCGCCGCTCCAATAACTCGCAGTAAAGTACTTCCGGCAGCGGGGGCAGATTTGATCACCCAGTAAGACACGCTGGCCTTTGGCCGACGCGTTACTGGCGACGTCCTCGCTCCGGGAAGCTACCATTTATGATCCTCTGTATGTATTGTACACCTGTTCCGGCTTCAGACGAAGAGGGGAGCGGTGGAAAAGTGGGAGGAATTGCGCATTCTACGGGAGGCAGGGCGAGGAAATCCCAACCGAAGCGCCCATGACATTGCTCCCAGTACTTCCGAGGTGCGTGGGCTTGACCATAACTGCCGTGGCAGAAAGAGTAAGCCAGTGAACGTTCGCGCGACTCTTCTGCTCGCCTGGCTGGTGCTGCCCGCGCTGGCCGCCACGTGCGGCGGCCACAGCAGCCGAAAGGATAGCGGCCTAGCCGCACTGCGAGGCAAGAACATTGGCGTTGTCTCTCTGACGGATGTCTCCACACTGGAGCTTCGCTACCTGCTCCACGACCGCTACGGCCTAAACACGAGCCGCAAGGCGGGTACCGTCACGATCTCCGAGGTTGCGCCCGAATCGATAGCGGGCCGCCTTGCCGCCGGGCAGCTCGATGCCGCCCTTCTGCCCCTCGACGCGGCGTACGCCCAGGCCGTTGGCCAGGGAGCGCCGCCGGCGAGCCACGTGAGCCAGGAGGCCGCCGACGCTGCAGGCGGCATGGTCGCGGAATCGGTGCTGCTGAGCTACCGCGATGTCGTCGACCAGAAGGCCGAAGGGATTGCGGAGCTGGACCGTCTCCTGGCTCAATCGGTCACGTACGAGGACGCGAACCGGTCATCTGTCTTCGAGGCGGTGGCCGCAGCCCTGAGCCAGGACTCGGATGAGATCCGCTGGCAGGCCGATCGGCTGAAACTCCCGCTCGGCGACCTGTCGAAGGGAGCGCAGGACAGCATCGTCCGCACGTGGCGGATGGCGGCGGCCGTGGGTGACATCGCCACCGTCCCCGACATCACGAGCGTCATCTTCGACCCCGGTAAGCGAGCGCCGAACGCTCAGGCCGGTGGCCGCGTTACGATTAGCCTCGCGCTGCTCGATGACCCGAGCAGGCGCGCGGCGCTCTCCGCCATCGAGCAGGGGATCGTCGCGTCGAGCAAGATTGACATAAGCATCACTTATCTGTCGGCGCGGGCGCTGGCAGAAGCCGCAACGACGAAGCTGTACGACGTCGTCGAGGCGTCGCCGCTCATTGTCTCGAGCAATACGAGCTTGCCCTTCGTCATCGTCTCCGCCGGCGCGCAGGATATCGATGGGGCGCTGCTCTATATCAGCACTAAGCCCGGCCCGAAGTAGCAATCGGCTATTCTGGTCTCCTGGTACTCCGATCGTCGGACTACGGACGCGCTGCTCGCTGCCGAGCATACCTTAGGCGGAGTGATAGCGCGCACAATTGACCATCCGCTTGAGCGTATTTATAATAAGCTCGATCCGGTAGGTGGCGGATTGAAGAGGAGGACGACGCCATGAAGCGGATCATGTTCCCAGTACTCCTAGTCGCGTTCTTGCTGCTACCGGCTGCGTTCGGGCTGGAGGTCTCAGCCCAGTCCGGCGGCGAGGCCGGCGCTGCCGCGATCAAGGGCCTGCCGGGGTGCACAAACAACACGCTCCCGCGTAACGATGACGAATCGAGCGCTGCCATCCCGATCGGGTTTCCGCTCAAGTTCTTCGGCCAGACCTATACCACGCTCTTCGTGAACAACAACGGCAACGTCACGTTCGATGGCGCGCTGCGCGACTACACCCCGTTCGATCTTCTTCACACCCCGCACGTGATCATCGCAGCGTTCTTCGCCGACGTAGACACCCGCGGCGCTGGCTCCGTCACGTACGGCACCGACGTTTTCGGTGGCCATGCGACCTTCTGCGTCAACTGGACGAACGTAGGCTATTTCAGCAGCCATACCGACAAGCTCAATGACTTCCAGCTCCTGCTCGTGGAGCGCGGTGACCTCAGCCCGGGCGATTTTGACATTATCATGAACTACAACCAGGTCCAGTGGGAGTCCGGCGACTTCAGCGGAGGCACCGACGGCCTAGGCGGAACCTCCGGCCGCGTGGGCTACTCCAACGGCACTGATACCGCGTTCGAACTGCCCGGCTCGGCCGTGAATGGGGCTTTCTTGGACTCGTCGGCCAGCGGCCTCGCGCGCAACAGCCGTAACTCGCTCGTGGCCGGCCGCTACGTCTTCCCGGTGCGCAACGGCAACGCGCCCACCGGCCGCACCATCAGCGGCACCGTCTCTGATGAGACGGACACTCCGCTGGCGTCGGCGCCCGTCCAGCTCTGTCTCTCAGGCGGCAGCTGCCAGATTACATCAACGAACGATGCTGGTAACTACCTGATCAGCGGTCTTCCCGCCGGCGACTACTTCGGCACCGCGCTGCCGCCCGCGTCGCGTCCAGACCTCTTCCCGGCGTCCGTTGGCCCGGTGAACCTGCCGATCAGCAGCGATGTCGTGGTCGACTTCCACCTCACGCGGCCCCACGCGCTGCCGCCCAACGTGACGGTGACGTCCATCTCACAGACCTCCAACGGAGCCCCGGTGATCAACTGGAGCACCTCGAACCCGATCTCCATCATGGGCCCGCCGGGCTGCAATGGGTCGTTCGACCTGATCAAGAACGGCGTGACCATCCACACCGGTCTACTTACGGAGAGCCCCAGCGGCACCTATAGCGGGAAGATCCCCCCGCTCAGCCCTACCCATGGGCCCGCGATCATCCGCTTCTACCTCTCCTGTCCGGACCCGACCGATAGCGTGACCCAGGACGTCGACATCTACATCGACCCGAGCGGCATCGTGAAAGACACCGGCGGCAACCCGATCGCGGGCGCCACGGTGACGCTCTACCGCTCGGATGACCCAGGCGGGCCCTTTACGGCCGTGCCGGACGGGGACGCCATCATGTCGCCATCGAACCGCGACAATCCCGACACGACCGCCGCCGACGGCGTCTTCCACTGGGACGTGATTGCCGGTTACTACAAGGTGCGGGCCGCGAAGGCCGGCTGCCACGCGCAGGGTAATGGGAGCCAGGCCTACGTGGATACGGCGGTGCTGACCATCCCGCCGCCCGCCACCGACCTGCAGATCGTGTTGGAGTGCGGAGCCGTCGGTCCGAGCCCCACGCCGGGCGGACCGACGCCGACACCCACGCCGCCTGCCGGCCTCACCGGCGACGCCAACTGCAGCGGCGACGTGAACAGCATCGATGCGGCGGTCATCCTGCAGTACGTGGCGGGCCTTGTGCAGTCGCTCGGCTGCCTCCCACTCGCCGACGTGAACCACGCGGGAGGCGTGAACAGCATCGATGCGACGCTGGTGCTGCAGTACGTGGCGGGCCTGATCTCGCACTTCTAACGCGGATCCTTTCGATACACAGCAGGGGCGTTCAATTGAACGCCCCTGCGCTTTTCACCTGCTACAATAGCCTCGCCACTTCTGAAAGGAGCCTCCTATGAACGATCGCGATGTCGTCATCGTCGAAGCCGTGCGCACGGCCACCGGACGCAAGAACGGAAGCCTGAGCGGCGTCCATCCCGTCGTCCTGCTGTCGCAAGCGCTGAACGAGGTGATGCGCCGCGCCGGCCAGCCCGCCGACATCGTCGAAGACGTGGTCTGCGGCTGCGTCGACCAGATCGGCGAGCAGGCGGCCAACATCGGCCGCAACGCACTGCTTGCCGCCGGCTTCCCCTACACGATTCCGGCGACGACCGTCGACCGGCAGTGCGGCTCCGGCCAGCAGGCCGTCCACTTCGCGGCGAACCTGATCCAGTCTGGCGTCGTCGACGTCGCGATCGCCTGCGGCGTCGAGAGCATGAGCCGCGTGCCGATCCTCTCGCCGATGGAAGACGGCATGAAGGCGGGTCACGGCTTCCCGATCCCGCCGCAGCTCTCGGAGAAGTACCCGCTCGTCATGCAGGGCACCGCCGCCGACATGATCGCGAGGAAGTGGGGCATCACGCGGGAGGACATCGACCGCTACGCCTACGAGGGGCACATGAAGGCCGCCCGCGCGCGCGACGAGGGGCGCTTCAAGCGCGAGATCATGCCGATGAAGGTCACGCTCGAAGGCGTGGAGACAACGTTCGAGCAGGATGAGGGCATCCGTCCCGACACCACCGTCGAGAAGCTGGCGACGCTGAAGCCGTCGTTCGGCGAAGACGGCATCCACACGGCCGGCACCTCATCGCAGATATCCGACGGCGCGGCGGCGATGCTGCTCATGTCGGCGGCGAAGGCGAAGGAGCTGGGCGTGAAGCCGCGGGCGCGCATCGCCGCGCAGGCCGTCGTCGGCTCCGAGCCCGTGCTCATGCTCACCGGCCCGATCACCGCCACGCCGAAGGTGATAGCCAAGGCCGGTCTCAGGCAGGACGACATCGACCTGTTCGAGATCAACGAGGCGTTTGCCGCGGTGATCCTCGCCTGGGAGAAGGAGCTGCATCCGGACATGCGCAAAGTGAACGTGAACGGCGGCGCCATCGCGCTCGGGCACCCCCTCGGCTGCACCGGCGTCAAGCTGATGACGACGCTCCTGCACGAGCTCGAGCGCACCGGCGGTCGCTACGGCCTGCAGACGATGTGCTGCGGCGGCGGCCTCGGTACGGGGACGATCATCGAGCGGCTGGACTAAGCGCTCGCGCAGCGTTCCATAACGCTACTTTTTCGCCGCAACGGCGGTGATTTAACGAACACCCCCTTGTCGACGCATGACGGCGGGCGTACGATAGCGACGCAACGTTCCGGCGGACGAAGCACAACCACACACAACTGCACGGCAGCAACACTCAGGAAGGTCGCTACGATGCGCCGCACCCCGCTGCAGCAAATCGGAGACAGGATCGGTATGTACGCCTACCTCGTCGCGATCGGTGGGCTCAAGCTCTGGCCGCGCATCCGCAGTCTCACCGTCGAGGACTACCCGCGCCCCGAGCGTGAGGAGCCCTCGCCAGCCGAGAAGTTCACCGGCAACGTCCCGCAGGAGCAAGACCCCAGGCGGTAGACCACTCCCGTCGCCTAGGAGAGCGGGCCCCGAGGTCGCGCCGTAGGGCGCCGAGGCCGTCGTGTTCACCTGCTGGCCACACGGATTTAACCTGCTCGTTACAAGAATCACTTGTTGACGGCCATCGGGCGGTTTACGCTGTACATGACGAACATAAGGAGGTCTGAATCATGCGCCGCACCCCGCTCCAGCTCCTCGGCGACGTCCTCGGGATGTATGCCTACCTCGCCGCGATGGGCGGCCTAGAGTACTGGCCAGCTCTCCGCGAGGCGTCGATCGTCGAAGTTTCGCTCCCCGCCGCCGTGCGGGTTGATCACACCGTCCAAGCACCCACCCGCCGCGAGTCCGATCCCGCCCGGGCTATCGCCCCCGCCGTGTAGCCCGAGCCGGGACTTGCTCGAGAAAGCGCCCTTCCGCAGAAAGGGCGCTTTCATTTTCGCCCGCACTATCGTCCACCCGAAGCGCGCAGGCCTAAGGCTCGGTGGCCCCGCGCGAGTGCAACTCGCGCATTCCCATGATCGGCCGGCGGCTGCTGGCAGCGCCGGATCGATAGGACTCCTCGTGGTACTGTCGTCTCGTATCGGGCCCGTAGCTCGGTGGCCCCGCGCGAGTGCAACTCGCGCATTTCCATGATCGGCCGGCGGCCGCTGGCAGCACCGGATCGATAGGACTCCTCGTGGTACCATCGTCTCGTATCGGGCCCGTAGCTCGGTGGCCCCGCGCGAGTGCAACTCGCGCATTTCCATGATCGGCCGGCGGCCGCTGGCAGCGCCGGATCGATAGGACCCCTCGTGGTACTATCGTCTCGTATCGGGC
>CAYQLM010000091.1:0-12363 GCA_964418365.1 uncultured Dehalococcoidia bacterium
GCGGTGTTCCACGACATCTGCCACGTGCTCGAGCGGCGCTGGCCGCTGGCCGAGATCGTCCTGACACCGACGGCCGTCCAGGGGCCGGACGCGGTCGCGGGCATCGTCGCGGCGCTGACCGCCCTCAACCGCCGCGACGACATCGACGTGATCATCCTCGCGCGTGGAGGCGGTTCGCTCGAGGACCTGTGGTCGTTCAACGACGAGCAGGTTGCGCGCGCGATCTTCGGCAGCGTGATCCCGATCGTGTCCGGCGTGGGGCATGAGACGGACACCACCATCGCTGACTACGTTGCGGACCGGCGCGCGCCGACGCCATCAGCCGCAGCAGAGCTCGTCGCGCCGGATCGGACAGACGTCTCGGTGCGGCTGAGCGTCGCGGCGGGCACACTGCTCTCGAATGTCCAGGCGCAGCTCGAGGCGGGATGGAACGGGGCGCGCCACGCAACGCTGTTGCTCGAGCGCGTCGCGCCTGACATCAATCGCGAACGCCAGCGCACGGACGATCTCACGCGCAGCGCGCTCTCGTCGGTCGAACAGCGCGTCAGCCTGTTCCATCGTGGACTGCACGGCTTCGCGCTGGCGCTGCGCTCGCTCGACCCGTACGCCACGCTGCAGCGCGGCTACGCGCTCGTCCAGCGCGACGGGCATGTCGTCGACAGCGTCGAAGGCGCGACGGTGGGCGAACGGCTGAACGTGCGCGTGCGCGACGGCGACTTCCCGGTCCGCATCGATTCCGGCGGTGTGGTGCCGGACCAGAAGCGGCGCAAGCGCACCGCGATCGCGAAGGAGCAGGCGCCGCTCTTTCTCATGGAGGTGCCATGACGGCCAAGCGCGACGCAGCCGTATCGTTCGAGCAGCTCTACTCCCGGCTGGAGGAGACTGTCGGCAAGCTGGAGCGCGGCGGACTGCCGCTGGAGGAATCGATCGCGCTGTTCGAGGAGGGCATGGAGCTGGCGAAGAAGTGCCAGGAGATCCTCGACAAGGCGGAGCTGCGCATCACCAAGCTCCGCGACTCGTTCACGCGCGGCGGCGGGCTTCCCGAACAGCCGCTGGCCGGCGAAGACGAGGCCGTTGAAGAAGAGGCGTTTCAGCCCGAGGATCAGTGAACGCCGCTGAAGAGCACATCGTCATCCGCGGCGCCCGCCTCTGGACCGCCCGCCAGGGTGAAGGACCGCCTCTCGTTCTCCTCCACGGTGGCCCCGGTCTCTGGGACTACTTCGAGGATCTCGCAGCGATGCTCGACGACATCACCGAGGTTCTCCGCTACGACCAGCGCGGCAGCGGCCGCTCTGAACGCGCCCCGCCGTACGACGTTGCCACCTTTGTCGCCGACCTCGACTCGCTCCGAGCGCACTGGGGGTTCGACCGCTGGATCGTCGCCGGCCACTCGTGGGGTGCGTCCCTCGCCCTCGCATACGCTGTCGCGCATCCGGATCGTGTGAGCGCACTCGTGCAGATCGACGGTACAGGCCTCATCAAGGACTGGCGCGGCGAGTATGACGCTATCTCCGATGATCGTCGCACGCCTGACCAGCGCGCCCGTCGCGCGGAACTGCTAGAGATCTTGAAGAGTGGCCGAGAGCTCTCGCTAGAAGAAAACAAGGAGTACTGCGTACTCACCTGGCAGTCCGACTTTGCTGATCGCTCTCTGGCGGAAGGGTACGCGCGCCAGTTCCTTCGCGAGTACCCGCACAGTAACGACGTCAACACCGCGCTCAATGCGGACTGGGCACGTCTGCTCGCCGACGACTCCTTCGTCGAAGCGGCTTGCCGCATCGACGTGCCCGTGTTGGTCGTCCATGGATCGCTCGACCCGCGCCCAGCGCGCCTCGCCGAACGGCTGGCCGCCTCGCTACCGAACGCGCGCCTGGCCATCATCCCGAAGACGGGTCACTCACCGTGGGTGGAACAACCGAAAGCGACCCGCCAGGCGTTGCGACAGTTCCTCGGCAGTGTTACGCACGTCAGCGCGCACGCCCCATGAAGGCCGACCTCCACGCCCACACGCACTTCTCGCGCGACGCGCTCACCTCCGTCTCGACGTTCGCGCGGCGCTACGCTCGGGCCGGTATCGATTGTGTCGCCGTCAGCGATCACAACAACATCGATGGCGCGCTCGCCGTGCGCGAGAGCGCGGCGTTCCGCGTGATCGTCTCGGAGGAGATCAAGTCCTCGGAAGGGGAGATCATCGGCCTCTTTCTGCAGGAGACGATTCGTAAGGGGCTGACGCCGGAGGACACCGTGCGCGCGATCCGCGAACAGGGAGGCCTCGTGCTCATCCCGCACCCGTACGACCGGCTGCGCCGCTCGCCGCTGCGGCCCGAGGCGGCGCTGCGCATCATGCAGGACGTGGACATCATTGAGGTGTTCAACTCCCGCACCGTCTTCGCAGGGGACAACGAGAAGTCGCGCAGGCTGGCCGAACGGCACGGCAAGCTGATGAGCGCTGCCACCGACTCACACACGCCGTGGGAGATCGGCCTCACCTACGTAGAGATGCCAGCCTTCGAGGGCCCCGGTGACTTTCTCGCTGCGCTCGGCAAGGGCGCGATCGTCGGACGCCGGTCGTTCGTCGGCTTCCACGTCTTAAGCACGTGGGCGAAGATCCGCTGGCGGCTGCAGCTGGGCCGTCGAGTCGCGCGGTGACGCGAAGCGTCATGCTGAGCCCTTCGGCTACGCTCAGGGTAAACTCCGCGAAGCATTCGGTAGTGAGATGACCTTGCGTATCGGCTGGTTCTCTACCGGCGCGGGCGAAGGCTCGCAGCGCTGGCGGCTGTTCAGCACCGCGATGGACGAGATTCGCAGCGGGCGGCTCGATGCCGAGATCGCGTTCCTCTTCTGCAACCGCGAGCGCGGCGAGGACGCGGGTACGGACAGCTTCCTCGATCTCGTAGAGTCTCAGGGCGTCCGCTGCCTAACGCTCTCGTCGCGGCGTTTCCGCAAGGAGCGCCACGGTGCACTCTCGGCGAAGGGCGAGCCGCTGCCCGCCTGGCGCATCGAATACGACCGCGCCGTCGCCGATCTTATCGCACCGCACGCCTTCGATATCGGGATGCTCGCGGGCTACATGCTCATCTTCACACCGGAGATGGCGCGGCGCTTCCCGCTCCTCAACCTCCATCCCGCCGAGCCGGGCGGGCCAGCCGGTACCTGGCAGGACGTGGTCTGGCAGCTCATCGACCGGCGAGCCGAGCGCAGCGGCGTTATGCTCCATCTCGCCACGGATGCGCTCGACGAAGGGCCGACGGTGACCTACTGCACGTATTCTCTGCGAGGCCAGCCCTTCGGTCCCCTCTGGGCCGAGATCGAGGGTCGCTCGGCCGCCGATTTACAGTCGCGCGAGGGCGAAGCGAGCCCCCTCTTCGCGGCCATCCGGAGACAGGGCGTCGCGCGCGAGACACCGCTCGTCATCGCGACGCTGTGCGAGCTGGCCAGCGGACGCCTGCGGATCGTGAATGGCCGCGTGCTCGACGAGCACGGTCATGAGCTCGCCAAGGGCCTCGATCTCACTAAGGAGATCGAAGCGACAATTGCGAACGAGATCGTTGGTGAGACAACATGACCCGTGCCAGGGACTGGTGGCGGGGACCTGACACGGGCCCAACACAGGTTCAGCGACTCGGTAGGAGGTCCATTCCTCGAGTCCTGCATCCTGCGCTTCGATCCTAAGACAAAGGTCGCCTACGCACAACACGCAACTCGCAGACGCGAACGCGAACAGTCGTTCGCCGTTGTAGCGCACCATAACAGCGCGTATAATAGCTGAGCTGTGAACACGGACCCTCTTGCGCTGGACACCGCTGTCTGCGCACGCTGCGCGTCCACGTGCGATAGTGACGATAACTTCTGCCGGCGCTGCGGCCTCGCGCTCGGCGAAGCGCGGCTGCCGTCGGTGCGAAGCCAGTCGAGCGTTCCTGCCGTGTGGCAGCCGCGGCTGCGCGCCGTCGCGATCAAGGGCGCAGCGTTCGTCGTCGCGGGCGCACTCGCCGAGGTGCTGGTGCGGCGCATGGCCCGTCGCGCGCTGGCGCCGCTGACAGGCTCCCGATCACGCAACGGGAAGAAGCGAGCACAGCTCGTTCCGTCGCATGACACGACAGATGACGCGCAGGTCGTCAGCGAGACGTTCCTGATGCGGCACATTCGGATCCGCCGCTAGGCTCCGCCGGCGCCTGCGGGGTGGCGCGCGCGAGCATCATCTCAGGCAGGAAGCCAGCGCCCCGCCATGGAAGGCATGCGGGTGGTGGGCTCCCTTTCTTTCCCTCGTTTAGTGCTGGCCCTACCACTTGGCGCGCTGCTAGCCGCGCTTGCGCTCAGCGTCGCTTCCGGCGGCCCCACCGGCGAAGAGCTGATCGTCAACGGCGACTTCGGCCAGGAGCTGAAGCCTGACACATGGGTAATCGTCGGCGGCACGCTCGACCGCGTAGATATCGACGGCAATCACGTCGGCGCAGTCTCACTCGAACTACCTTTCGCGCACCTCCAGCAGCCGGTTACGGTTGTTGCCGGCGCCACGTATCGGCTGAGCGGTGTGCTCGTCGCTCGGGACGACGGAATCACGGCAGTGACTGCGCAGCTCATCGTCCGTGACGGCAACGGTTTCGAGATAGGGCGTGATGGCGCGACGTTAACGGCGGGCGGCGGCACGGCGTCAGAGGACATTACGGTCGTGTGCGCGGCCGTCGGCGCCCTTGTGGACATCTACATCACAGGCTCGCCCGGTACGACGGCCTACATCGACGACATTTCCCTGCGCCAGATCGAGCCCCCTGCCTGCCCAACGCCAACGCCGACGGCAACCGAGACGCGTACGACCACGCCGTCGCCCACAAAGACGCCCACCGCGACGAGGACAGCGACTCGAACGGCCACACCGCCCGCCACCGCTCTGCCTTCGTCGACACGCACGGCACGGCCCAGCGCCACACCCACGTTGACGCCGGCGAACGGCTTGCTTGTGAACGGCGGTTTCGAGGCGGCCGACGGCGCGTCGCCGGCAGCGTGGCGCTCGTACGGCGGCGCGCTGATGCAGGTCGATGAGCCGGTGCACGGCGGTCTGTTCGCTGCCTGCCTCTACAGCGCGACGGCCAGCACGAAGTGGCTCTACCAGCCGGCTGGCATCCAGGGCTCGGCGTGGTACGAGCTCTCCGCCTACGTGTACGACGCCGACGCGGAGGTCGACGCGGCCTGGCTGCGCATCTCCTGGTACGCGAGCGACGACGCATCCGGCAGCGCCCTCTCAACGGCCGACTCCACAGAGGTCCTCGATACGCCCGACAGCGCGTATCGCTTCCTGACCACGAGCGCGGCGCAGGCGCCGGCGGGCGCGCACTCGGCGAACGCGCGCGTGATGCTCCGGCCGCGCTCGTCGGCGCCGGCATCCATCTGCGCTGATGACGTCTCGTTCGACGCCGCTGCGCCGCCGGCAGCTACGCCGACGACAACTCTGACGTCGGCGCCAACTGATACGCCTGTGCCAGACGCGCCGACCGCCACACCCACCGTACCGCTCGAACCAACAGAGCCGCCGCTGGCGCCGACCGCGACGGCAACCGATGCGCCCGGCGATACGACGGCGCCAACCGCAACGCCTGTTCCGTCGGCGATCATCAACGGCGGGTTCGAAGACGGCATCGATGGCTGGCACACGTACGGCGGTTCGCTCTCGCCGGTTACGTCGCCGGTGAATAGCGGCCTGTTCGCCGGTGGCTTCTCGAGCGGCGGCGGCGGCACGACATGGCTGTACGAGACGCTCGTTGTCACGCCAGGCGCCTGGTACGAGCTCACGGGCAGCGTCTATCAGAACGACGCAAACGTCGAGGCGGCATTCCTGCGCATCTCCTGGTACGCCAGCAGCGACGGCAGCGGCACGACGCTCGATTCCGCAGACTCAACGGAGCTGCTCGATCAGCCCCTGGCCGCGTATCGCATGCTGACGACCGGCACCGTGCAAGCGCCGGCTGGGACGCGCTCCGCTCGCGCGCGCATCTTGCTCCGACCACGCGCGGCCGCCGCTGCGATCATCTATATCGATGACGTTGCCTTCGCGCCGTCGTCGCCGCCGATCGACAGCGGAACGCCCGCGCCGGGCAATCGCGCCGCGACACCGCGCTCCAACGGTCCGGCGCGCGGCGGAACCGGATCGACTGGAGGGCTGACCTCACAGACGCTGGGCGTCTCGCGCGCGCCAGGAGTTCTTGCCAACGCACCGCAGCCATCGCCCGTGGTCCAGCGCAGCAAGGTCCTCTCCGCGGCAGAGCTTCGACCAGCCTCGACGCGAGACGTGCCGTCGTGGGCGTGGATCCTGGCGGGCGGCGTCATCGCCGCGATCGCTGCGGCAGCCGGCACGTGGTGGTGGGAGTCGAACGCCAGCGCGCACTAACGCGGCTGTCGCCGTCTGGCCCATCGACATATACTGGCGTTGATGTTGTTGACACAGGCCCGCTCGAGAGAACATGGCTAGCATGTGGTGGCAAGATCTGCTCTGGGGCTTCTGGAACGGGTTCACGGCATGGGTCGTGCTGCTCGTCCATGCCCTCGGAGGCTGGGAGCGATTCCCTGTCTATAACCTGCACCGGAGCGGGAACTGGTACGACCTGGGCTTTCTGCTTGGCGCAGGCTCGCCATTCCTAGGCGTCTTCAGCCGCAGCAGGAAGTAGCCGGGCGTTGAAGGGGAGCGAGACGGACGTCGACTCGCAGCAGCCCGCCCGCGCGCCGCGCTACATCGCCATCGATGGGCCCGTCGCGTCGGGGAAGAGCGCGGTGGGAAGCCGCGTCGCGCGGCGGCTGAGCTATCGATTCGTCGACACCGGCGCGATGTACCGCGCGATCACCTGGCTCGCGCTGGAACGGCACGTCGATCTGGGCGACGAGTCAGCGCTCGCCGAGCTGGCGCAGCGCGCGAAGCTCGATATCGAGGACGGGTCCGAGTCAGCGGGCGTCATGGTCGACGGCGTGGACCTGACCGACCGGCTCCGCTCGCCCGCAGTCGGCGAGGCGGTGTCGCACGTCTCCCGCGTGGCCGGCGTGCGCCAGGCGATGGTGTCGCTCCAGCGACAGCTCGCGGCGGACGGCGGGGTCGTGATGGCGGGACGCGACGTTGGCACGGTCGTGCTGCCGGACGCGCCGCTGAAGGTCTATCTGGACGCCTCACCGGAGGAGCGGATCCGCCGCCGGCACGAAGAGCTGCTCACGGGCGGCCGCGAAGCAACCTCCGAGCAGGTGCAGCAGGAGCTGGCCCTGCGCGACGCCATCGACAGCGAGCGCGAGGTCTCGCCCCTACGGCCGGCGGAAGACGCTATCATTATTCACACCGACCATCTCTCGCTGGACGAGGTGGTCGAGAAGATCATGGAGCTGGTCGCGCAATGTCGCTCCTAGGCGCCTATCGCCGGTCCATCATCGCGCTCGACTGGATGCTCACGCGCATCTACGTGCGTAAGTTCGAGGTCGTCGGCAAGGAGCACATGCCGCTCGAAGGGCCCATCATCCTCGCCAGCAACCATCTGAACAACGCCGACCCGCCGATGATCGCCCTGGCCATCAGGCCGCGCTACCCGATGTATATGGCCAAGCGTGAGATGATCCGCTGGCCCATCCTGGGGCCGGCGTTTCGCCTGTTCGGCGCGTTCCCGGTGCGCCGCGGCGAAGCTGACCGCTCGGCGCTGCGCGCAGCCACCAAAGTCATCGAAGGAGGCGCGCTGCTGGTGATGTTCCCGGAGGGCACGCGCACCCGCACCGGCGGCCTGACGGAGGGGCATCCCGGTACTGCGCTGATCGCATTGCGCACCGGCGCGCCTGTCCTGCCAGTCGCGATCACGGGGAGCGAGAAGATCGGCTGGCCGTGGCTCTTCCTGAAGCCGTTCTCGGTGCCACACATCAAGGTGACCATCGGCGAACCGTTCCGCCTGCCGCCGGTGCAGCGCATCAACTCGAAAGCGACGGCGGAGGCGCATGAAGTCATCATGCGGCGCATCGCGGCGCTGCTGCCGCCCAAGTACCGCGGCGTCTATGCCGATAACGAGACTGAGCGGCAGATGGCACCAGCCGAAGCGGGAGGGGTACACTAGAATAGATGGAGATCATCCTCGCGAAAGAGATGGGCTTCTGCTTCGGCGTACGGCGCGCCGTCGAAATGATGGAAGAGGCCACGCACGAACGCGGCGAGATGGTGAGCCTGGGCTCCGTCGTGCACAACCCGCAGGTCGTGGCGCAGCTCCGCGAGAAGGGACTGGACGTCATCGCTTCGATCGACGAAGTGAGCGCCCGGCCCGTCGCGATCACCGCCCACGGCGTGAGCGAGTCGGTCGTGCGCGAGCTCGAGTCGCGCGGCGTGCCGGTGGTCGACACGACGTGCCCGATCGTGACGCGATCGCAGCAGTGGGCGAAGCGGTTGGCGGAGGACGGCTTCGCGGTGCTCATCTACGGCGATCCGAACCACAAGGAAGTGCGCGGCGTGCTCGGCTGGGCGCCCGGCAAGGCCTTCGCCGTGCCCAACATCGATGCGCTGAACGACCTTCCGGATGACCTGCCGAGCCGCATCGGCGTGCTGTCGCAGACGACAGAGACCGAAGGCCACTTCGCGGAGTTCGTCCGCGCGCTGCTCGAGCGCCGCATGGACCGCATCAGCGAGCTGCGTGTGATCAACACGCTCTGCAACGCGACGACAAGCCAGCAGGCGGCGGCGCAGGAGCTGGCGCACCGCGTCGACCTGATGTTTGTCATCGGCGGGCGAGAAAGCGCGAACACGCGGCACCTGGCGGAAGTCGCGCGCGAAGAAGGCGTCGAGACGTTCCAGGTGGAATCAGCAGCCGAGATCCAGCCCGAGTGGCTGTCCGGCCACGATCGCGTTGGCGTCACAGCGGGCGCCTCGACGCCGGACGATGCGGTCGATGCCATCGTGGCCCGCCTGCGCGAGCTCGCGCCGGCATAGGGCACAACGAACGTGGTCGGCGACAGGCCAGGCAACGTACTAACACTTAAGGACGGGCGGCGGCTCGGCTACGCTGAATACGGCAACCGGCAGGGCAACCCGCTCTTCTACTTCCACGGCATGCCCGGCTCCCGGCTCGAGGGGGGGCTGACCGAGGAGGCGGCGCGGAAGCTCGGTATTCGCGTGATCGCAACCGACCGGCCCGGTTACGGTCTGTCAGACTTCCAGCCGCACAGGACGTTCCTCGACTGGCCAGCCGACGTGGCCGCGCTTGCTGATGCGCTGGCGATCGATCGTTTCGCCGTCGCCGGCGTCTCGGGCGGTGGGCCCTACGTGTCGATCTGCGCGCTCAAAATCCCGGAGCGATTGACAGCCGCAGGCATCATCGCCGGCGTTGGCCCGTACGACCAGCCGGACGCTACGGAGGGCATGGGCAGCACGAATCGCATGCTCTTCGGCCTCGCCAAGCGCTTCCCCTGGCTGATACGTTTTCCCATGGCGGTCCAGTCGTTTGCGACGCGACACTTCGTCGACCGCCTGATGCCCGCCTGGGTGCGTTCGCTGCCTGAGCCCGACCAGGTGGCAATGAAGCGTCCGGAGATCATGGCGATATTCAAGCGGGACACGATCGAGGCGTTCCGTTCAGGGAGCCGGGGCGCCGCCTGGGAGACGCTCATGTACGCCCGGCCTTGGGGCTTCCGGCTGGAGGAGATCACCATGCCGGTCCACCTCTGGCAGGGCGAGCTGGACGAGAACGTCCCGCCATCGATGGGCCGCTACCAGGCGCAGGCGATCCCCAACTGCCGCGCCAACTTCTACCCGGACGAAGGGCACATCTCCCTGGCTGTGAACCACATCGAAGAAATCCTGGCCACGCTCGTCCCGCGAGGCTGAATTCGAAACGAGAATGGGGTATGATGGCGGACGAGATCGGAAAGGAGGTGCGGAACTCGCCGCGAGGACGACATCGAATACTGTAAGCGCCAGGCCCCGACGCGTCGGGGTGACGAGGTGGAGGCTCATCGAATAACTCGGCGGATAGCCTCCCGGCTCGCACGGTCGAGATGACCGGCACAAAACGAGGGTGGAAGCTCTCGACAAAGGTCGGCCAGCGTGCCAGAGACGAACGTCCCTGCCCTCCTTCGCGGCACAAGCGATTCCATCATCCGACCTCAGCACCGTTACGTTCGCCTTGTCGAAGCGCATCCTTCGACAGGCTCAGGATGACATGGAGGGAATATCATGTGCGGCATCATGGCATACGAGGGTGAGCGCGAGGCGGCTCCCCTGCTCATGGAAGGGCTCCAGCGGCTGGAGTACCGCGGTTACGACAGCGCCGGCTTCGCTGTGGTGGACAGCGACGGGCGCATGCACGTCAGCAAGCGCGTCGGCAAGCTAGGCAATCTCGCCGCGGCGGTCGAAGGCGCGTATCCAGCGGGCACGATCGGTATCGCGCACACGCGCTGGGCGACGCACGGCAAGCCCTCGAACGAAAACGCGCACCCACATCTCGACTGCGGCGGCGACGTCGCCGTGGTGCACAACGGCATCGTGGAGAACTACCTCGCGCTGCGACAGGAGCTGCAGGCGCAGGGGCATCGCTTCGTCTCGGAGACCGACACCGAGGTCCTCGCGCACCTCGTCGAGGCGCAACTGCGCGACGGCGATGATCTGCCACAGGCGCTCCGGCGCGCCATCGAGCGGATCGATGGCTCGCACGCCATCGCCGCGGTGAGCCGCAGCCAGCCGGGGCGTTTGGTCGCGGCGCGTTCGGGCAACGCGGGCGGCGTCGTCGTCGGCTACGGGCAGCACGAGTACTTCGTCGCGAGCGACCTCTCGGCGCTGCTTCCCGAGACCCGGCGCGTGGTCTTCCTCGGTGACGGCGAGCTCGTCGAGATCAGCCGCGACGGCGCGCGCTACTGGGACGCCGCCGGCCAAGAGATCGACAAACAGCCGCAAGACGTTCCGCTCGATCCCGTTTCGGCGGCCAAGGGGGCGTACAAGCATTTCATGCTCAAGGAGATCATGGAGCAGCCGGAGTGCGTGCTCGACACGCTGCGCAGCCACGCCCGCTTCGACCCGCCGGCGGTCGAGCTAGACGAATTCGGCATCGCCGACGAGGCGCTGCGCAACGTGCGGCGCGTCGTCCTGATCGCGATGGGCACGAGCATGCACGCGGCGATGGTCGGCCGCCATTACATCGAGGCTATCGCCGGGCTTCAGGCGGAGGCCGACAACGCCTCCGAGTTCCGCCATCGAGACTCGCTGATCGGGCCCGATACGCTCGTGATCTCCGTCGCGCAGTCCGGTGAAACGGTCGATACGCTGGAGGCGATGGCGGAGGCGAAGCGGCGCGGCGCGTTGCAGATCACGGTCTGCAATGTCCCCGGCGCGCAATCGACGCGCATCGCGGATGGGACCGTGTACACGCGCTGCGGGCCGGAGATCGGCGTCGCCAGCACGAAGACGCTGACCGCATCGATCACGGCGCTCTACCTCCTCGCGTGCCACATCGGCCGCGCACGCGGCGCGATCGACGAGGCGCGCATGGCGGAGCTGGTCGCTCCGTTGATACACCTGCCGGACCAGATCGGCCGGCTGCTATCGCGATCGGCCGAGATCGAGCAGCTCGCGCATACGTTCCATCGCTGCCAGCACTTCCTGTTCCTGGCGCGCGGCATCCAGTACCCGATCGCGATGGAGGGCGCGCTCAAGCTGAAGGAGATCAGCTACATCCACGCCGAGGGCTATCCCGCCGGCGAGATGAAGCACGGCCCCATCGCGCTGATCGACGAAGCGATGCCCGTCGTCGCGATCGCGGTGCGCGACGGGCTGCGGGAGAAGATGCTCTCGAACATCGAGCAGGTGAAGGCGCGCGACGGCGTCGTCATCGCGGTCGTGAGCGAAGGTGACGGGGAGCTCGCCGCGAAGGCCGGCCACGTCATCGAGGTGCCGGAGGCGCCGGCGCTGCTGCTGCCGGCGTTGACTGTTATTCCGCTGCAGCTGCTGGCGTACCACATCGCCGTCCTACGCGGCTGCGACGTCGATCAGCCGCGCAACCTGGCGAAGACGGTGACGGTGGAATGAGCAGGACGCGGGAAGCAGGAGGCGGGAGGCGAGCGTCATGCTGAGCGAAGCGAAGCATCTGGCCCCAATGAGAAAGCGGATTCGATCTCGGCCTGTGAGCCTGGCTAGCAGTGCAGGGCCGCTACCGCGCTTCCGCACGGACGAAAAAGCGGCGGAGTACTTCAGGTGCTGCTACGCATTTGGATCACGGAGCGTCTAGCGAAAGAGCGGAGGCGCGCATCGTAGCGCCGGTATGTCGCGTCGTACGAAGGCCAGGCTTAAGCCTGGCCTTCAGGCCTTGCGGGCCTTCTCCAGCAGCGCGATCAGTTTCGCGCGCTCGTCCTCGATGCCGTCGGCGAGGCGGT
>CAYQLM010000092.1:0-11890 GCA_964418365.1 uncultured Dehalococcoidia bacterium
GCATCCAGATCACGATGGACCAGCCGCAGTGGGGCGGCCTCTCCGGCTGCACCTTCGAGGAGGCGCAGTCGTGGCGCAAGATCGCGCCGGAGGCCGACTTCGTGACGGTGAACGTCGAAGTGACCGTCGCGCTGCCGCTCATCGTGAGCGCGCTGGCGGAGTCGCACGCAGACACGATCGCGAACCGCAAGCCACCGTCGATGTCGCTGGAGGGCATGCAGGGCGCTCGGGTGGCGACGAACGGAGTCAGTACAAGTCCTGCGGGTTGAAACCCGCGGCTCCCACTATGAGACGCCTCTGAGCAAGGCCAGATCCTTCGCTGCGCTCAGGATTACGGAGTAAATGACTGACGAGCGCTTCTTTCCGCCCAGCAACTTCGCGGCCCTCGACGCCGAGTACGCCGCGTACGACCGCGCCCGCGTCGTGATCCTCCCCGTGCCGTACGACAGCACGACGACGGCCCGCGCCGGCGCGCGCGACGGCCCGGCCGCGATCATCACGGCGTCGGAGGACATGGAGCTGTACGACGTCGGCATCGGCTACGAGCCGTTCCGCTGGGGCATCCATACGCTCGATGCGCTCGCGCCGCTCACCGGTAACGCCGAGGCGACGATCGACCGCATCGAGGAGGTCGTAGGTGAGGAGATCGATGCCGGGAAGTTCGTCGTCACGCTCGGCGGCGAGCATACGGTGGCCGTCGGCCCGGCGCGCGCGCACGCCAAGCGCACGAGGGGTCTCTCCGTCCTCGCGTTCGACGCCCACGCGGACATGCGCGACAGCTACATGGGAAGTTCGTACAATCACGCCTGCACGCTCCGTCGCTGCTCTGAAGTCGCGCCTGTGACGCAGATCGGCCTGCGCAGCGCGGAGGCCGAGGAGGCCGGCCACATCCGAGAGCGGGGCTTTGCGTACTACCCGCCGCGGGCGTTCCGCGAGGCCGGTGCGCGAGAGATCATCGATAGGCTCTCGCCCAATGTCTACATCACGATCGATCTGGATGGCTTCGACCCCTCGCAGATGGCGGCGGTGGGCACGCCGGAGCCGGGCGGCCTCTTCTGGGACGAGGTCGTCGAGCTGCTCGCGGCGGTCGCGTCGCAGCGGCGCATCGTGGGCTTCGACGTGACCGAGTTGGCGCCGGACGAAGGGCCGCGCTCGTGCGCGCAGCTGGCGGCGAAACTAACGTACCGGCTGATCGGCCTCGCCCTTGGACGTCCATCAGAGAGCTGAACGCTGGAGCCTGCCCTGAGCGAAGCGAAGGGGCCTGGCGCTGGGCGCACCGGGCGAGGCGTAAGCCAGCCAGCTCCTATCTTGACAAGCTCTGGCGGAGGAGTATCCTAAGGGGTGGCTGGTGGGACGATAGTCCGTCAAGCGTTGCCCCCGCTCAACCCTTGATAGCCCTGAATGGAAGTGTCCGCGAACCCGCCGGGCACCACCCATGTATAGCGCGCCAGCCCGCGAGGGGGGCACGATGGCCGGGCGTTTGGCTCTAGCAGCAGCGGTGCTAGCGCTATTTGCGCTTGGCCCGCCGCTCGCTGGTCGCGTGAGCCACGTGTATGCTGGTCCCTACACCCCCACGCCTACTCCTACCCCCACGCCCACCACAACCTTCACCAACAATACAGGCGAGGCGGCGGGATTCCTCCACGTGCAGACCAACATTCCGGTTGGCACACTGCCGTCCGTAAACGCGCCCGGCTGCGCGGCGCCCACCATCTTCGACTCGGGCTTCGAATACTGGGAGATCGTGTGGCCCAGCCCCTGCGTCGACCCGGGCGAAAGCGTCTCGTTTGAGCTGCCGACCTTTACGATGATCTACGGTTACTATTGGACGCCTGGCGTACCGGTAGTCTCTGCTGTGCACCCGGCTGGCCCACCTTCGGACTACCTGCGCATCGCCACAGCAGCATTCATCAAGGGGGTAACGCTCGTTCAAAACGCGCCGGGCTGCCCGCCGCCCGCGTTCAATTTCATTCCCATCGCAACGATAGAGGTGATCTGGAGCAGCGCCTGCGTCGACCCAGGCGAGAAGGTATCGATACACATAGGCGCGCCGGGGCCAGTAACGAGCGCGTCATCGAACTGGGGCCCAGTCGGCGGGGTCTCATTTGACCCGCTGGCCGGGGGCTCGCCCTCGGGCGCATCGATGAGCTTTAGCATGTTGGCAGCCGTCTGCGCGCTGTCCGTATGCGTGTTCGTCGGAGCAGCGTGGCAGGTCCGCCGCCGACGGATGCGTTAGCGTTTCACGCTACACTCAATCCAGATATCGTGAAGCACGTCCCCGAAATCGTCTTCGTCTGCGTGCACAACGCGGGCCGCTCGCAGATGGCGGCGAGATCGGTCTTGCCTCTGGACGTCCATCCGAGATCTGAACGGGGGAGCCTGCCCTGAGCGAAGCGAAGGAGCCTCGCGCTCGGCCAGCCGGGGGAGGCGTAAGCCTACTCTCATCTTGACAACTGCTGGCATAAGAGTATCCTAGGGGTGGCTGGTGGGACGGAAGTCCGTCAAGCGTTGCCCCCGCTCAACCCTTGGTAGGCCTGTAAGGAAGAGGGGTGTCCGCGAGCCCCGCCGGGCGCCGTCTATCCGTAACGCTCCAGCCAATGGGGGGACGCACGATGGTCGGGCGTCTAGCTATCACAGCCGTCGCAGCGCTGGCGGTACTTGCGCTTAGAACGCCGTTAACTGGCCACGTGAGCCACGTGCATGCTGGTCCTGGAACCACCACGATTACGATTACCAACAATACGAGCGCGGCGGCGGGGTTCCTCCACGTAGGGGGTACGGCAAGTTTCGTCGCATTGCCTTCTGTAAACGCACCGGGCTGCGGGGCGCCCGCCATTTTCGGCGCGGGCTTCGAATACTGGGAGATAGTATGGCCTAGCCCATGCGTCGACCCGGGCGAGAGCGTGTCATTTGAGGTGCCCTCTATTGGATCCTTCGGCCTCGGCTACTGGGCGCCCAGCCCTCCGGTCATTTCTGCGGTGAACGACACCGGGCTGGCTTCGGACTACCTTCGCATGGACACGCACGCCATCACGAAGGGAGCTACGCTTGTTCAAAACGCGCCGGGCTGTGCGCCGCCCTATTTCAGCGTTTCCTTTTTCAGCGGAGTGATAGAGGTAACGTGGAGTAGCGCCTGCGTGGACCCAGGCGAGAAGGTATCGATACACGTGGGCGCACCCTGGCCGGTGACGAGCGCGTCGTTGAGCTGGTCCCCAATGATCGGGGGTGTCTCTTTGGAGCCGGAGGTGGACGCGCTGCCGTCGGAGACCGAGCGCTCGTCTGGCACGAGCGCTGCCGTCGCCGGCATCGGCGCGGCAGCCGCGGGCGCTGTCGCCCTCGGGTGCGCCGCGTGGTATGCTAGGCGGCGGCTGCGCTAGCAGTTAAGCTCTCCAGCCTCTAGCGTCCAGCTTCCAGCATCGTCATGCCTAAGGTCTCCTTCCCGAAGGGATTCACATGGGGCTGCGCGACGGCCTCGTACCAGATCGAGGGCGCCTGGAACGAAGACGGCAAGGGCGAATCGATCTGGGACCGCTTCTCGCACACGCCGGGGACGGTGATGAACGGCGACACGGGCGACGTCGCGTGCGACCACTACCATCGCTACAAGGAAGACGTCGCGCTGATGAAGGAGCTCGGGCTGCAGAGCTACCGCTTCAGCATCTCATGGCCGCGCATCTTCCCGAGCGGGAAAGGCGCGGTGAACCAGAAGGGCCTCGATTTCTACAGCCGGCTCGTCGACGAGCTGCTGGCGGCAGGCATCACGCCCTTCCCGACGCTCTACCACTGGGACCTGCCGCAGGCGCTCCAGGACGAAGGCGGCTGGACGAACCGCGACATCGCGCAGCACTTCGCGGAGTACTGCTGCGCCGTCGTTGATCATCTCGGCGATCGCGTGAAGCGCTGGATGATCTTCAACGAGCCGTTCGTGTTCACCGTGCTCGCGTACATCGCGGGCATCCACCCGCCGGCGATGCGCAGCGGCGGCGCGGGCATGCGCTCGACGCACATCGTGAATCTCGCGCAGGGGCTCGCCGCGCGCGCGATCCGGTCGACGGGCAAGGTCGACGCCGTCGGCTCGGCGTACAGCATGACGGCCATCTATCCGGCGACGGACAGCGCCGAGGACAAGGCCGCCGCCGAGCGCCGCACCGCCTTCAGCAACCTCTGGTTCCTGGAGCCGATGGCGAACGGCCGCTATCCAGACGCCTACGTCGGCGGCACGAACCCGGAGCGGCTCGGCGTGCAGGCGGGCGACATGGAGGTCTGCAAAGCGGGGCTGGACTTCATCGGCATCAATCTGTACACGCGTAGCGTCGTCGCGCACGACCCGCAGGACCCCAACCTCGGCGCGCGCGATGTGCGCATCGAAGGCACCGAGCGCTCACACTTCGGCTGGGAGGTCTGGCCGGAGGCGATCCACGACGTGATCATGCAGATCTGGAACGGCTACCACCTGCCGATCGTGATCACGGAAAACGGCTCGTCGTACGAGGACGTTGTCGAGAACGGCGAGGTGCACGACCCGCAGCGGGTGAGCTACCTCCAGCGCTATCTCGCGCAGGTGGCGAAAGCAATCGACGAGGGTGCGGACGTGCGCGGCTACCACTGCTGGTCGCTGCTGGACAACTTCGAGTGGACGTTCGGCTACAGCCAGCGCTTCGGGCTGGTGTACGTCGATTACCCGACGCAGCGGCGCATCGTGAAGGACAGCGGCCGCTGGTACGCGGACGTGATCAAGAACAACGGTTTTTCGTACTAGCTCGAGCTTCGAACCTCGAGCGTCGAGCCACTACGATCGCGCCGCTTCCTTCAAAGCCCTAATCTGCGCCAGATGCGCGTCATCGTGCGCGACGGCGCGGTCGACGAGCTGGCGGATGCTGATCCGGCCTAGCTCCGCGTGGCGGCCGGTGCGCGCCCAGTTCCAGTGCACCAGCTCGGAGAGCATGTCGATCGTCTCTGCTCGCTGCGCGGAGAACTCCGCTAAGAGCTGCTCGATCGGCACTGCCTGAGAATTGCCCTCGCGCACCAACGCCTCCTGGTCGTAGGCCTCCAGGAGCGGCTCTTCGAGCTTGATCATCATGTACAGCCGCCGGTGGAGGAACTGCGCATGGTCACGCAGATGGCCGACGATCTCCTTGATCGACCACTCGGTCTCGCTGGCCCGGCGGGCGAGCGTCGCTTCCGGCAGGCCCGCCAGCTCGCTCCGCAGCGCGGCCAGGTTGGCGCCAAGCTGCTCGACCAGGTCCATGTGGCCGGCGCTTCCGGGTTCACTGCGGGGATAGGTGAACGCACCCATCGGTAAACGTCAAACCTCGTTTTGCTCGGGGATCGGCGGGGAGTGTACCATTGCCTATGATGAGGATCAAACCGCGCCGCACCCCTCATCTCGCTCCTCGGTTCGTTCGCAGCGCTGCCGCGTTGCCGCTTCTCGGGCTCCTCATCGCGGCTGTCGCCCTTACTTACGGAACGCCGTTTCGAGCGCTCGCAGCGCCTTCGGCCCAGAGCGCGACGGCGACGACTGCGACGCCATCGCCCAGCGCGACGTTTCCGCCGACTCCGACACCGACGGAGTCACCGCCCGACCTCGAGCTGGCTTCGCAGCTCGCTCGGGGTGGCCAGATCGACAAGGCGGCTGGGGCGTTGCTCGCCGTGGTGGCGCGCGGGCGTCCCGCCGAGCGGCTGACTGCGCGTCTCGCTCTCGCCAAGCTGTACCTGAGCGGAGGCAGCAGCTCGCAGGCGGTCCGCCAGCTCGACGCGTATCTGCTGGAAGCCCCGGTAAACGCGGACGTCCGCGATGCGCAGTTCATGCTCGCTCGAGCGCTCTCCGCATCGGGCGACGACCTTGCCGCGCTGCCGCTGTACGCGGCCTACCTCCAGGCCGGCGGGCCCGCCCGGACGTATGCGCGCATCGGCCAGGCGGAATCGTTGGCGAGCGCTGGACAAACGGCACAGGCCGCCTCGGAGGCGAGCGCTGTGCTCGCCCAGGACTTGCCGCCGTCGATCAGGTCGGCCTTCGAGCTGCAGATGGCGCAGGCGTTTGAGAGCACGAGTCCGCCGGACGCCATCTCGTGGTACGGCCGCCTGCGCAGCGACAGCTCCTCGGAGTCCGACCAAGCGCTCGCGCTCTGGCGGTCGGCTGTGCTGGGCGGAAGCCCGGGGCAAGAGTACACGGCGTGGCTGAACGTACTGACGAACTATCCGGATACGTTGACTGCACAAGCGATCATCGATACCCCGCCGCAAACATTCGGGAACGTAGCAGGACCTGACCCGTACAACCGGGGCCTGGTGTACTACTATGCCGGCGAGAACGACAAGGCGCGCGCAGCGTTCGAGCAGGTCATCGCCAGTAATGGACCGAGCTCCGCCGGCGCGTCGTTCTACCTGGGCGCGCTGGACGAGCGCGACGGCGCAGATGCAGACGCCATCGCGCACTACAGCCGCGTCCCGCAGCTCGATGCCACGTCTTCGCTCGCAGACGACGCGCTGTGGTGGCAGGGCCGGCTGCTGGAGCAGGCCGGCCGCAGGGACGAAGCCGCCTCGGCCTACTCGAACCTCGTCGATAATTACGCCGGCTCCAAATTTGCCGATGGCGCTCGCTTTCACCTCGGCCTGATCGCGTACGACGGCGGGAACTACGCCGATGCGGCGAACGCGTTCGAGCGCATCGCCAAGGCGTCGCGGGACGAGGTCCGGCAACGAGCGCTGCTCTGGCAGGGCAAGGCGCTCTCCGTAGCGCACGAGAACGATGCCGCTCGGACGGTCCTCGAGACGCTCCAGCAGGAGGCGCCGGACGGATACTACGGCCTGCGCGCGGCCGTGCTGCTCGGCGACGCGAGTGGAAAGCTACGCGCTGGTTCTCTCGGGCCGGACCCGGAGCCGGACTGGACCGCGATCGAGTCCTGGTTGAACGGCCAGAGCGCGGGCCAGCCGCTCCTGGCGCAGCAGGCGCTCTTCGCCAACCCGCACTGGGGCGCAGGCAGCGCGCTGCTCTCGCTAGGGATGACGCGGCAGGCCGGCGCCGAGTTCGGCGTATTGCTCGACCAGGCTTCGCGTAATCCCGCCCTGCTGCTGGAGTTGTCGCGCTACTTCCAGGGCGTGGGCATGATCGATCTCTCGTCCAGAGCAGCGGTGCGATTGCTGGCTCAGCTGCCGGACTCGCAGGTGGAGCGCGCGCCGCCCGACCTCTGGCGTCTGGCGTACCCGGCGCCCTTCGGCGATGCGACCGATGGCGCGGCGCTGGCGCAGGACGTGCCCGCGGTGCTGCTGTTCGCGCTCGTACGGCAGGAGAGCTTCTTCGACCCGCTGGCCGGCTCCACGGCGGGCGCGCTGGGCCTCACGCAGGTCGTTCCGGCCACAGGCGCGGCGATCGCTCAGGACTTCAAGCTCGCTCCGTTCGATGCGGCGCGGCTCTTCGAGCCGGACACGAGCCTGCTCTTCGGCGCGCACTATCTCCACCAGCAGCTCGATACCTTCAGCGGCGACATCTACGCCGCGCTCGCGGCGTACAACGCCGGGCCGGGCAGCGCCCTGCACTGGCAGAAGGCTTCGGGCGGCGACGTCGATCGCTTCGTGGCGGAGATCGACTTCTCGCAGACGGAGAGCTATGTGCAGCTCGTGATCGAGAACCTGGCGCGCTACCGGCAGCTCTACCAAGGGCTGGCGGAGCCGGCGCTGCCGAAGGACTAGTCTGCTTTCGAACGGGCGACTACGCGGCGCGAGCGACATGCCGTCGCGCGGCTCGGAGCTCTCCCCGCTTGTGCAAGCGCAGCAGCGCCTCGACGACGCGATCTGAGAACTGCGTGCCGGAGCACGCCACGATCTCGGCGACGGCATCGACCACGGAGAGCCGCTGGCGGTAGCGGCGATGGCTCGTCATCGTATCGAACGCGTCTGCGACCGACACGATGGTTGCCGCTTCCGGTATCTGCTCGCTGGCCAGGCCGTCGGGGTAGCCGGTGCCGTCCCAACGCTCGTGGTGGTGACGCGCGATCGTCGTGGCGAGCGCGAAGCCGTGATGGCCGCTCAGAAACTGCTCGCCGAGTGTCGTGTGGCGCTTCATGAGGGCCCAGTCTTCGCCGCCGAGCGGGCGGCTGCTGGTGAGGACGTTCTCCGGCACGAACAGCTTGCCGATATCGTGCAGCACGGCCGCGAGCCCGATCTCCTTCGCTTCGGCCTCGCTTTGGCCGAGCTCGAGCGCGAGCGCCTGCACGAGCTTTTGCATGCGGTGGAGGTGCTGGCCGGTCGTGCCGTCATGGGCCTCTGCTGCCGCCGCCAGCAAGATGACGGTCTCTTCATGGCCTTCGGTGAGCTGTGCGGAGGCCTGCTGGAGCTCTTCGACCAGTGAGCTCATGCGCACGATCGCCGTGACCTGCGCACAGACGGTATTCAGCAGCCGGGCGTCCGCCGGGGCGTAGGCGCCCTGCTGCTTCGAGCCCACGGCGAGCGCGCCGAGCGTTTGTCCTTGCCAGACCAAGGGTACCACCAGACCTGATCGGAGCTGGGCCTTCTGCAACAGCTCTCGCTGGGATGGGCTCAGGCGCTCGTCCTGGGCCAGGTCATCGATGATGAATGGACGCTGCACCTTCTCGAGGAGCGAGCGCAGCGCGGAAGGCTCGCCTTCCCTGGTCTGTTCCTCGTCCCAATTGCGGACAATGTCCTCCTCCACGCGAGCGACCGTCGCAGAGCGCGCCGGTCCTCCCGGCCGCGGTGAGAACATGACGGCCGTGACGGCGTCGTACCCCATGCTGACCAGCAAGCGCTGTGCAACGAAGCGTAACTTCGCGTCGATCTCTCCGGGCGACGTGAGCAGCGGCACGATCTCGCCGACCATCTGCGCAGCGCGGTCGTCGGCCGGCGAGCGCCGGGCACGCGCTGCCGACCTGATTGGCCGCTCGCGCCGCTGGCCGTACATCGCGCTGTCGGCGAGCTTGATCAGGTCGACGATGGTCTCTGCTTCTTCCGGGTAGATCGCGATGCCGATCGTGGCCGAGACCGGGACGTGAGCCTGCGTGTCCGGGTCGTCCAGGCGAGTTTCCGCCAGCGTAGCAATGACGTGCTGCCGGTAGCGCTCGGCGTCCTCGCGCGAGGCGCCGGGCAACACCACGATGAACTCGTCGCCACCATAGCGCCCAACTACTGCGCCGTCCTGGTGAAGCACCTCGGCGATCTTTTGCAGTGTCAAGTCGCCCATTTGGTGCCCGTACGTATCGTTCATCGCCTTCATGCCATCGATATCGATCATCGCAACGGCGCAGTGTTTGTCTTTCGCGGCAGCCAGGAGGCCCTGTAGCTCTTCGACGATCGCGCCGTGGTTGAGGACGCCGGTGAGGCGGTCCCGCCGCGCTTGTTCGCGCAGGCTCTCCTGTAGGTGCTTTTGCTCGCTGATGTCCGTAATGGTGCCCACATAGGCGATGATCTCTCCACGGCTGTTACGCTCCGACGTGATCTGGCCCAGGACCCAGACGGTTGTTCCGTTCGGGCGCACGTATCGGTACTCAGAATGGAAGTCGCGGCCGCGTGCGCGCGCTTCGTCCCATTCGGTGAGCACGCGATCGCGATCGTCCGGGTGGAGGCTGGTTGCCCAACCGCTTCCAGACAGTGTGCTCGAAGGCGCGCCCAGGATCTCCTCGGTGCGCCGGTTGCCATAGACGTTGTTCCCTTCCCGATCGTTGCGGAAGATGCCCACGGGAGAGATGTTAGCCAGCGTGCGATAACGCAGCTCGCTATCGCGCAGGGCTTCCTCGGCGCGCTTTCTGTTCGTTAGTGTTCGTGACAAGAAGAAGCTCAGCAGCCCGCCGACGAGCGCCACGAAGAGGACACTCGCGGTCGAAAAGAGGATCGCGTCGCGGACCGCGCGGTCCTGCTGCGACGCGATGAATCGGAATTCTTGACTTGCATCAAGCCTCACGATGACGATGAGGTTTGATTGATCAGTCACGCGAATGAGGAACGAGTAGTGCAGGTCTTTTTCCTGCTTGTTCACCAGGGTAGCCGGTTCGCCGCTTGCTGCCGTCTGCGAGACCAGCGGTAGAACATGGCTATTGCTGACGGCGGGTCGCGCGCCCGGCACGTCGCGCTGGAAGACGAGGGAAAGCCCGTCGGGAGATGCCGGGTCTGGTACCCACGCCTCGAAGCCGAGGGGCGCATTCTGGAACTGGCCCGGCGTGTCCGAATTGAACGTAGTGAGTACTGACACGGGGTCGTCAATCGCTTGCCTGAAGATGGCCCGGAACCCATCCGGGGAAGCAGTGGAGATCAGCCGGAGCAGCGCCTGCGTTGTTTGGCCGTACGCCAGGCCTTTCTGCTGGAGCTCTGTCTCCATCGCGCCGTCGTACCTTGAAGCCAGGCTTCGTGTGCGCACGTACGATGCTGCGCTTATGACGAGTCCCGCCAGCGCCACCATGCTCACCGTCAGCAGCACGACGCGGTTGCTTGAACTGCCGCCGATCTTGATCAAGGCCACGTTACAACCTCGCTGAGATTGTCGGTACGGAGGTGGGCAGTCCGAACGCGACTAGGGGGCCATCGTTGCCGTTAGTAGGGCATTCCCTCAGGCGTTCGGGCAGCGCCGGTCTACCGAGGGGTAGAGACTAGCGCCTGGTGCGGCGTTTTTCGGGCGGCCGGCGTTCCAGCCCGGGCGGCACGTCGACCTCCATGCGGCGGCCCGGCAGGTCGACGGTGCGGACCACGGTGTCGATGGCCGGGACCAGCAGCTCGCCATCGGCGTTGCGTACCGCGTACACATCGTTCGCGCCGGTATCGATGACGTCCTCAATGCGCCCGAGCGCTTCGCCCGCGCCGTCGAAGACCTCGACGCCGATGAGCTGGTAGCGATAGTACTCGCCGTCGGCGAGCGGCGGCAAGTCGTCCTCGGGCACTTCCAGCAACAGGTTGCGCAGCACGTCTGCGCCGGTACGGGTCGTTACGCCGCGCAGCGCGAGCAGCAGCGTCTTCTGGTGCATGTGCGCGCTAACGACGGTGTACGTGCGCCCGCCCGCGTGGAGCGTGTTACCCGGAGCGAAGCGCTCCGAAACGTTCGTTAGGGGATCGACTTTCAGCTCGCCGCGCAGTCCGTGCGGCCCGCGAATGAAGCCGACGGCGACGAACCCTGGGCGCGGCTCTGATCGTGTAGGCGGGGACTGGGGCCCGGGCGGGCCTCCTCTTTTTTTTCGTTCAATCGCCGATCTCGAGGCTGGCCCGCGCGCCTTGTCGGGCCGCCGCCACCTTCAGAAGATCGCGCATCGCGTTGGCGATGCGTCCCTGCTTGCCGATCACCTTGCCCATGTCGCCTTCGGCAACGTAGAGGCGGAGGATGACACGATCGTCGTCCTGCTCCTCCTCGACCCGCACCTCGCCCGGCTGATCGACGAGGGATCGGGCAAGAAACTCGATGAGGTCCTTCATCCTGCCGGCGGCTCCGCGGCGGCGGCTTCGGCGGACGGCTGCTCGGCCGCTGCCTCGGCGGCAGACGCTTCGGCAGGCGCGGCTTCAGCGACCGGCGCTGCCACGGCTGCGGGCGCTTCCGCCTCAGCCTGCGGCGCTTCCTTGGCGGCCGTTGCGGCGGCCTCCTTCGCGCGCTGCTCGCCGAGCGCGATGCGCGTCGCGAGCTTCTTCGGGATCTCGGCCACGCCCTGGATCGCCAGGATCTTGGCGACGCGGTCCGAAGGCTGCGCACCCTTGTCGAGCCACTGCTTCGCGCGCTCCTGGTCGAGCACGATCGTCGACGGGTTAGCCATCGGGTGGTAGTACCCGATCGCATCCACGAAGTCACCGTCTCGCGGCGAACGCGAGTCCGCGACGACGATGCGGTACATCGGCTGCTTCTTCTTGCCTACCCGGCGTAGTCTAATGCGTAGCATAGTTCCTCCCTCAGCGTCCGAGCATCTTG
>CAYQLM010000093.1:0-11867 GCA_964418365.1 uncultured Dehalococcoidia bacterium
GCCGCCCATCCGCATCGCCGTGCCCGGCCGCTGCTACCGCCACGAGGCGACCGACCCCACGCGCGAGTGGATGTTCACCCAGGTCGAGCTGCTGGCGGTGGACGAGGGGATCAGCATGGCCGATCTCAAGGGCACGCTCTTCGAGTTCGCCAAGCGAATGTTCGGACAGGAGCGAAAGGTCCGCTTCCGCTGCGACTACTTCCCATTCGTCGAGCCGGGCGTGGACATGGCGATCGATTGCTTCATCTGCGGCGGCCGCGGCTGCCGCACCTGCCGGAACGAGGGCTGGATCGAGATCCTGGGGGCGGGCATGGTGCACCCCGAGATCCTGTCGAACATGGGCTATGACAGCGATCGCTACACCGGCTTTGCCGCGGGGCCGGGAGTAGAACGGATCTGCATGCTCCAGCACGGCATCGACGACATCCGCAGCTTCTACGCGAACGACCTGCGTTTCTTGGAGCAGTTCTGACCGGCCGTGCGCGTCTCTCTTAAGTGGCTCGCTGAGTACGTCGATGTGACGCTCCCGCCCAAGGAGCTGGCGCATAAGCTCACCATGGCCGGGCTCGAGGTCGAGAACGTCGAGCGGGTAGGGGGAGAGTGGGACGAGCAGCTGATCACGATCGGCCGCGTACTCGCCGTCGATCGGCATCCCAACGCCGACCGCCTCCGCCTCGCCACCGTCGATTACGGCGCCGAGCAGTCGATGACCGTCGCCTGCGGCGCGCCGAACGTCGCCGCGGGGCAGAAGATCGCGTTCGCGCGCGCGGGCGCGAAGCTCATCGATGGCCACACGGGCAAGCCGGCGGAGCTGAAGCCGGCGAAGATCCGCGGCGTCGAGTCGGCGGGCATGGTCTGCTCCGAACGCGAGCTGGGCCTCTCCGACGAGCACGAGGGCATCCTTGTGCTGCCGGACGATGCGCCCGTCGGCACGCCGCTCGCGCAGTACCTGGGCGATGCGATCTTGAACATCGATCTCAAGCCGAACCGGCCTGACGGCCTCGCGATGGTCGGCGTCGCGCGCGAGGTGGCGGCGCTCACCAGCGTCACGCTGCGAGAGCCGAGCCACACCTTCGAAGAGAGTGATTCGCCCGTGGCCGAAAAGGCGTCGGTGGAGATCGCGGACCCCGATCTCTGCTTCCGCTATGTCGCGGCCGTGATCGAGGACGTGAAGATAGGCCCGTCGCCAAGCTGGATGCAGCAGCGACTACTCGCAGCGGGCATGCGCCCGATCAACAACATCGTCGATATCACGAACTACGTCATGCTGGAGCTGGGCCAGCCGCTCCACGCCTTCGACTACACGAAGCTGAGCGGCGGCAAGATCGTCGTCCGGCGCGCGCGCGAGAACGAGCGCATGACCACGCTCGACGGCGTCGAGCGCGCGCTGACGCCGGAGACGCTCGTCATCGCCGACGCGAAGGCGCCGGTGGCGATTGCGGGCGTCATGGGCGGCGAGAACTCGGAGGTGCGCGAGAACACGACAACGATCCTGCTCGAGTCGGCTACGTTCCATCCGGTGAGCATCCGCCGTTCGGCGGCGCGGTTCAAGCTCCGCAGCGAAGCGTCCACGCGGTTCGAGAAGACACTCCATCCCGAGCTGGCGCTGGTCGCGGCCCGGCGCGCGGCGAAGCTGCTCGTCGAGATCGCCGGCGGGCGCGCGCTGCACGGCTTCGTCGATGTGTACCCGGAGCCCTGGCAGGAGGTGCGCGTGGACGTCACGCGCAAGCGGCTGCAGCAGGTGCTCGGCATCGACCTGTCAACGTCCTCCGTGCGACACGCGCTCACGTCGCTCGGCCTCGGCTGCCTGTGGGAGCCGCCGGACAGCTATCACGTGCGCGTGCCCTACTGGCGCACCGACGTGCACATCCCCGACGACGTGGCGGAGGAAGTCGCGCGCATCGTCGGTTACGAGCAGATCCCGACGAAGGGCCTGGGCGGCGAGATCCCGGCGCAGGAGCCGCAGCCGCGCCGCGAGCTGCGCGAACGCCTGCGCGACGCGCTCGCCGCGGCCGGCATGCAGGAAGTGATCACGTACTCGCTGACCACGCTCGACGCGTTGCAGCAGGTCGTTGCGCCGGAGGAGCTCGCGACGTACCCGCCGATGCGCGTGGTCTATCCCGTTAGCGCTGACCATGAGTACCTGCGGCCGGTGCTGCGCGCGAGCCTGCTGCAAACGCTCGCGGCGAACATCCGCCAGCACGAAGGCGAGATCGCGCTATTCGAGGCGGCGCGCGCGTTCCTCACCGAGCCCGGCAGCCCGCCCCAGGAGCAGGAGCACATCACGGGCGTCGTCGCCGGCCGGCGGGAAGACCGCTGGGGGCATGCGTCAGATGAGCCTGTCGACATCTTCGACGCGAAGGGCTACGTGGAGGCTGCGCTACATACGATCGGCCTCTCGGCGGCGTTCCAGGAATCGACGGCGTACGGGCTCGTGCCGGGCCGCACGGCAGAGATCACGATCGATGGCCGCCGCGCAGGCACGATCGGCCAGGTGCACGCGCGCGTGGCCGCGCACTTCGACATCGATAGCGAGGTCTACCTCTTCGAGCTGGTCGTCGATGAGCTGTTGCCGTTCGTCAGCCCGGTGCGCCGCGTCGCGTCGGTCTCGCGCTTCCCGCCGGTCGTCCAGGACATCGCGTTGGTGGTGGACAAACAACTCGCGGCAGAGCGCGTGCGATCGATCATCGCGCAGCACGAGCTCGTCGTCGCCGCGCAGGTCTTCGATGTCTACGAGGGCGATCGCATCCCGGCCGGCAAGAAGTCGCTCGCCTTCTCGGTAACGTACCAGTCGCCGGAGCGCACGCTGACGGACGACGACGTCGCGAAGGCGCAGCGAGCCATCCTCGCGCGCCTGAAGAACGAAGCTGGCGCAGAGCTGCGCGGCTAGGGATTTAGGGGCGGTTTGCGACCCAGCCCTCCGTCACAGTTATTTGGTCATCTTCCGCTTGATGGGACCTTTCAGAGCCCTGAGAATCTCTCGATCTTCCGGCTTTAGTGCCTTGTTCAACACGCGCTGAATGCCCATTCTTCTCGCCACGCCCATCTCGCGCCGGTGTCTATCGAGGAGCCTAAAGAGGGCTCGTACACCCTCACCCCTTAGTTGACGGCGCTGGTACCAGCCATGCCAGCAATAGGCCAACAAATCGGCAGCCTGAATGCCTTCCTTCTCATGGCTCCGTGCTGACGTAAGGTCGCCTATCTTAGCTCGCAGTTCCTTTGGGATTGTTTCTAGAGTTCTGGTTCTTGCGTAGATTCTCTGGACACCATGCAGAAGGACTTTCTGCTCATCCATCACAAAGTGGACCTTGCAGTCAGCAGGTTTCGCGAGCTCAAGGGCCTCGCCCACCATACTGTGGAACGGGAGCGGATACACGCGCGTTGGCGCGCCTTGCCCGACAAACCTTTTCCTCTCGTTGTCCCAAGAAGCACCTGTGATGAAATTGCGTTCACCCCACGAGAATGACATGAACGCCTCGACATCCAGGACGCAGCCGATCGGTGTGATTCTCGGATAATGATCGTGGACAACCTGGATTAGCGCCGCTAGAAAGTCATTTGCCTTGTCTCTGGGCCAATCTCGGAAAGGGTTTCGCGTTCCACTCTTAGCGGCGGCGTGGCGTCCAAAGAATTGCTTGGACTTAAACTCCGAGACTCCGGCATCAACGAGAACTTCGCGCCATGCCAGGTTGAAACTATCCCAGCGCCGAGGAGAACCGATCCACCCAGCTACCACACAGTATGGCGACTGATCTATTCCGCTCTCATCGCCATAGACAAGTAACTCCGTGGCCACAATGAGGTGACTTCCCCTGATGGTAAATTGATGCCCTAGAGCGTTAGTTACGTGGAATCCAGCAGACCTCGAGCCACGCTTCGGTGACCTCCGGTCGCCGGCTTACGCCATGCCGAGCGCGGCCTTCGCCTGGGAGGCGACGGCGCCGAAGGTGGCAGGATCGCGGACGGCCATATCGGCCAGGATCTTGCGGTCGACGCCGATGGACGCCTTGTTCAGCCCATCGATGAGCTTGCCGTAGGTGAGGCCGTTCTCGCGCGCGGCGGCGTTGATGCGCAAGATCCACAGCCGGCGGAACTGGCCCTTTCGGTCGCGCCGGTCACGGTAGGCGTAGCGTAGCGCGTGCAGGACCGATTCGTTCGCGCGGCGGAAGAGCTTCTTCCTCGGCCCGCGATGCCCCTTGGCCAGCGCGATGATCTTCTTGTGGCGCTTTCGCGCGGTGACGCCGCGTTTTACCCTGCTCATCGCTTATCTCCCGTAGGGCAGCAGCCGGCGGAGGCGTTTCCGCACGGTCGGGTTGACCTCGATCATCTCATCGAAGAGGCCGGTCGAGCGGTTGTGCTTCTTCCGCCGGAAGTTGTTGACGCCGATCTTGCGGCGCATGAGCTTGCCCTTGCCTGTGATGCTAATGCGCGCCTGCGCGCCCTTGTGCGTCTTCATCTTCGGCACGATGTCATCCCTCCGAAGCGACGGGCGCTTCTTGCGGCCGCGGCGTTTCCTTCTTCGGACGCTGCTGGGCGGTCAGAGGGCCCAGGATCATGTTCATGAAGCGCCCCTCCATCGTTGGCGGCTTCTCGACGTTGGCGATCTGCTCCAAGTACGTTCGAGCGCGCTCGAGCAGCTGGCGGCCCAACTCAGGGTGGACGATCTCGCGCCCGCGGAACATCACGGACATCTTCACCTTATCGCCTTCCGAAAGGAACCGTTCAGCTCGCTTCACCTTCATGTCCAGATCGTGATCGCTGATCTTCACTTTGAAGCGTACTTCCCGCAAGTCAATGTGGTGCTGCTGGCGGCTGGTGATCCGCTCCTTCTTCGCCTGGTCGTACATGAACTTGCCGTAGTCCAGGATCCGGCAGACGGGGGGCACCGAGTTCGGCGACACCTCCACCAGGTCCAGATCGCGCTCGCGCGCCGCCTGCAGCGCCTCGGCGAGCGGAATCACGCCCAGGCGTTCGCCATCTTCCCCGATGACCAGGACCTCTCGGGAGCGGATGCGCTCATTCCGCCGAAGTTCGCGTGCTATCCTGGCACCCTCGCGCTGAATCCAAACTTTGGCATATCTATCAGGCCCCCACTATAGCGGAGCTTCGCCGGCCTCGTCAACGTAACGGAAGGCGATGGCCTAATCACAGATCGCGTCTCCGGCAAGCAGTCTCAACGGCCAGATTAGGGCCATCCATCCAGCCGATACTCAGTCAAAGTCTACGTCGCACCAGTGGCGGTGAACGTCGTTCAAATAGACGACCTCGCCCGCAGCGATATAGAGCGTCGCGAACAGAAAAACCGCCAGCGCGAGTCGTACCATGTGTTCCTCTATAGCAGCACCAGGAGCGGAGCGCCCTGGTCCACCCGCTGGCCCACCGAGACGTAGACGGCCTTCACCGTCCCTGCGCGACGGACGTGGAGGTCGTTCTGCATCTTCATCGCCTCGATCACGATCACCACCTGCCGCTGCTCGACCTCATCGCCGGGCTGCACGCGCACTTCCTGGATCACGCCGGCCATCGGCGAGGTGAGCACCCACTCGCCTGTGTCCGTTGTCGTCTCCATGTCCGCCGGGCCGCCCGCGCGACGTCCGCGCGGACCAGGCGTGGTGATCGCGAACGTGCGCGCGCCGATGACGATGTGGAAGCCCTGGGGACTCTCCTCAGCGAAGACGTCAATCGGACGTTTGTCGAGCAGCACCGAGTAGCGCGCCGTGTCGCCAATACGTTCGATCTCGATCGGATGCCACTTGTCGCCGAGGCGCACACGGAGCGCGCCGTCCTGCTCCTCGACCTCAAGCTCGTGCTGCTGCTCGTTGAGCGTTAGCTGGTATGTTGCCATCCGCGCCTCTGCGCCTGCATGCGCACCTCGCGCTCACGATCACGGCCGGCCGAGCGCCAGCCGCTGCCATTCGATGGCTGCGACGACTCGACCGCCATCGGCCGCCGCCGCTTGTGGTGCGCGAGCACCGCCGCGATGAGGAGTGCGGCCTGCTCATCGGGGTGGCCGTCCGCCGGCTCCATGATGAACGACTCCTCGAGCCAGCCCGTGTGGAACTCGCCGTCGCGGAAGCGCTTGTCGTTGAGGAGCTGGAGGTGGAATGGAATGTTCGCCTGTATGCCGACGATGACGTACTCGCGCAGCGCGCGCAGCATGCGCTGGATCGCCATGTCTCGTGTCGGGCCCCAGCAGATCACCTTCGCCAGCATCGGGTCGTAGTGGTACGGGATCTCGACGCCGCTGTAGAGGCAGCTATCGACGCGGACGCCCGGGCCCGCGGGCTCCTCCACCCAATCGATGCGCCCCAGCGACGGCAGGAAGTTGTTGTACGGGTCCTCCGCCGAGATCCGGCATTCGATCGCGTGGCCCTTCGGCGCGATGTCCGATTGCGTGTACGAAAGCTTCTCGCCCGCAGCGATGCGGATCTGGTCCGCGACGAGATCAAGGCCGGTGCAGGCCTCGGTCACCGGGTGCTCCACCTGCAGCCGCGTGTTCACTTCGAGGAAGTAGAAGTTCTTGTCCTTATCGAGCAGGAACTCGACCGTGCCAGCGTTTGTGTAGTTCGACGCTTTCGCCGCCGCGACGGCCGCATCCCACATCCGCTGCCGCAGATCGGGATCGACCGCGACCGATGGCGTCTCCTCGACGAGCTTCTGGTGGCGGCGCTGGATCGAGCACTCGCGTTCGCCTAACGCGACGGCGTTGCCGTGGCTATCGGCGATGATCTGCACTTCGACGTGACGAACCGGCGACAGGTACTTCTCGACGAAGAGGGCGCCGTTGCCGAACGCCGCCGTCGCCTCGCTCGACGCGACGCGCACGGCGTTCTCGATCTGCGACGGCTCGGTGACGAGGCGGATGCCCCTGCCGCCCCCGCCGGCCGCGGCCTTGATCATCACCGGGAAGCCGATCTCGTTCGCGACGCGCGCCGCCTCTTCGGCGTCGACCTCGTGGTCGGTGCCGGGCACGAGCGGCACGCCGGCGCCTCGCACGCACCGCTTCGCCGAGACCTTGTCGCCCAGCAGCCGCATCGCCTCGGGTGATGGTCCGATGAAGACCTTCTTGGCCTTGGCGCAGGCCTCGGCGAACTCCGGGTTCTCCGATAGAAAGCCGTAGCCGGGATGCAGCGCCTGGGCCTTCGAGGCCTTCAGCACCTCCATGATCTTCTTGATGTTGAGATAGCTCTCGCGGGGTGGGCCCGGGCCCAGAAGATACGCCTCGTCCGCGTAACGGACGTGCAGCGCATTGCGATCGACGTCCGAGTAGACGGCGACCGTCGCGATGCCCAGCTCGCGACAGGTGCGCATCACCCGAATGGCGATCTCGCCTCTATTTGCGATCAGGATCTTCTTGAACATAACGTCGCGAACGGGACGGTACCACGCTCCTCGAACGAGCGGCAAGGAACGGCGCGCAGGGGCAGGATGCCGGTCAGCGCTTCCTACCTCCGCGAGAAGCGATCCCTCATCCTGGCTGCGAACGCCTCCACCTCTTGGCGCGGCGGCAGCGCGTCGGCGTGGAGCATGTCTCGCTGCAGGCAGGGGCCGGGGTGCTCGTACTGCTCCCGCAGGCTATTCCATGATGGCTGGAGCACGAAGTGAATGTGGACTGGCTCCCATCCGGCGTGCGACCACAGGCAGACGTACTCCTGATCGGGAGACAGCAGCTCGTGAAGAGCGACGCTCACCTTGCGCAGCAGCGGCCCCAGCTCCGCCGTCTCGGCGTCGTCAGGTCCCAGACGTGTAAGCAGTGCCGCAACGGCTTCACGATGACCGTTCCTACGCCCAGCGGACCGATGCAGTGCTCTACCACCCAGTGGCCGGTCGCGTGGATGCGGCCACCAGGCAGATCATGCCGCCCGCGCGTCAGGTCGCAGGCCAAACAGCCCGGGACGTCGTTCGCCTCCGCCGTCATCGCATCTCGTGCCCGCCCCCGACGTAGAGCGTCTGGCCGGTCAGCCAGCGCGCTTGGTCCGAAGCGAGAAAGACGATCACGTCAGCCACGTCCTCAGGTTGGCCGACACGTCCTAGTGGGATCGTAGGGATGAGCTGCTGTTCCTGGTCTTGGGTTAAGGAGCCAGTCTGGATCGGCCCTGGCGAAACGATGTTCACCGTGATGCCGAACCGTGCAAGCTCCGCCGCCGCCGCGCGACTGTAGCTTTCTAGGGCATTCTTGCTGGCGCCGTAAGAGATCTCCCCGCTGAAGCCGGGCGCGCCGTCCGTACTAACGTTGATTATCCGGCCCCAGGTCGCGCCGCGCTCGGCGTGCCGGCCGGCGTACTCGGCCATGAGCAGCGCAACAGCGCGACTGTTGACGGCAAAATGCAAGTCGTGGCTCTCTGTCGTGATGGTTTGGAGGGGACGCCCACGCCAGTCGTGATCGGAGGATTCCGGCGGCAGGAACGTGTCGGCCCGCCACGAGGCCGCGTTGTTCACGAGCACATCCACAGCTCCAAATTCAGCCTCCGCTCGATCGAAGAGCGCTGGCACGGTGGCTGGGTCAGCCAAGTCCGCCTCCCACGAATCCGCCACGCCTCCCGAGCTTCGAATCGACTCTACTACGTCGCTGCCAGGGGGAGGGCCTAGGAACGCAATAAACACGCGCGCGCCCTCAGCCGCGAACGCCTTTGCCGTGGCTGCCCCGATCCCGCGGTTGGCGCCGGTGACCAGGACAACCTTTCCCAGCAAGCCTGTATCGACCATGGTACCTATCCTAGTCCGTCGGGTTGCCCTTCGTGGCGATCTCGTCCTTGAGCCGGTCGATGATCTGGAAGATCGGCAGCGCGCCGAGATCGGAGCCATCGCGCTGGCGCACGGCGGCGGCGCCGGCCTCCTGTTCGCGGTCGCCGACGATCAGCATGTAAGGGACCTTCTGGAGCTGGGCGTCGCGGATCTTCGCCTGCATGCGCTCGCCGCGGGCGTCCATCTCCACGCGCAGGCCCTCGGCGCGCAGATCGTTGACGACCTGGTGCGCGTACTCGATGTGGCGGTCGGCGATCGGGATCACCATCGCCTGCACGGGCGCCAGCCAGAGCGGGAAGGCGCCGCCATAGTGCTCGATGAGCACGCCGACAAAGCGCTCGATCGATCCCAGCAGCGCGCGGTGCACCATGAAGGGCCGGTGCTCGCGCCCGTCCTCGCCGATGTAGCTCACGTCGAAGCGCTCCGGCAGGTTGAAGTCGAACTGCACCGTCGTGCACTGCCACTCGCGGCCCAGCAGGTCGACCATCTTGACGTCGACCTTCGGGCCGTAAAACACCGCGCCGCCCTCGTCGATTTCGTAGGGCAGTGCATGCTGCTCGACTTGGTCCTTGAGCACCTGCTCTGCCATATCCCAGTCCTCGCGCGAGCCGGCATAGTGCGCGGGGGCGGTGGCCAGGTAGACGTGGTAGTCCTCGAACCCGAAAGCCTTGAGGAAGAACATCATGAAGTCCAGCGCCCGGCCGATCTCCTCGCCCACCTGTTCGGGCGTGCAGAAGATGTGCGCGTCGTCCTGGGTGAAGCCGCGCACGCGCAGCAAGCCGTGCAGCACGCCCGACCGCTCGTAGCGGTAGACGGTGCCTAGCTCAGCCATGCGGATCGGTAGGTCGCGGTAGGAGCGGGTCTGACTCTTGAAGATCTGAATGTGGAACGGACAGTTCATCGGCTTGACGTAGTAGTCCTGCCCGTCGATGTCCATGGGCGAGTACATGTTCTCGGCGTAGAAGTCCAGGTGGCCGCTGGTGCTCCAGAGCGTGCTCTTGCCGATGTGCGGCGTGTAGACGACGTCGTAGCCGCCGCGGAAGTGCTCCTGCCGCCAGAAGTCTTCGATGACGGTGCGCAGGCGGCCACCCTTCGGGTGCCAGTAGACGAGCCCGGGGCCGTACTCTTCGTGGAACGAGAAGAGATCGAGCTCACGGCCCAGGCGCCGGTGGTCGCGCTTTGCCATCTCCTCGACGCGCGCAAGGTACTCGTCCAGCTCCTGCTGCGTCTCGTAGAGCGCGCCGTAGATGCGCTGGAGCATCGGGTTGTGCTCGTCGCCGCGCCAGTACGCGCCGGCGATGCTCATCAGCTTGAACGCGCCGATCTGGCCGGTGCGCTCCACGTGCGGGCCCTCGCAGAGATCGGTGAACTCGCCGTGCTTGTACAGGCTGACGCGCGCGTCCTCGATGCCGTCGATCAGCTCCACCTTGTAGGGCTGGTCGGCGAACATGCGGCGGCCTTCGTCCTTGCCAATCTCGTCGTGGACGAACTCATGGTTTGCCTTGATCGTGCGCCGCATGCGCTGGTCGATCACGTCGAGGTCCTCCTCCGTGAGCGGGCGCGGCAGCATGAAGTCGTAGTAGAAGCCGGTATCGATCGGCGGGCCGATGGCGAACTGCGCGCCGGGAAAGATCTCGAGCACGGCCTCGGCCATGATGTGCGCGGCGGAGTGCCGCATGCGATAGAGACGATCGTCCTTAGACATCTGATCGAGCATGTGTACCTCCCAGACGTTTCAACATCAAACGCGTAATCAGCCATGCTTGCAGACCCAACGCAACGGTTAGACCGGCGAACACTGCCGCGATGTACCAATTGCCGGCCACGATACTCCAGACTAAGAAACCAAACACGAGTAGACGAGGGACAGCACCGCTGATCGCCGAGCGCATCACGCGTGCTCGCGGAGGTTTCGGCCTGACCTCGTGACCTCTTGGGCCATCTCGACTCCTGGCAAGAAATACCAGCGCACCGCAGTCAACAAACGCTTCATCGTTCTCCAACAGAAAGACCTCCCGTCGAGGGACGGGAGGTCTGACTCACGTGGTTCCACCCTCGTTCGGCGGCGCTCCTCTCTAATCTCCCCTCTCCCTCTCTGAGGGAGAGGGGTCAGGGGTGAGGGAGCGAACGCCACCCTTCGTTCGGCCGGTAACGGGGCCTCCGGAGCCGGCTACTGCTCTCGGTTCGCCGGCCCAGCTCCGAGGTGGTGTTCGCGGCCGCTGCGGTGAGGAGCCTCCCAGCGCTCCGGCTCCCTCTCTGTCACCCTCGAGTCCACGACTCGTCCTCTTCTTCGCTGCTGCGCCGACAATATACCAGCAGCACGATCGGCGGCGCCACGACTCGTTGACGCCCTTTCGAGGGCTCTGTTAGCATGACCATGCGCCCGGGGCGGTTAGCTCAGCCCGGTTAGAGCGCTGCGTTGACATCGCAGAGGTCACTGGTTCAAATCCAGTACCGCCCACCATACGCCGTTCCCGCGGCCTTCTCGTAATGTGGAGCGTCTACGTCGTGCGCAGTTTGCGAAATGGGAAGCGCTACGTCGGATGCACGGGTCAAGCCGTCACTATAAGACGCCGGCAACACAACAGCGGTCGCAGCCGCTGGACTAGCCAAAACGGCCCCTTCGAGCTCCTACATGTGGAGACATTCGCTGAAAAGGGCGAAGCTATGAGGCGCGAGAAGTTCCTGAAAAGTGGCGCCGGCAGACAGGAACTCAAGATGCTGCCAAACGACCAGTAGCTGCCTGTTCAGAGTCCCATGCCGAAGGCGTGTCCGCCCATGGCGGAAGTACCGCCCACCAAGCGGAAGTACCGCCCACCACCTCTCCGCTTCCCAGAGCACCGCGTCCGGCCACCGCCGCTCGAGCGCTATACTGAGTCCATGGCGCTTGCAGGAGCCAAAAGCACCATGCTATACTCGCGCCGCTTTGGGCCGCTAGCTCAATGGTAGAGCAGCTGACTCTTAATCAGCTGGTTGGAGGTTCGAGTCCTCCGCGGCTCACCAAGCAGTGATCTCGCGTGATGGCTGGGCAAAGGAGCGGCGCCAACCAGTCGCTCCTTGCCGCTATGGGGAAGTGTCGGAATTGGCAGACGAGCATGATTTAGGATCATGTGCCGCAAGGC
>CAYQLM010000094.1:0-11791 GCA_964418365.1 uncultured Dehalococcoidia bacterium
GTAGACGATGTCGCCGAGCTGGTCCTGCGCGTAGTCGGTGATGCCGACGACGCCCTCGTCGCCGTCGACGCGCACCCACTCGTGCTCTTTGGTGTACTTCAGATCGGAAGGGAAGTTCATCTTCGGCCTTGTCACTCTCAGTTTGTAGCTGTAGACCTTCAGGTCTGCCCGATGCTGCGCAGGGCTAAAGCCCTGCAGCTACGATGTAGGTCTGCCCCGTGCATGGCAGGGCTGGAGCCCTGCAGCTACGACGCCTTCGTCCTGTAGAACGGGCGCTTCACGACGACGACGCGCAGCGGTTTGCCGCGCACGTCGACCTGCAGCTCCGTCCCCTCGCGCGCGAGTGCGACCGGCAGGTACGCCATGCCGATGCTGGCCTCGAGCATAGGAGAGAAGCCACCGGAGGTCACTGTAGCCACCGCCTCGCCGCCGTGCAATACGACATAACCGTGGCGCATCACGCCGCGATCGATCGCGCGCAGGCAGCAGAGCTTGCGCGACACGCCGGCGGCCTTCGCCGCGACGAGCGCGTCGCGGCCCGGGAACTCGGCGTCGTCGTCGAGCGTGACGGCGAAGCCGAGCCCGGCCTCGAAGGGGTTCGTCGTCGTATCGATGTCGTTGCCGTAGAGCGGCAGCGCCGCCTCCAGCCGGAGCGTATCGCGCGCGCCGAGACCGCAGGGCACCACGCCCTGCCGCGCGAGCTGCGTGAGCAGATGCGCGCCGGCCTCGACCGACGTGACGAGCTCGAAGCCGTCCTCGCCCGTGTAGCCCGTCCGCGAGACGAAGAGCTTGTAGCCCATGAACTCCAGCTCCGTGCAGCGGCGCTTCGGCAGCGTGTTCGGCACCTCCGCGCCGATGACGCGCGCCAGGAACGCCGGCGCGTCAGGGCCCTGGAGCGCGAGCATGACGGTCGACGCGGTGCGATCGAGCAGCTCGGCGTCCGCGCCCGGTTCGAGCGCAGCGGCGATGCGGTCGCGGCCGAGATCGGCGTTCGAAGCGTTGTTGACGACGAGGAAGCGCTGGTCGTCGAGGCGGTAGACGAAGACATCGTCTTCGATGCCGCCGCTGGCGTCGCACATGAGCGCGTAGTGCGCCTCGCCCTCCGCGAGCTGATCGACCTTGTACGTAACGCCGCGACGGAGCAGGCGCGCAGCGTCCATGCCGACGACGAACACGCGTCCCATGTGCGAGACGTCGAACACGCCGGCGCGCTCGCGCACCGCCTTGTGCTCCTCGACGATGCCCGTGTACTGGATGGGCATCTCCCAGCCGGCGAACGGCGCGAAGCGCGCGCCGAACGCGCGGTGCTGCTCGATGAGCGGGAGCTGGCGGAGGGCCGTGGTGGTCATGGAGAACCAGTTACAGTCACAGTAAAGTTCAGGCCCTTCAGTTGGTCATAATTGAAATCTTCGTTTAACAAAACCTCGCCGTCAGAGGATGTTGCAGTTACGGCGAGCGTACGACCCTTCCAATACAGCACGCCCTCGCGCTGGGCCGTATCTCCAGGCTCAAGATCGAACGGTTGACGCGGGTTTCCGTCAACAGCATACGCTATTGAGACTTGTTGGTTACTGGCGTTCACGAACTTGAGACTTTGAGTGGGATCGCATGCGACTGCTGATGCCACGGCTAGGACGGTGAACAGTGAACAAACCCATAAGGCTTTCACGTGACCCTACACTCGACTTAGGTCAGCGGCTCCCAGCGCTTCTTGCCGTCCTCGGTCATCGTCATGCGGCCGAGGCCGGGGAAGGGCTCATGGACGCTGATGATCAGCGCACGCTCGCGCACCGCGCGCTCCACGATGCGTTTCTTGGTCTCCATCGAGACCAGCGGCAGCAGATCGAACGAGGAGACCCACGCCGTGCGCTCGAGCTGGACGTGGTGCTGGACCATGTCGCCGATGTAGATCGCCGTCTCGCCTGCAGATGAGAGCACGATCGACGCGTGGTCCTCGGTGTGGCCGCGCGTATCGATGACGGTGATCTCCGGCGTCACGCTGTACTCGCCGTCGATGAGCTCGAGCACGCCGGCCTCTTCCAGCGGCAGGAGGTTCTCGGGGAGGTAGGTCGCGCGCGTCCGCTCGTTCGGCTGCGTGGCGGCTTCCCATTCGCCGCGCTGGATGAGATAGCGCGCTTTCGGGAAGGTGGGGACGGCGCGGCCGTCCTCGGCGGCTTTTGTGTTCCAGCCGCAGTGGTCGGCGTGGAGGTGCGTGTTGATCACGACATCGATCTCGTCCGGCCGCACGCCGAGCGCTGCCAGCTCGCCCATCAGGGTGCCTTCTGCCGCCGGCGAGGCCTGCCGTCGATGGCCCTCCTTGTCGCCGACGCCGGTCTCGATGAGCACGAGCTTATCGTGGGAGCGGACGAGGAGGCTGTTCAGCCCCAGCGGCATGCGGTACTGGTCGTCGAGCGGGGGATGGACGATGCGCTCCCACATCACCCGCGGCACGATGCCGAAGACGGCGCCGGCGTCCTGATAGTAGGTGCCGTCGCTGAGGATCTGCAGGTCGAGGTTGCCCAATCGATGGGTGCGGGGTGGGGCCACGGGGCGGTCCTCCAGAACTGGAAGGGCTGTGGCCTCAAGATAGCCGTGCCCTCGCGGCGGGTCAACGGCGCGCCAGTCGAATCTGACGGCGGCGAAATATCCCAGATTTACATAAGATTGAAAGACCTGCCAGGCGAAGGCGTTTGGCTATCATTGGGAGGTGGGATTGGCGAGGGGAAGCGCCCGCTTCGTTGGATGTCGAACGGCCGCCTTGGGCGGCCTTCTGCTAGCCTTAGGCCTTGTCGCCTGCGGCGGGCAGGGGAGCGCTCGTGTGGCTACCGTTACGCGGTCTGCGCCCAGCGTCGAGCCGAGCAGCCTGCTGGCGCTGCAGCGTTACCACTACCTCGCTTCGCTCACCCTGAATGGCGCCGGGTCGGACGGGAAGCCGGCCCAGATCGCCATCTCCACCGAGGGCGACTTCCAATCGCCCGACCGGCATGCCTTCACGTACCGGACGCAGATCCAGGGCGGCGACATCCGTCAGAGCGCGGTTGTGATCGGCGATAGGATCTGGCTCCGGCAGGGCGAACAGGCCTGGCGGCCCGCCTCGGTCACCGACACGCAGGCGCAGGCGCTCTTCGCGACGGCGTTCTCGCCTATCCGGCCGAACTTCCTGGGCGGCGACCAGTGGGCGAGCGTCCGGGTCGCTGTCCAGCGGCTGCCCGGCACGCCCGAGTTCGTGAACGACATCCGCTCGCTTCACTACCAGGTCGGGCCGGAAGGCGAGCAGTACTTCCGTTCCTTCCTGGCCGACCAGCAGATTTTCCAGCAGGTGCAGGACCTCCACTGGGACCTGTGGCTGGCCGAGAACGGCGAGTGGCCGGTGCGGCTCGTCGCGTCCGGGACCGTAACGGCCGACCTGCAGATCCTGCACGACCTGGGCCTGAAGGCTCCCACCAACTGGGAGCTGCGCATCGATATCTCCCGGCCCAACGACCCCAAGCTCTCCGTAAGCGCGCCTGCGCCATAGTCGCTCGCTCAGGGCGGCCAGACGGTCGCCCCTACACTTTGGTACTCTCACAGCGCTGTGTCGTACCGAACGCTCACGCTTGAAACGCAAGGGCCCATCGCCTTGCTGCGCCTCGTGCGCGCGAAGGCCGGCAACCCGATCGACCGTCTCTTCCTCGAAGAGCTGGACGAAGCCTGCGGCGTGATCAATGACGATCAGGACGCGCGCGTGGTCTTGCTCTCGGCGGAGGGCGATGTCTTCTCGAACGGTTGGGACGCATCCGAGCTGAGCCCGGAGGTATTCGACGCGGCGGAGTGGCGCCGCCGGTCGCCGCCCTTCTCGTCACTGGAGTCGATCGCGCAGCCGGTGATCTGCGCCATCGGCGGCGACGCGGTGAGCGCCGGGCTGGAGCTCGCGCTCGCCTGCGACGTGCGCATCGCGGCGGAGGGCGCGCGCTTCGCGCTGCCGGAGACGGGTCACGGTCTCTTGCCCATGGCCGGCGGCACGCAGCGGCTGGCCCGCCTGGTCGGGCGCGGCGCGGCGCTCCGCCTGGTGCTTCTGGGCGAAGCGATTGATGCGCGGGAGGCGCTGCGGATCGGATTAGTAAGCGCCGTCGTGCCGCGCGACCGGCTGCTCGCGGAGGCCGAGGCGCTGGCGCTGCGCATAGCATCGCGCGGGCCGCTCGCGCTGCGCTACGCGAAGGAGGCGGTCCGCCGCGGCCTGGAGCAGCCACTCGACCAGGCGCTGCGGTTCGAGACGGACCTGACGGTGATCCTGCAGACGACGGAAGATCGCGCCGAGGGCGTGCGCGCCTTCCTGGAGAAGCGCGAGCCGAAGTTCAAAGGGAGATGACCTCGTAGGGACAGAGCTTTAGCTCTGTCCTCGTCGTGAGATGTACTCCTTTACGGTTACCGTCGACATCGCCGCGCCGCCGGCGCGCGTGTGGCGCGCGCTCTGCGATCCAGTGGAGGTGGTGCAGTGGGACAGTGGCGTCGTCGAAGCGCTCGACGCGCCCGCGGACTATCCGCAGCCCGGTCAGCACGTGCGCTGGCGCTACGCGAACGGGCCCTTTCGCATGCTGCACGACCGGCCGCGGGAAGTCGTGCCGGAGCGCACGCTGCGATCGATCATCACGCTCGGCCCGCTGTGGTTCGATGAGACGTACGCGCTGGAGGCGATCGATGCAGGCTGTCGGCTCTCGGCGCAGATGCGCGTGCGCGCGCCGCTCCCGCCGATCGGTTGGCTCATCGAGCGGCTGTACGCCGGGCCGCAGGCGCGCGCGACGGTAACCGCCTCGCTCGCGGCGATCAAACAGCACTGCGAGATAAGCTCTTGAGAATGCGTTTCGAAATCAACGACCACCTCGTAGGGAAAGAGCTTCAGCTCTGTCCGGCCCGTTCGCACGCGCTCCGGGCCGCAGGCGCGCGCGACGGTAGCCGCCTCGCTCGCGGCGATCAAGCGCCACTGCGAGACAAGCTCTTGAGAATGCGTTTCGAACGCAGCGAACACCTCGTAGGGACAGAGCTTCAGCTCTCTCCGGCCCGTTCGCACACGCTCCGGGGCGGAGAGCGCGTATGAGCGTTCGCGATCCCAAAGCCGTCGCCCAGGAGCGCTTTGCCGACGCTGCCTGGAATTCGCGTGGCATGAGCCTCGTCGAGCGCTGCGCGAGCGACCCGCCGATCGTCGTGCGCGGCCTCGTCGATGCTGTGCGCGAGCGGGCAGGCGCGGGCGGCCGCGTCATCGAGCTCGGCTTCGGCCCCGGCTGGCTTCTCGAGGCCATGCGCGCCGAGCTATCGTATGCCGATCTCTTCGGCCTCGACCTCTCGCCGGGCTTTGCGCGCCGCGCCCACGAGCTGTACGGCGACCACGTGCGCGTGCTGCTCGGCGACATGGAGCGCCTGCCGTTCCGCGCCGGCGCGTTCGACGTCGTCGTCACGTGCTGGACGCTGTACTTCATGCGCGATATCGACGCGACGCTCGCCGAGATCAAGCGCTGTCTGCGGCCGGGCGGCCGGCTCATCGCCGCGACGAACGCCGCTGACCACGAGGCCGAGTGCGGCGAGCTCGTCTCGGAAGCGATCCGCCTTGCGCTGGGCCGGGAGGAACCTGACCACGACGTCGCCCTACGCTTCGATTTCGAGCCCGGCGCCGCCCATGTGGGTCGCCACTTCCCCAAGGTCGAGCTGCGCGAGTGGCGCGGCGAGATGGTGCTCTCGGACCCGGCTGACATCGAAGCGCTCTGGCCGAAGTGGGAGCCCGCGCTGCTGCCCAAGCACGAGCAGCAGGCCGTCCGCACCGAGTTCCTGCGCCTCGCGCGCGAGCGGCTCGAGCGCGACGGCGCGCTGCGCATCCGCCGCCGCAACGGCGCCTTCGTCTGCGATCTGGAGTCGAACTTCGAGCCTCGAGCTTCGAACTAATGGATACCATTCTTTACGACAAAGATCCTCTCGGCATCGTCCGCCTTACGCTCAACCGCCCCGATGTGCTCAACGCCGTCAACCTGCGCATGCGCGACGAGCTGTGGTCGGCGCTGCATGCGTTTCGCGACGACCCCGACGCGCGCGTGCTCATCGTGCGCGGAGAGGGCCGCGCGTTCTGCGCCGGCGCCGACATCTCGGAGTTCGGCACGGCGCCGTCGATCGTGGAGGCGCGGCTCGCGCGGCGCGAGCGCGACTTGTGGGGCATGCTGCTCCATCTACCGAAGCCGGTGATCGCTGCGGTGCACGGCTACGCGCTGGGCGCGGGCTGCGAGCTGAGCTTGCTCTGCGATCTGCGCGTCGCCGCGGACGACGCGCTCTTCGGGCTGCCCGAGGTGGCGCTCGGGTACATCCCGTCGGCGGGCGGCACGCAGACGCTGCCGCGCATGATCGCGCCGGGCGTGGCGCTGCACATGATCCTGAGCGGCGATCCGATCGATGCGCAGGAGGCATATCGACGCAAGCTGGTGCATCGCGTCGTGCCGCGCGAGCAGCTCGATGCGGCCGCGGATGAGTGGGCGCGCGCGCTCGTATCGCGGCCGGCGCGGGCGCTCTCGTACGCGAAGGAGGCTATCGTGCGCGGGCTGGACCTGTCGCTGCGCGACGGCCTGGCGCTGGAGACGAGGCTGGCGGGGCTGCTGCTGGCAGTGCCCCTGGTGTCCACGTAGGCGAGGCTTTCGAGCCTCGCCGCCAAGTTTGCGCCGAGCCTGGAAAGGCTCGGCTACGTGTTCCGCAACCTGCCAGCGACTAACTCGAGAGCCGTAGTAAATGGCGTTGCTATGGCGGTCATGGCGCGGCCGGCGGCGCATTTGCAGCATCGCGGAGCGAGGCTGCTCCTCGTAGGTCTGCTCGCGCTGGGGCTGGCGAGCATCGCTGGCGCTCTCATCTTCGCCTGGCCCCACGTGCGATCCGTCAAGACGCACTTCGAGCTCGGCTCGGTAGACAAGTACGATGTTGGCAGCGTAGCGCAGGTCGCTGCGGGCAAGTTCTACCTGGTGCGGCTGACCGACAAGGAGTTCGTCGCGCTGTCCTGGCGCGAGCCCGGCCACGGTTGCACGGTGCCCTGGCGGCCGACGTTCGCCTGGCCCGATCCCGAGAACGGCGGTGCGTTGAGGACAGGCTGGTTCCGCGATCCCTGCGGCGGGTCGACGTTCGACAAGGACGGCACGCGGGTGTTCGGGCCCGCGCCGCGCAACATGGACCGCTACGCCGTCTCGGTTGTCGGCGGGCAGGTCAGCGTTGACACCAGCCAGTACGTTTGCGGGTTCGCGCCGCCGGGCGCTCGCTGCGCCGGGCAGGACTTCGCTCCTGAGATTGCCCCGCTCCGCTAGATACGCTAGATTAGCCTTCTGTCACCCTGAGCGAAGCGAAGGGTCTGGCCCCTCGAGCACCAACGCCTCGCCAAAGGGCCAGATTCTTCGCGGAGTTTACCCTGAGCGAAGCCGAAGGGCTCAGAATGAAAGTGCGGGGGCCATCGAGTGAACACTGCTGAGTTTCTCACCATCAGCGCTGCGGTCGTGCCGGACCGCGAGGCGCTCGTCTGCGGCGAGTCGCGCATCGACTACGCCGGCATGCAGTCGCGCGTGAACCGCCTGGCGAACGCGCTCTAAGGAGCGTGCGCCTACGCTGAATCCGCAGGCGCCATCGCGACCAGCCCCTTCCGCAGCGCGTAGAGGACCGCCTGCGTCCGGTCGTTCACCTGGAGCTTCGAGAAGATGTTGGCGATGTGGTTCTTCACCGTCTTCTCGCTGATCACCAGCCGCCCCGCGATCTCCTTGTTGCTGAGACCCTCTGCCGCGAGCTGGAGCACTCCGAGCTCCCGCTGGGTGAGCTGTTCGTAGGGCAGCCCCGGTTCGCGGGGCTTCGTTTGGCTCCCGACGTGCTCCAGCACCTTCTTGGCGATGATGGGACACAACATCACCTCGCCGCGCTGCGCCGCATCGATCGCCCGCCGCAGCTCTTCCGGTTCGGCCTCCTTCAGCACGTAGCCCCGCGCGCCGGCGCGCATGCCGGCGAACGCCGACTCCGGGTCGTCGAACATCGTCACGAGGATGACCCCGATGTGCGGGTTTTCCTTCACGACACTGCGCGTTGCCTCGATTCCGCTCAGCAATGGCATCTTGATGTCCATCAGGATGACGTCGGGCAGGAGCTCCCGCGCCAGGTCTACCGCCTCCTGGCCGTTCGCCGCCTCGCCCGCCACCTCCACATCCGGCATCTGGTCTAGGATCGTGCGGATGCCTTTGCGGAAGAGCGTGTGATCGTCAGCCAGCAGTACTCGAATACGCTCCAAGTGGCACCTCCTTCGCCGGCACCCAGAGCCGGACCCTGCATCCCTCACCGGGCGAGCTTCTCACGGTCAGGCGTCCGCCCACCAGATCGGCGCGCTCCCGCATGCTCACCAGACCAACGCCTTCCCACGCCGCGCCGTTTCTCGCGCCGTCAGGATCGAAGCCACAGCCGTCGTCCTGGACGGCCAGCTCCAGCCCCGCGTCCGTCCTCTGCAACGTAACGTCAACCTGCGTCGCGCCAGAGTGCTGGCGAACGTTGCTCAGACACTCTTGCACGATCCGAAAAATCGTCGCCTCGAGCAGGGGGTCAAGGCTCAGGTCGTCCGAGATACTCGCGAACGTCCGAACACCCGTCTCCCCGCTGAGCCGTTCCATTTGCTGCCGCACGCTGCCGACCAAACCAAGCTGATCGAGCGCCTGCGGGCGCAGGTCGTAGATGAGGTGCCGGATATCCTGGATGTTGCCTTTGAGCTCGAGCGTGATCTCTTCCAGGTCTCGCTCCGCGCGCTGGGGATCGCTCCGCAATGTCTGCTGACAGGCGCGCAGGCGGTTCACGACTCCGGCCAGAGACGGGCCGAGGCCGTCGTGTAGCTCGCGCGAGATGCGCCGCCGCTCCTCCTCCTGCGCTAGCGTCACCTGCGTGACCCGGTCCCGCAGCGCCCGTGCTCGCTCGGCGGCCAGCGTCGCTTCCTGGAGCTGGCCGAGCTTTCTCGCCGTTCCGTTGATCCGGCCCGCAAGCTCACCCAACTCGTCCTTGTTCTCGACCTCGACGGACCGAGAGAAGTCACCCGATGCGATGGCCTCCATCGCCTCGCTCATCTTGCGCATAGGGCCGATCACCGACCAGCCAACGGCAACACCAAGCCCCAGAATGATCGGGATCGCCAGAAAGCCCAACATCGGAGTAGAACCGAGCAACCCATGCTGCTCGTTCTCGAGCTCATCGACGGCAGCGAGCGCGTCGGGCAGGTCCGTGCCTTCAAGCGCCTGAATCTTGTGAAGCTCCTGGTGCATGTAGTCCATCGCCGTAACATTGATGATGCTCACGCCCACCAGCAGGACGCCGGTTACGCCGATGACCGTCAGCAACTTCCAGCGGACGCTCCAGCTCACACGAGCGACAAGTCGGGCGAGAGGGCCGGAGGCGAAGAGGAAAAGCCCGTAGACCACCCCGGCCAACACGATCAGGAAAGGAACAACTCCGAGTGCTCCTGGGTCGGCGAGCGCGACAAGCAAGCCGAGCAGCGCCACGCCGCCCAAGCAGGCGGCGATGTTCTTGTGGCGCTTGATCATGTTTAGGTTCATGGCGGACGGATTATAACACCTCGTTCGAGTCGCGGATGACGCTCCCAGGGCGCTCCCCGCGCGAACCTGTCCTTTAGCCATCTCCCCAGACAACGCCGCAGGCGGCGCGAGCCCCGGAATCGCCGGTGGCCAGGGTCGTCGCGTCGGGACCGGTCGCCGAATAGCGAGTCGGGATGTTGGCGTAGTTATCCGGACCTGCGTGGATGATGACCGCGCTGCCGTCGGCGTCGAACAGATCGCTGATCCCGAAGCGGTCCGTCTTGAAACGCGCTTCACCGGTTCCGTCCGCGTTGATGAGCAGGACGGGCATGTCACCGGAGTGAGCCGGGTGAGTATTGCCCGGCAGATTGAAGTGACCGCCCGCCGACGTAAATGGCGCCTCGCATACTCCGACAGCGTGGATGTGAAACCCGTGGAATCCGGGCGTCAATCCATGCGTCGTGACACGCACAAGCACGTCGCCGTCCTCTTCAGTGAGCTTGGCAACTCCGACGGGCGAATTGCCCGCATCATGAAGATTCACGCGCGCTTGTTCGCCACCGGCCTCGGCCGCCGGGTTGCCGCCGCCGGCCTGCAGATACAAGCCCCCGGATACCGCCAGCACCGCGAGGGCGGCCACCATGATAATCGGCTGTTTCATTTCGAGTCCTCCTTCTGTTGCTTCCTCGTTCCTTTTGTGTCACGAGGAGCGCCCTGGTGCCTCTAGCGTACGCGCGGCGACCGCTCGCCGGATGAGACTCTGAGCCCATTCAGCAATAGGGAAATAGGCCCAGACAGCGCGTGGGCATCTCGTTGCCCGTCCCGAATCGATTCGCTAGATTGGAGCTCAGCATGAACACAGCCGAGTTTCTCACGATTAGCGCTGCGGCCGTGCCGGATCGCGAGGCGCTCGTCTGCGGCGAGTCGCGCATCGACTACGCGGGCATGCAGTCGCGCGTGAACCGCCTCGCGAACGCGCTGCAGTCGATGGGCATCGTGCGCGGGTCGGCCGTCGCGGTGATGGCCGTGAACTGCCCGCAGTACGTCGAGACCTACTACGCCTGCGCGAAGGCGGGGGCGGTCTTCGTGCCGCTCAACTACCGAGCCAAGCGCGAAGAGCTGGAGTACATGCTGAACGCTTCGGAGACGCAGGCGCTCTTCGTGGGCGGCCGCTACGTCGACCTCGTCGCGGGCCTGAAGCCGCAGCTCGGCAAGGTGCGCGAGTACGTCTGTACAGATAATAGGGCGGAAGGCATGCGCAGCTATGAAGAGCTGCTCGCCGGCGCCCCGGATGATGAAATGTTCGTTGATATCGACGAGAACGACGCGTCGATCCTGATGTACACGAGCGGGACAACCTCACAGCCGAAGGGCGTGGTGCTCACGTTCCTCACGCTCTCCGTCTACGTCACGAACACCATGGCGCCCGCCGATCCGACTGTCGAGCAAGACGTCACGCTCGTCTCGGTGCCGTTCTATCACGTCGCGGGCGCGACGGCGATGATGTCGAGCATCTGGGGCGGCCGCACGCTGGCGATCCTGCCCCAGTTCGACCCGGAGGCGTGGCTCGAGACGGTGCAGCGCGAGCGCGTCACCCACGCTTTCGTCGTGCCGACGATGCTCAAGCGCATCATGGAGCACCCGCGCTTCGACCAGTACGACATCAGTTCGCTCAAGCTGATCACCTACGGCGCCGCGCCCATGCCCTACGAAGTGGTGCGCAAAGCCGTCGATGTCTACCACTGCGGACTGATGAACGCCTACGGCCAGACGGAGAGCACCTCAACGCTCACGTACCTCGGGCCGGAAGACCACCAGATACCGAAGGAGGAGGGGCCGGAGCGGGAGAAGAAGCTGCGCCGCCTGCGCTCCGTCGGCCGGACGATGGACGACGTCGCCATCGTCATTATGGATGAGCAGAACGAGGTCCTGGCGCCGGGTCAAGAAGGCGAGATCTGCGTCGCCGGCGCGCGCGTGATGCGCGAGTATTACAAGCAGGCCGACGCGACCGCCCAGGCGATCGTCGACGGCTGGCTCCACACCGGAGATGTTGGCTATCTGGACGAGGACGGCTACCTGTTCATCACGGGGCGCAAGAAGGACCTGATCATCCGCGGCGGAGAGAACATCTCATCGGGCGAGATCGAAGACGTGCTGGACGAGCACCCCAAGATCGATGAGTCGGCGGTGATCGGCGTGGCGGATGCGGAGTGGGGCGAGGTGGTGAAGGCGATCGTGGTGCT
>CAYQLM010000095.1:0-11567 GCA_964418365.1 uncultured Dehalococcoidia bacterium
GCACGTTCCAGATGGAGCCGGGCGAGCACGGCGAGATCCTCTCGCTGGCGATGGCCGGGCCTGAACAGCACCAGGACGCCGGCGGCAAGTGCATCCACGTGGCGCCGAACACCACCTCGGTGATCAACTCGAAGTCGATCAGCAAGGGCGGCGGCCGCACGAGCTATCGCGGCCAGCTCAAGGTCTACCCGGGCGCAAAGGGCTCGAAATCGACCGTGCGCTGCGACGCGCTGATCATCGACCCCGAGTCGCGCTCGGACACCTACCCTCTGATGGAGATCGACGAGCAAGACGTGACGATCGGGCACGAGGCGTCGGTGAGCAAGCTGGGCGACGAGCAGCTCTTCTACCTGATGAGCCGCGGCATCAGCGAGGCGGATGCCGCAAAGATGATCGTCAACGGCTTCGTCGAGCCGATCGTCAAGGAGCTGCCGATGGAGTACGCGGTAGAGCTCAACCGCCTGATCGAGCTGCAGATGGAGGGTGCGGTCGGCTAGGCCAAACCCTCACCCCTAGCCCCTCTCCCGAAACGGGAGAGGGGAACAACTCAGGAAGAAGCGATGGTTCAGGCAACAGCAGCGCAAACGATTTCACGCCGCGCCGTCGAGGAGCTCTCGGCTCGCTACAACGAGCCGGAGTGGCTCCTGCGCCGACGGCTCGAAGCATGGCGTCTCTTCGAGGAGGCGCCGATGCCCGATCCGCTCTCGGAGGAGTGGAAGCGCTTCGATACCGAGCGGCTCACGCTCGATGGGCTGACGCCGTTCGCGGAAGGTGCCTCGTCGAGCGCGACTGCGCTGCACGATGAGCTGGCGGGTCAGATCGTCCAACGCAACTCCGTCGTCGCACATCGAGAGCTGGATGCCGCGCTCGCGGCGCAGGGCGTCCTGCTGCTCGATCTCCACAGGGCCGCGCGTGAGCACGAAGCGCTGGTGCGCGAGCACCTCGAGTCGCTGGTCGCGCCCGCGGAGTGGAAGTACCTCTCGCTGCACGGCGCGCTCTGGAGCGGCGGGTGTTTCGTCTACGTTCCCGCAGGCGTCGAAGTGGCCCTGCCGATCGAGTACCTGATCGAGCTCGATACGCCTGGCGTCATCACCATGCCGCACCTGCTCATCGTCGCAGAAGCGAACAGCAAGGTGACCGTGATCCAGGAGAGCGCGTCGCCGGAGCTGGGCGGGCTGAACGTCGTCTCGGGCGCGGTCGAGGTCCTCGCCCGCGAAGGGGCGCAGGTGCGCTTCGTCGACGTGCAGCGCTGGGGTCGCAACGTGCAGACGTTCGCCACCATGCGGGCGTCGCTGGGCAAAGGCGCATCGTTCCAAGCGATCATGCTCGGCCTCGGCGCCGGACTGACGAAGGCGAGGCTCGACATCGCACTGCAAGAACAAGGCTCGCGCGCAGAGCTGCTCGGCCTCTTCTTCGGCGACGGCGACCAGCGCTTCTACTACGACACGCGCCAGGACCACATCGCGCCGAAGACGGAGAGCGATCTGCTGTTCAAGGCCGCACTCGATGGCCACGCCGGCATCGTGTGGGAAGGCGTCGTGGACGTGCGCGAGACGGCGCACCAGGCCTCGGCGAACCAGACCAGCCGCAACCTGCTGCTGAGCGATACCGCCAGCGCGTCACCGACGCCGATCCTGGAGATCAGCGCCTTTGACGTCACGAAGTGCAGCCACGGCGCGACCGTGGGCCCGGTCGATGACGAGCAGCTCTTCTACCTGGAGTCACGCGGCATCCCGCCGGAGGAAGCGGAGCGGATGCTCGTCGAGGGCTTCTTCAACGAAGTGCTGGAGCGCGTGCCGTCGGAGGCGCTGCGCGAGCGCGTCGCCGAAGTCCTCGAGCGGAAGAGGCAGGCGCATGGCTGAGTTCGTAGCTGTGGCCAAGACGAGCGATGTGCCCGTCGGCGAGGCCAAGGTGTTCTCTGTCAACGGCAAGGGGATCGCGCTCTGCCATGTCGGTGGCGAGTTCTACGCGATCGATGACGTATGCACGCACGACGGTGGGCCGCTCGGCGAAGGTTTCATCGAAGACCACCAGATCGAGTGCCCGCGTCACGGCGCGCGCTTCGACATCAAGACCGGCAAGGCGCTCACGCTGCCGGCGGTCATGCCGGTGAACAGCTATCCGGTGCAGGTGGACGGCGACGAGGTCAAGGTGCAGCTATGACAACGCGAACCTTCTCTCCGTGGGTTGAGCCGATCGCGGCAGACTTTCGGCGGGAGCGCGGCGCGGTGACGGAGTTCGCGCGCGCTGCCCCGCCGGCGTTCTGGGAGCGGCAAAGCTCGGACGAAGGCTGGACCTGCAAAGACATCATGTCGCACCTCGCTGCGGGCACGGGTAAGCAACTCCAGACACTGTTGCGCTCGGTAAGGACGAGGACCCGTCTCGATCCAGACCTGTTTGGTCACGCAGAGGAGGTCAACGGCCGGGATGTGCAAGCGCGCCGTGGCCGGTCGATCGAGGCGATCATCGACGAGTACGAAGCGGATACGGAGGAGATCCTTGACCTGCTATCGCAAATCAACGAAGAAGACAAGGATCGGCGCCAGAAGGACTTCGAGTCGTCGTTCAGCGAGGCGCTGGCAATCTTTCCGCCGCACGAAGGCGAGCACCTCGAGCAGCTACGGGCGGCGCTGAAGGAGCAGGCATGACGGCGAGGACCTTCGCCCCGTGGGTGGCGCCCAGCGCCGAGCAGCTCCGCCAGAACCGGACGGAGATCGCGTGCACGGCGCGGCAGCTGTTGCCCGAACACTGGTTGCTGCCGTCGCCGCTCGAAGGCTGGACGTACAAGGACCTGCTAGCGCACCTGGCGGCGGGCGAGTGGGTGTTCCAGACCATGCTGCGCCAGACGCTCGGCATCGACAAGCAGTTGCCAGCTCAGGCGACGCTGGAGTTCGTCAACGACGGCAATGCGAAAAGGCTAGCGGAGCGCAAAGACGCCAGCATCGAGGAGCTGATCACCGAAGCGGAGCGCGAAGGCGAGGCGACGCAGGAGCTGCTCAGCGGCCTCACGGACGCGCACGATCCTGCGGCCGTCGTCTGGCTCCGGCCGAACGGCAATCCGGTGACGCTGCAGCAGTGGGTGACCGGCTTTCCGCAGCATGATCCTAGCCATCTGGCGCAGCTCAAGACCGCGCTCGATCAGGTGATGATGTGAGATTGGACGCGAGAGGCGAGAGGCGAGAAGTGAGAAACGGGACAATGACATTTGACGTAGAGAAGATCCGGAGAGACTTCCCGATCCTGGCGCGCCAGGTGCACGGCAGGCCGCTGGTCTATTTCGATAACGCGGCCACGACGCAGAAGCCGCAGCAGGTGATCGACGCGCTCGTCGACTACTACTCGAACTACAACGCAGCGATCCACCGCGGCATCCACACACTGGCTGAAGAAGCGACGGCGAAGTACGAGGAGACGCGCCAGAAGACCGCCGACTTCATCGGCGCGACCGGGCCGGAAACGGTCGTCTTCACGCGCAACGCGACCGAGGCGATCAATCTCGTGACGAACGCCTGGGGGCGCAAGTTCCTGCGTCCCGGCGACGAGATCGTGCTCTCCGTCATGGAGCACCACAGCAACCTCGTGCCCTGGCAGATGATCGCGAAGGAGAAGGGCGCCGTATTGAAGTTCATCGACATCGATGACGAAGGCCAGCTCGTGTGGGAGGATGTCGAGCGGCTGATCGGCGAGCGCACGCGCCTCGTCGCGGTCACGCACATGTCGAACGTGCTCGGCACGATCAATCCGGTTCGCCGGATCGCCGACCTTGCGCACGAGCGTGGGGCGCTGGTGCTCGTTGATGGCGCGCAAAGCGTCCCGCACCTGCCGGTGGACGTTGCGGATCTGGGCTGTGACTTCCTGGCGTTCTCAGCGCACAAGATGCTCGGCCCCACGGGCGTCGGCGTGCTGTATGCCCGGCACGAGCTGCTCGACGCGATGGACCCCTTCCTCGGCGGCGGCTCGATGATCCGGCGCGTCCGGTTGGAGGAATCGACCTGGAACGACGCGCCGTGGAAGTTCGAGGCGGGTGTGCCCAACATCGGCGATGTCTGCGCGTTTGGAGCGACGCTCGATTACCTGCGGGCGCTCGGGATGGAGAACGTCCGCGCCCACGAGATCGAGATCACGACGGCCGCCATGCGGAAGCTCTCCCAGATCCCGGAGGTCACGATCTACGGCCCGGAGAGCGTCCAGGCGCGCGGCGGCGTCGTCGCGTTCAACGTGGGCGACGTGCATCCGCACGACGTCGGCACCGTGCTCGACGGCTTCGGCGTGGCGATCCGCGCCGGCCACCACTGCGCGCAGCCGCTCATGCAGCGCCTCGGCGTGGCCGCCACTGCGCGAGCCAGCTTCTACATCTACAATACGATCGAAGAGTTGGATCCTCTAGTTGAAGGGATCCACTCCGCAGCGAGGTTGTTCCGTGCCCCAGCGCGTACCGGAACCTGAGTTCGACTCGCTCTACCGCGAGATCATCCTCGACCACTATCGGAACCCGCGGCACCATGAGCCGCTGCCCAACGCCGACGTGGTCGCAGAGGGCTACAACCCGCTCTGCGGCGACGAAGTCGAGCTGCGCCTCGCGTTCGATAACGGGCGGATCGCCGGCGTGAGCGTGAGCGGGCGCGGCTGCTCGATCAGCCAGGCGTCGGGATCGATGCTGACGGACGCGGTTTTCGGCAAGCCGGTTGACGAAGCGGAGCGTTTGATCGATCTCTTTACGGAGATGGTGAAGGACCCGAGGGTGGAACCGGCGGAGGAGCTGGGCGACCTCGAGGCGCTGCAGGGCGTCGCGAAGTTTCCCGTGCGCGTCAAGTGCGCAACGCTCGCCTGGCATACACTGGGCGATGGGCTGAAACAGCGGAAGGCAGGCGGGCAGGTGGCCCGGCACGTAGAGTAGGGAGGCTTTCGATGGCAGGAACAAAGCAGCAGCCGAAGGAGCAGACATTTCTTGGGATGCCGATGAGCTGGGAGTGGAACGTGGGCAAGATGGTGCGCAACATGTGGAACCCGGACGACGACCGTCTCTTCCCACCCAGGGTGTTCGGCATCGGCTGGGACGTGAACGGCCACGCGCTCCTGCGCCGCCTGGGCGTCATCCCCAACCATAAGGAGACGAAATCGTGAACGTACTCAACGAAGAGCTGGTGCGCGAGGCGCTGAAGGACGTCATCGATCCGGAGCTGCGCCTCAGCATCGTCGACCTCGGGCTGGTGTACGACGTCGACGTTGAGGACGGGAAGGTGAAGGTCGTCTACACGCTGACCACGCCGGCCTGTCCGCTCGGCCCGGTGATCGATCAGCAGATCCAGGACGTCCTGGGTGATCTGCCCGGTGTGGCGGATGTCGTGTCGGAGATCGTGTTCGTTCCCCCATGGGACCCGCGCACGATGGCGAGCGATGAGATCAAGATGCAGTTGGGCATCTGGTAGGCCCGGAACCTGATCCCTCGCTGAGATGGGATGGATGGATCATGCTGAGCCCGTCGAAGCAACCGGTCCTTCGACAAGCTCAGGATGATCCCTCGGACCATCCGCGCCAGGGAAGGCGGTTGCAGGGGAACGCGTAGTTGTCGTAAGATACGCGCACCTTCCCTAGCATAAGGGTCATAGCGAGGGCTCAGGCCCTCGCGCTTATATCTAACGAGCGCCGGCCGAACGGGCCGGTGGTTGTGAATTATCGTACAATCTCGTAACGTGAGAGCACGAATGGATAGGGCACCGAAGCAGCAAGGCCTCTACGACCCGCGGCACGAGCACGACTCCTGCGGGGTGGGCTTCGTTGTGGACCTCAAGGGGCGGAAGTCGCACAAGATCGTCGAGCAGGCGATGGAGGTGCTGCTGAACCTGCAGCACCGGGGCGCCTGCGGCTGCGAGGAGAACACCGGCGACGGCGCCGGCATCCTGATCCAGACGCCGCACCGTTTCCTGGAAGCTGAGTGTGGAGAGCTCGGCATCAAGCTCCCCCCGTACGAAGCGTACGGCGTGGGCATGGTGTTCCTGCCTCGCTCCGATGAGGGGCAGAAGCAGTGCGAAGCCATCTTCGAGCGCATCGTGGCCGAGGAAGGGCAGCGCGTGCTCGGCTGGCGCACGGTGCCGACGGACGACTCACCGATCGGGCCGACGGCGAAGGCCGGCGAGCCGGTGGTGCGTCAGGTGTTCATCGCGCGGAGCGACGGCCTGGCCGACGCGATGGCGTTCGAGCGCAAGCTGTACGTGATCCGCCAGCGCGTCGAGCACGAGGTGAAGAGGTCATCGATCCCGGAGCGGGAGACGTTCTACATCCCGAGCCTGTCCTACAAGACGATCGTCTACAAGGGCATGCTGAAGTCGGACCAGGTGACGACGTTCTATCCGGACATCGTCAACCCGGCGCTTGAGTCCGCGCTGGCGATGGTGCACTCGCGATTTAGCACAAACACGTTCCCGAACTGGGCGCGGGCGCATCCGTATCGCTACCTGAGCCACAACGGCGAGATCAACACGCTGCGCGGCAATGTCAACTGGATGCACGCGCGCGAAAGCCTGTTCGCGTCCGGACTGTTCGGCGCCGACATCGAGAAGATCCGTCCAGTCATCGACGAAGATGGCAGCGACTCGGCGATGTTCGACAACACGCTCGAGCTGCTGACGCTGGCGGGCAGGCCGCTCTCCCACGCGATGATGATGATGATCCCGGAGCCCTGGACGGGCGACGAGACGATGAACGCGGAGAAGCGCGCCTTCTACGAGTACCACGCGTGCCTGATGGAGCCCTGGGACGGCCCGGCATCGATCGCGTTTACGGACGGGCTGCGCATCGGCGCGGTGCTGGACCGCAACGGGCTGCGGCCTTCGCGCTACTACGTGACGAAGGACGACCTCGTCGTGATGGCCTCCGAAGTGGGCGTCCTGGACATCCCGCCGGAGCGGGTGCTCCTGAAGGGGCGTCTGCAGCCCGGGCGCATGTTCCTGGTCGACATCGAGCAGGGGCGGATCATCGACGACGGCGAGCTGAAGCACGCCATCGCGTCGGAGCAGCCGTACGACGCCTGGCTGCGCGACAACCTCGTCGATCTCGAGGACCTACCCGGCGCGCCGCTCGAGCACGAGCCGGACCACACAACGGTGCGTCTGCGCCAGCAGGCGTTCGGCTACACGAACGAGGACCTGAAGATCCTGATGGGCCCGATGGCGAACGACAGCAACGAGCCGGACGGCTCGATGGGGACGGATACGCCGCTGGCTGTGCTCTCGGACCGGCCGCAGCTGCTCTACAACTACTTCCAGCAGCTCTTCGCGCAGGTGACGAACCCGCCTGTCGACGCGATCCGCGAGGGGCTGATCATGTCCCTCGACACGACGATCGGGCCGGAGCGGAACTTGCTGCTACCCGCGCCGGAGTCGGCGCACCAGATCCACCTGAAGTCTCCCATCCTCCAGAACGAGGATCTCGCGAAGTTCAGGCAGCTCGATGGCACGCCGCGCAGCTCCGGCTTCAAGTCGATCGTGCTGCCGACGCTGTACAAGGTGTACGAGGGTGGTAAGGGCCTCGAGCGGGCGCTGGAAGAGCTGCTCGCCGAGGCGAGCGCGGCGATCGAGAGCGGGCACGACATCATCATCCTCTCCGACCGCGGTGTCGATCACGACCATGCCGCGATCCCGGCGCTGCTCGCCGTCGCCGGCGTGCACCACCACCTGATCCGCGAAGGCACGCGCACGCAGGTCGGCCTGATCATCGAAACGGGCGAGCCGCGCGAGGTGCACCACTATGCGCTGCTGCTCGGCTATGGCGCCGGCGCGATCAACCCGTACCTTGCGTTCGAGAGCCTTGACGACATGATCCGGCAGGGCATGCTGCCGCATGAATCGCACCAGGAGGCCATCGAGCACTACATCAAGGCTGTGAACAAGGGCGTGATCAAAGTCATCTCGAAGATGGGGATCTCCACGATCCAGAGCTATCGCGGCGCTCAGATCTTCGAGGCGATCGGTCTGGCGAAGGAGTTCGTGGACAAGTACTTCACCTGGACCTCATCGCGCGTAGGCGGCGTCGGTATCGATGTGATCGCGGAAGAAGTGAAGCTGCGGCACCGCCACGCGTTCCCGGAGCGTTCCGTGAATGGCAGGCAGCTCGACCCGGGCGGCCAGTACCAGTGGCGCGCCGACGGCGAGGACCACCTGTTCAACCCGCAGAGCGTGCACAAGCTCCAGCTCGCCTGCCGCACGAACAGCTACGACGTCTTCAAGGAGTACAGCGCGCTGATCAACGAGCGCTCGAAGCGGCTGTCGACGCTGCGCGGACTGATGGAGTTCAAGACCGCGCGTGCGCCGGTGCCGATCGATGAAGTGGAGCCGGTGGACGAGGTCGTGAAGCGGTTCAAGACCGGCGCGATGTCCTATGGCTCGATCAGTAAAGAAGCGCACGAATCGCTCGCCATCGCGATGAACCGCATCGGCGGGAAGAGCAACACGGGCGAGGGCGGAGAAGACCCCGCGCGCTACGTGCTCGACCCCAACGGCGACTCACGCAACAGCGCGATCAAGCAGGTGGCCTCGGGCCGCTTCGGCGTGACGAGCTACTACCTGGTGAATGCGCGGGAGCTGCAGATCAAGATCGCGCAGGGGGCCAAGCCCGGCGAGGGCGGCCAGCTCCCGGGGCAGAAGGTGTACCCGTGGATCGCGAAGGTGCGGTATGCGACTCCGGGCGTGGGGCTGATCTCGCCGCCGCCGCACCACGATATCTACTCGATCGAAGACCTGGCCGAGCTGATCCACGATCTGAAGAACGCGAACCACAACGCGCGGATCAGCGTGAAGCTCGTCGCCGAAGTGGGCGTCGGCACCATCGCTGCGGGCGTCGCGAAGGCGCACGCCGACGTCGTGCTGATCAGTGGCCACGACGGCGGCACGGGCGCGTCGCCGCAAACGAGCATCAAGCACGCAGGCGCGCCCTGGGAGCTTGGCCTGGCGGAGACGCAGCAGGTGCTGGTGATGAACAACCTGCGCAGTCGCATCGTTGTGGAGACGGACGGGCAGCTTAAGACCGGCCGAGACGTCGTCATCGGCGCGCTGCTGGGCGCGGAGGAGTTCGGCTTCGCGACAGCGCCGCTCGTCGTGCTGGGCTGCATCATGATGCGCGTTTGCCACCTCGACACGTGTCCGGTGGGCATCGCCACGCAGAACCCCAAGCTACGCGAGAAGTTCGGCGGCGATCCGGAACATGTCGTGAACTTCATGCACTTCATCGCGCAGGAAGTGCGCGAATACATGGCGCAGCTCGGCTTCCGCACGCTCGAAGAGATGGTGGGCCGTTCAGACAGGATCGAGATGACGCACGCCGTCAAGCACTGGAAGGCGCGCGGCATCGACCTGTCGAACATCCTCTTCCAGCCTGACGTGCCCGAAAGCGTCGGACGCCACCACCAGATCGCGCAGGACCATGGCTTGGACAAAGCGCTCGATAACACCACGCTGCTCGAGCTGTGCGCACCCGCGCTCGAACGCCGCGAACCCGTCGAGGCGACGCTGCCGATCCGGAACGTGAACCGCGTTGTCGGGACGATCCTGGGCAGCCAAGTAAGCCGCCGGTTCGGCGCGGAAGGCTTGCCCGAGGACACGATCAAGCTGCACTTCCAGGGTTCCGCGGGACAAAGCTTCGGCGCGTTCATCCCGAAGGGGATCACGCTGACGCTGGAAGGCGACTCGAACGACTACATCGGCAAGGGCCTGTCCGGCGGCAAGATCATCGTCTACCCGCCAGCGCAGGCGACCTTCGTTCCCGAAGAGAACATCATCGTCGGCAACGTTGCGTTCTACGGCGCCACCGCCGGCGAGGCGTACATCCACGGCGCAGCTGGCGAGCGCTTCTGCGTTCGCAACTCCGGCGTCCACGCCGTCGTCGAGGCGGTGGGCGACCACGGTTGCGAATACATGACCGGCGGCCGCGTAGTCGTGATCGGGCCGACGGGACGTAACTTCGCGGCCGGCATGTCCGGCGGCGTGGCGTACGTGCTGGACGAGTCCGGCGAGTTCCCTCGGAACTGCAACAAGGAGATGGTCGAGCTCTACCCGCTCGACGACGAAGACGAGATCAAGGTCGTCCACGCGATGGTCCGGCGCCACGCCGAGTACACGGGGAGCGCGCGAGCGGAGATGATCTTGTCGCGCTGGGACGAGCTACGGCCGAAGTTCGTGAAGGTGTTGCCGAACGACTACAAACGCGTCGTCGAAGCGCAGCAGCAGATGCTGGCCGAGGGCATGTCAGCCGAGGACGCAGCGATGGCCGCGTTCGAGCTGAACGCGCACGATGCTGCTCGCACGGGAGGCAGGTAGCCTGGCCGCCTGCTCGACGAAGCGAGAGAGCCCGTAGGTCGGGGTCTTTAGACCCCGACAGTCCGCGCGAGGGTCTAAAGACCCTCGCCTACGAACCCACTCATCAGAACTGGCAATGTGAGCAAAGGACCTTGAACAGCAGTCACTATCTCCATCAACTGTCTGGCCCCTGGAAGGGACGCTTGGCGATCGCACCACGTCCGCGCGGCGGAGACTGGCTGGCCGATGACATTCACGCGCTTTCCAGTGAGGGAGTCGAGGTGCTGATTTCCACGCTGACTGCCGGCGAACGGACGGAGCTAGGTCTTGTAGACGAAGAAAGGCTTGCCCGAGACCAAGGACTCGATTTCGTTTGGTTTCCCATTGAAGACCGGTCGGTCCCGGCATCGGTTCCAGCCACCGCAGAGTTGGTCGAGCGCGTTCGATCAGACCTGACGCAGGGCAAGGCTGTGGCAATACACTGCCGTTCAGGGATCGGGCGTTCGTCACTCCTATCTGCCGCGGTACTGGCGGCGTCTGGGATTGACGTGAGTGGGGCTTTCAAGCAAATCGAAAGAGCGCGGGGCCTTGCTGTGCCGGACACGACGGAGCAGCGGGCGTGGGTCGAGCGATTCGCCCGCGATGTGTTCGGCCGGCCACAGCGGGCAGCCTCCTAGGTATTACGATGGGTAAACCGACCGGCTTTCTAGAGTTTCAGCGCGAGCTTCCCGCCTCTCGCCCGCCGGGCGAGCGCGTCCATGACTGGCTCGAGTTCCACGACCACATGCCGGAGGCCAAGCTGCAGGACCAGGGCGCTCGCTGCATGGACTGCGGCGTGCCGTTCTGCCAGACGGGCACACTGCTCAACGGCATGGCAGCCGGCTGCCCGATAAACAATCTCATCCCGGAATGGAACGACCTGGTTTATCGCGGCCTCTGGCGCGAGGCGCTGGAGCGGTTGCTCAAGACCAACAACTTCCCGGAGTTCACCGGCCGCGTTTGCCCCGCGCCATGTGAAGGCTCTTGCGTGCTGGGCATCAACGAGCCGGCGGTGACGATCAAGAGCATCGAGTGCGCGATCATCGACAAAGCGTTCGAGGAAGGCTGGATGGTGCCGGAGCCGCCCGACGAGCGCACCGGCAAGAAGGTCGCCGTCGTCGGCTCGGGGCCGGCGGGGCTCGCCTGCGCGGCGCAGCTCAACCGCGCGGGACATCTCGTAACGGTCTACGAACGCGACGACCGCATCGGCGGGCTGCTCATGTACGGCATCCCAAACCC
>CAYQLM010000096.1:0-11514 GCA_964418365.1 uncultured Dehalococcoidia bacterium
CGGACACGGTCGGGGTGGCGGGCTGCGAACGTGATCGTCGCCGGCGCCTGCGATCCGCGCGACAAGACGAAGGCCGGAGCTGTCGGCAGACTCTCGAACACAGCCTCGATGTCAGCCACGCGCGCTTCCAACGACAGATCGGCGATGTCGCGGTCCGACAGGCCCTGTCCGCGCGGGTCGAATCGGACGAACGTATAGCTCGCCGCTAGCCGTTCCATCGCCGCACGCTCGCGGGGCATCGCCCATTCGCCTTCAATGCTCCCAAAGGGGGTCGGGGGAATCATGACGAGGTACGGACCGCTACCCAGGGTCGCGGTCGCGATCTTGGTGCCGTCGGCGCTGTGCACGTATCGGATCTGCGGTTCCATAGCGAACCTATCTTACAGCACCTCCCCCGATTGACCGCCGCCGCTGGGCCGTGCTAGGCTTCCTACCGACCATTACGGTAAGCAGCTATGTACCACCACTCGATGGCGATGCCCAAGCCCCGACACGTCCGAATCCAAGACGGACGTGGTGCGGGGCGCCTCCCGTAACCTCCCCGACGCATCGGGGAAGGAGGTATCGCTGTCATGTCCACTTCGGCTCACCGGACGAGCTTTGCTACGGCGCTCCGCTGCCGTGAGTGCCATCGCGAGTTCCCGCTCGACCCGATCTACGTCTGCGATTTCTGCTTCGGTCCGCTCGAGGTCGAATACGACTACGAGGCGATCCGCAAGAACGTCTCCCGAGAGTCGATCGAGCGCGGGCCGCTCTCGGTGTGGCGCTACGCCGACCTGCTGCCCTGCGACCGCGAGCAGGCTGTCGATATCCAGGCCGGCTTCACGCCGCTGATCAAGGCGGAGCGCCTCGGCGAAGAGCTGGGCCTGCGCCATCTCTACCTCAAGAACGACTGCGCGAACCCGACGTGGTCGTTCAAGGACCGCGTCGCGACCGTCGCGGCGACGAAGGCGCGCGAGTTCGGCTTCGAGACGCTCGCTTGCGCCTCGACGGGCAACCTGGCGAACAGCGTCAGCGCGCACGCCGCGCGCGCGGGCCTCGAGGCGATCGTCTTCATCCCGTCCGATCTCGAGGCCGGCAAGATCGTCGGCTCCGCGATCTACGAGCCCACGCTCGTCGCCGTTGAGGGCAACTACGACGACGTGAACCGGCTATGCTCGGAGCTGGCGGGCATGTACCCGTGGGCGTTCGTCAACGTGAACATGCGCCCGTACTATGCCGAAGGCAGCAAAACGCTGGGGTATGAAGTGGCGGAGCAGCTCGGCTGGCGCGCGCCGGACCACTGCATCGTGCCGATGGGGTCGGGCTCGCTCTACGTCAAGATCTGGAAGGGGCTGCAGGAGCTGGCCAAGCTAGGGCTGATCGCTGACGTGCACACGAAGATGTCCGGCGCGCAAGCAAGCGGGTGCTCGCCGATCGTTACGGCGTGGGAAGCGGAGACGCCGCACATCCGCCCGGTGCGGCCGAACACGATCGCCAAGTCGATCGCGATCGGCAACCCGGCGGACGGCCACTACGCGCTGGACGTGATGGGCGAGTCGGGCGGCCACGGCGTGGCGGTGGACGACGACGAGATCGTGGCGGGCATCCAGCTTCTCGCCCGCACCGAAGGCATCTTCGCCGAGACGGCGGGCGGCGTCGTCATCTCCGGCCTGAAGCGGCTCGCGGAGGCGGGGCGCGTCGGCCGCGACGAGGTCGTCGTCGCGTTCATCACGGGCGCTGGGCTGAAGACGCAGGAAGCTGTCGTCGATGCGCTCGCGCCGCCGCTGCGCGTGCAGCCGACGATCGCGTCGTTCGAAGAAGCATACGCCAAGGTCGAACACGCGCAGGCGTCCTAGGGAGGAGGCAGACCGATGGCAAAGCAACGAGTGAAGTTCACGTTCCCGCAAGACCTGATCACAATCCCGGTGATCCACGAGCTGGGCAAAGAGTTCAATATCATCACCAACATCCGTCGCGCCGATGTCACGGAGGACCGCGGTTGGGTGATCCTGGAGCTCGACGGCGAGCTGCCCGAGATCGAGCGCGGCCTCGCCTGGGTCGCCTCGCAGGGCGTGCGGGTCGATCCCGTACAGGGAGACATCGTCGAGGGCTGACGTGACCGCAACAGACGACCGGCTGAAGACCGAGCGCACGACGCTCAAGCGCCTGCCGGAACGCGGCGCGCACGACTTCGACACGATCGCGAGCATCCTGGACGAGGCGATCTTCTGCCACATCGGCTTCGTCGCGGACAGCCAGCCGTTCGTCGTGCCCACGGGGTACGGGCGGGACGGCCGCACGCTCTACATCCACGGCTCGTCCGCGAGCCGGATGCTGCGCACGCTCTCGACAGGAGCGCCGGTGTGCTTCACCGCGACGCTACTCGACGGCCTGGTGATGGCGCGCTCGGCGTTCCACCACTCGATCAACTATCGATCCGTGATCGTGCTGGGCGCGGCGCTAGAAGTTACGGGCGACGAGAAGCTGCACGGCCTGCGCGCGATCACCGAGCATATGGCGCGCGGCCGCTGGGCCGACGTCCGCCCACCGACGGAGCAGGAGCTGAAGGCGACGTCGGTGCTCAAGCTCGAGATCGATGAAGCGTCCGCGAAGATCCGTACCGGCGGCCCCAAGGAAGACCCCGCCGACCTGCCATCGCCGATGTGGGCAGGGCACCTCCCGTTCGTCCTCGTGCCGCAGCCGCCCGTCCCGGACGAACACACACCGGCGGACGCGGAGTTACCCGACTATCTGGCGACATACCGACGACCGGTTGGCGACGGATAATCACGAATGATCACGAATGACCTCATCCTGTGACAATCTGTGCTCATCTGTGGCACAATGAGGAACGGTATGCCCATCACCATCCGCATTCCGACACCGCTGCGCAAGCTCACGAACGAGCAGGACGTCCTCACTGCGAACGAAGCCGGGACGCTCGCGCAGCTCATCGAGTCGCTCGAACGCGACTACCCCGGCCTCAAGGAGCGCTTGTGCGATGAGTCCGGCGAGCTGCGCCGCTTCGTCAACGTCTACGTCAACGGCGAGGACGTGCGTTTCCTCTCCGGCCTCGCGACCAGCATCGCCTCCGGCGCAGAGGTGAGCATCGTTCCCGCCGTCGCGGGCGGCTGATCGAGAAACGCCTCAAGCCGGCGTACACGCCAAAGAAGCGTTCGCGTCTAACCGCGCACGCCGAACTGCTTGCGGATCGCTTCGCCGGGCATCAGTTCCGGATGCTGCGCCAGCAGGTCCTTTCCGTCGGTCGAACGCCAGTCCGGCCAGCCTGTGCTGCCCTGCAGGCCTTTGAGGCAGGCGATCTCGCCGCCGTGGATCTTCACATGGCCGAAGCCGTGCAGCTTGTACGCCTCGAGGCCGTCCCACATGCCGAGGCCGCGCGGACGCATATCGACGGGCCGGGTGAGATCAGACGGCGACAGGCGGTCGGCGTAGTCTAGGACAGAACGCTCAACGGCGCGGCCGTATGCGTGCAGCGCGTCCCAATCGATCTGCACGCGACGGCCCCATTCGTGCATGTCACCAAAGACCGTATTCATCTCGCTGAGGCCGACCTGACCATGAAAGTCGCGCGAGATCACGGGCTGGCCCCCATCGAATTGGCTGTTGAAGCCGACGTCGGCGCAGATCACCAGGTGCGCGTATGCCACTCCGATCGAATTCGCGGTCCCCGGCGGCTGCCAGACGGCCTGCTCCTGCGTGACGTCGTGGACGGTGAACTCTAACCACGCCCAGGCTGACTTGATTTCGTCCCGTATGACATCGACCGCGTCCATTTGTCCTCCTACCTTTCAATCAGGCTCGGCTTCGGGTAGCCGCCCGGATGCCCCACGTACTGGCCCGCGCCGAAGTTCCATGTCGAAAGCGGCGCGCGGCCGCTCAGCACCTTGCCGGCGCGCACGTACTCGGCCTCGAGCACCTCGCCGGGGGCATGCTCGCGGATGAAGAAGCCGATGTCCGACGTGCGCACCACCGGCGCGCCGTTCAGCCAGAGCACCAGGTCGCCGGCCTGCATGCCGGCTCGCTCCGCAAAGCCGCCCGGCACCACGTGCGTGATCTGCACGCCGGCCGCCGTCTGATGTGTCATCGCGCCCAGCCCGCTGCGGAACGAGAAGTGACGCGACGCGCGCACACCCCGTTCGAGGTACAGCACCAGATCGGCGATCATCTCGTCCCAGCCGCCGGCCGTGCTTTCCGCGTAGTGTCGCCACGCCTCGGAGTCGCCGAAGCCGCTGCGCACGATGGTGATCTTCGTGCCCGATTCCACTTCCTCGAACGTGACCGTGTTCTCGTACCAGCCGTCGAGACCGGAGTGGTACTGCGACCACGACAGCCGCTTGTGCAGCTCCGCCGGACCGGTCTTCGTTTCGCTGGGCTCGAACGTATCGAGCGAGGCCGGGTCTTCCATGTGGTCGCTACCGCCGCTCCACGCTTCGCGCTCCTGCGGGTCGGCGAACGCCGCCCACGCCTTCGCCACCGGCACGGCGACAACGAACGTGCGCTCGTACTTGCCTCCCATTGCGTCCTCCTTCTGTTCATGCATCGTCACCTCGATCGTCGCCGTCATTGTGCTCTCCTTTCGTCATCGGGGTAGGCTGCCAGGACGACCCGGTACGGGGCGCCTTCCTTAGCGCCGTGACGGTCGAGCAGCGGCCGCAACGCCCACATGTACTCTTCGAGGAACGCCGACCGCTCCTGCTCGCTCGCGAACTTCACCTCCACCGTGACGGACGCGCTCGCGATCTCTTCGCCGTCGAACGCTGCGCGGTCGAGCAACCCGATCGCGTCGCGCTGCAGACGTTCGCCGAGCACGACAAGCGTGGCCAGCGAGTGCTGGCTGCGCAGTGCCTCCGCGCGGCGCGGATCCGCCCACGCGACCGCCGGCGCGATGAGGAACGTGCGCGCCACGGACTTGAACAGCGATTCGACGAAGTTCCCGACCCGCCGCTCGCCGACATGCTCGACGAGCCTGGCCTGCGCGAGGGTCTTGAGGTGGTAGTTGACGCGCTGGCGCGGCTGGCTGAGCTGCCGCGCCACCGCCGCCGCCGAGGCCGGCTCCCTGAGCGCCTCCAGGATCTGCGTGCGCAGCGGGTGCACCAGCGCCTGGACGGCCTCGGGGTCGCTCACGGAAGCGACCTGATCGCGTGGCAGTCTTGCTCGTATCTTAGGAAACTTTCTCTGTCCTGACAAGTATTTTTGTCTATGCTAAGCCTTCGGCGGCGCCTTGTCAAGCCCCTGCTGCCTTTTTTCGCCGCGATTCTCAGGCGACAATGGCCCGATGGCCTTCCTCGGCTTCGGCTGGCGCAAGGAGGCGCTCCGGCGGCGCTTCTACGCCGCGTCCTTCCGCGGCATGTACGATAGCCTCCAGGACGCGATCGACCAGTACGTCCGGCCCACCGACGTCGTCCTCGACGCCGGTTGCGGCAGCGGCCGCGTCTTCCAGCACCGCCTCGCCGGCCGCGTGCGGCGCGTCATCGGTGTCGATGTTACGAACGAGCCGCGCGGCAACCAGAACATCGACGCCGCCGCGAAGGCCGACCTGCGCGCGCTGCCGTTTCGCAGCGAGACGTTCGATCTGATCGTCATGAGCCACGTCGCGGAGCACCTGACGCAGCCCGAGCCCGTCTTCCGCGAGCTAGCGCGCGTGCTGCGCCCGGGCGGCCGCCTCCTCCTCCTCACGCCGAACCGCTGGCACTACGTGCCGGTCGTCGCGCGGCTCGCCCCGCACAGCCTGCACGTTGCGTTCAACCGCCGCCGCGGCGTCGACGCCCGCGACGTATTCCCGACGGTCTATCGCGCGAACACGGCGACGCGCCTGCGCGCGCTGGCTGAGGGCGCCGGCCTCGCCGTCGAGCGCCTAGACCGCTTCGAGACGGAGCCGGAGTACCTCGCGTTCCACATCGTGCCCTACGCGCTCGGCGTCGCATACGAGCGCGCCGTGAACCGCATCGGCGCGCTGGCGGGCCTGCGCGTGAACCTGCTGCTGGTTGCGAGAAAATCGTAGGGGCGACCTTCAGGTCGCCACTGGCGCTTCATAGCCGTAGCTGAGCCTTTCTAGGCTCGGCTTGGCGAGGCCGGAAAGCCTCGCCTACGTGGACTGGCGGCGATGAAGCCGCCGAATAACTCGTAGCCGAGCCTTTCTAGGCTCGGCTTGGGCGAGGCTGGAAAGCCCCGCCTACGTGGACTGGCGGCGATGAAGTAGCCGAATAGCTTGTCGCGAGGATAGATCCTTCGCCCTCCACTCCGCTGCCGCCCTTTTCTTTCCCCACCCCACTCGGCTCAGGATGACAGAGAGATAAAGATCAGGGGCTTCCCTGATAGGCCCCCTCCCCACGAGAGCGCATCCTTACTTCTGCGATGGCTTCGATCACACGACCACGGCGAGTCGAGAGTACGGGCGCGCTGCCGCTACTGGCTGCGGCGGCGCTGCTCCTCTCGGCCGGCGCGCTCGCAGCTGCCGCGTCGACGGTCCGCTTGCCATCGATTGCGGTGCAGGGCCTCCCGATCGACTGGGCCCAGCGCGCCGCCTGGCTCGCCGTCGAGGCGCTCGCGGGCCTAGGCGTGGCGTGCGGGCTCCTGGCGCTGGCGGGACGGATAGGCAGAACCGCACTATAAATCGAGCGGCATGGTCTGCGTGCAGCCTAAAGCGGATTGACATGTACCGCACCGGGCTTAAGTACAAGCCCAGCAGCCAGCTCGAATGAGAGCACCGCGCCATATGACCCGTCCTGCGTTGTTAGCTTGATCTCAATCTCGATCTCATCGCCAGCCTGCGCGCTCTTTGGCAATAAGACCCCACCGCCCGCTCTTCCCCCAGACATTCCCGCGGATAAAGTCCTGTAGGCACTTACTGGAGCTATACCTGGTCCACTGCCAAGCGTGCCCCAGAACTCCCGCATGTAGTATTCGCCGTGAGTGCCCTCGATCGCGGGGCCTGTGTAAAGCCACAATGCACGCCAGCCCACTTCCGGCACATCGCTAATGAATGACGCGCCTCTTGGATGAGACTTGGGCGATCCGATTGGTTGGAGACCAGCATCGCTGTACAACGTCAAGAAGAATGTAAACGGGCCGTCCTGAACATATGCGGCACCGTCCAGCGTTGTACCTGAGAGCCCGGTAGTAGCTGTGACTAACTCGGCTGGGGCGTCTTTCTGCTCAATCAAGGTCCCGGGTGAGACGTCGGCGGAACATGCAGTCGCGAATATGACTAGCCAGCATGCGGCGACCAACCCGGCAAGATCATTTGGCCAAAGGGCAAATCGGCGAGATTCCGCCGACAGTTCTCCAAGGCGATGCCGCATCACGAACTCCTCGAAAGATCCGCCACCTTCTCTACCGCCTCCGCTAGCGGCACGAGCGACGTGTCCTTCTCCGTGCGGCGCTTCAGCTCGATAGCGTCCTTCTCCAGCGTGCGAGGGCTAACCGTCACGCGCAGCGGCATGCCCAGCAGGTCCGCGTCGGCGAACTTCACACCGGGCGACTCCTCGCGGTCGTCGTAGAGCACGTCTACGCCGCGCGCCGTCAGCTCCTCATACAGGCGATCCGCTGCCTCGCGCACGGCGGGCTTGTCGGCGTTCAGCGAGACGAGGTGCACCGCGAACGGCGCGACCTCCGCCGGCCAGACGATGCCGCGCTCGTCGTGGTTCGCTTCGATCACCGTCGCCAGCAGCCTGTCGATGCCGATGCCGTAGCAGCCCATCACCGCCGGCTGCGCCTTGCCCTCGGCGTCGAGGAACGTCGCGTCCAGCTTATCGGGCGTCGTGTACACGGTACCCAGCTTGAAGATGTGCCCGATCTCGATGCCGCGGCTCACGCTCAGCGTGCCGCCGTCGCCGCGCGGGCAGGGGTAGCCCTCCTTCGCGAGCGCGATGTCGGCGACGATGTCCGCCTGCCAGTCGCGCCCGTGGTTCAGGTTGCGCAGGTGCAGGTCCGGCTTGTTCGCGCCGCCGATCAGGTTGTGCGCCGCCATCGCGGAGTCGTCCGCGACGATGCGTATCGGACGCTTCGCGCGTTCCTTCAGCCCCGCAGGCGACGCCGAGCCCGCGACGAACCCCACGCCGGCGACCTCCTTGTCGGTCATCAGCCGCACGTCCGCGCCGCCCAGCGCGTTGCGCAGCTTCGTCTCGTTCACCTCGAGGTCGCCGCGGATCGCGACGAAGACCGGCTCGCCGGACGCAGCGTAGAAGACAGCCTTCAGCGTACGCTCCGCCGGCACATCGACGAACTTCGCCAGCTCATCGATCGTCTTCAGCCCCGGCGTCGCCAGCTCCTCGACGGGGAGCAGCTCCTCGGGCGGCAGGTCGCGCTTCTTGTGGTCGGCCTTCTCTTCGTTCGCCGCGTAGTCGCAGTGGTCGCAGCGGAGCACCTGGTCTTCGCCGACCTCCGTCAGGTGCATGAACTCCTGGCTGTCCTTCCCTCCAATGCCGCCCGAGTCCGCGTACACCGCGATCGCAGGCACGCCGCAGCGGCGGAAGATGTTCTCGTACGCGACGTACATCCGGTCGTACGTGCGACCCAGGTCTTCCCAATCGGCGTGAAAGGAGTACGCGTCCTTCATGACGAACTCCCGCAGGCGGATCAGCCCGCCGCGCGACCGCACCTCGTTCCGGAACTTGTTCCCGATCTGGTAGGCCAATACCGGCAGCTCTCGATAGCTCTGCACCTGCTGCCGGAACAGCTCCGTGACGACTTCTTCCGCCGTCGGCGCAAGGACGAGCTCGCGCTCGCGCCGGTCCTTCACGATGAAGGGCGGCGGGATGTACGTCTGCAGCCGGCCAGACGCCGCCCACAGCTCGACGGGCTGCATCGAGGGCAGCCGCACCTCCTGCCCGCCGGCGGCGTCGATCTCTTCGCGCACGACCTGCTCGATCTTGCGCATCGCGCGCCAGCCGATCGGCAGCATGGCGTAGATGCCGGCTGCGACCTGCTGCACGAGGCCCGCGCGCAGCAGGAGCTGATGGCTCGGGGTCTCCGCGTCGGACGGCGCCTGCCGCAGCGTACGGGAGAGGAGCTTGGAGTACCTCATGGTGTATCGAGAATAGCAGAAGCTCGCGGTTCGAGGTTCGAACTGTCCCGAGATGAGTTAGACTAGGCGCGCTAAGAGGAAGGAGAACGAAGCGATGGGCAGGCTAAACGGCAAGGTAGCGGTGATCACCGGCGGCAGCAGCGGCATCGGCCGCGCGACGGCGCTCGCGCTGGCGGGGGAGGGCGCAGCGGTCGCGATCGGCGGGCGCAACGCCCCGGCCCTCGAGGAGGTCGCGGGCGCGATCGCCGCGAAGGGCGGCCGCTCGCTGACGCAGGCGATGGACGTGCGAGAGGAAGCGCAGATCGTCGATCTTATCGACTCGGCGGTGCAGCAGTTCGGCCGCATCGATATCATGGTGAACAACGCCGGCGTGAGCTATCCCTCCGGCATCACGGACGGCAAGGCCGAAGAGTGGCGCGAGATGCTGGAGACGAACGTCCTGGCGCTGCTCGTTGGCTGCCGGGAGGCTGTGCGCGCGATGAAGCGCAACGAGCCGCCGCGCGGCCATATCATCAACGTCTCGAGCAACGCGACGCGGCACGACATCGGCAAGTCGAACCAGGTCTACGCCGCGACCAAGCACGCCGTGAACGCGATCGGCGACGGGCTACGCGCAGAAGTGCACGAGCTGGGCATTCGTGTGACGACGTTGCTGCCGGCGATGACGCTCACGAACTTCGCGCGCAACTGGCCGCAGCCCGTGCTCGACGCCGCCGCGCGCTTCGTCGGCATGGACCCGGAGAAGGAGAGCGTGCGCCAGGGAGAGTACCTGCCGCAGGAGGGCATCGAGCGGACGCTGCGCGAGCATCCCGGCCTCCTGCTCTCGCCCGAGGACCTGGCGAACGCGATCGTCTACGCCGCGACGCAGCCGCCGTCCGTGCACATCGACGAAGTGCTCGTGCGGCCGTCGATCGGCGTAAACTTAGGCGGGTGAGGATCGAGGTTCGAAGGAGGGCGGTGCGCCTCGTTGCTCGCGCACGACATCCGTTCGCCTCGCGGAGCTGAATAGGTAAGGCTGCGCGCCTACCCCCGCCGCAGACGCGCAGCCTTCCTTACATCAGTGAAGAGCGAGGCTCTACCGCACGCTCCGCTTCCGCGCGTACCACGCTGCGCTGCCCAGCGCAATAGCTACTGCAGTCGTCCCCGCGAATATGCCGGCGAGCAAGCCGATATCGCCACCAGACGACGTTTGCGCTGCTTGCGCGGGCAGCGCGCCCGCGCCCGGGTCGAAGGAGATGCCTCCGACGGACGGCGGCCCCGCGGAATCGACTCGGATATATCCTCGCCCTGCTCCAAACGGGTTGACAATCACTTGGATGGTTATCGAGTGAGCCCCAGGGCCAAGTGGGAAGCTGCCGCTGCTGTAGGTTGGGTCAGCAAACGCGGCGTCGGGGCCAACCTCATCGACGCACGGGGCTGCCGGAACGGCAGACGTATCACCGATTGGCACACCAAAGTCGTAGATCCTGAACTGGTCACCTTTGCAGAAGTCATCGGTAACCCTCACAACGACGGCGGCACTGTCAAAAGTGAATGCCCCTTCAGTGTTGAAAGGCTGGCCGGAACCAGACCAGAAAAAGGCGGGTGGTGTGTCAATCGTTGCAGACCAGCCTGCGTCCACTGATATCGGTGGGTCGTCTGGCGCAGCAGGAACGCTTACCCCGCCATTATCTGCCGGTGCTGCGCTGACGCTGTATCCTAAGGCACCCCCAAATGCGAAGAGAAGAAGCGGGACAGCGCCGACCATCAACAAGAGAAAAGTTCGCATTTTACTGATCATCTGCGCCTCCTCCGCCGATCTGGTATCGAGCCACCCGCCATCATTCACTGCGTGTCGCCTCACCCGGCTCAACGCACACAGAGCCCGCCTACGCAGCGGGCACTGTGAGTCCTCTAGCCGTGCTGACGCTGCCGACGGCTCCCCGAGCCGGCAAGCTGAGACACTATGTCTCCAGTGGCGGGGATAACGATGCAGCGGGGTTCCGGTTTGCGGCGAATTACTCGCCACCAGCCGATATGCACTGTACGCCGTTTCCGGCGTTTGTCAAGGGGTTTGAACAATCCGGAAATGCTTTTCCGGAACGTACGGTCAGCGAGCACCTCTGCACGGCTGGCAATCGGCCATTAGCCGTCAGCAGGTATGACGTCATCGACTAGCGGACCTGCGCCAAAGGCGGATCCGCCTCCGGCGGAAGTGACTAACTGACGACGCCGCGCTCGCGCAGGAAGGCGATCGCGCCCGCGACGGCCTCGTCCGGCTCGAGTTGGTTGATCTCGAAGACGCGCAGCGCCGTCGCCGGCAGCCCGCGCGCGATGTAGTCCCACTCGACGTCGCCCCGTCCCGGCGCGCGGTGGTCGCCGATGCCATCGACGTCGTGCAGGTGCGCCCCGAGCGTGCGCGCGCCGTTCGTCTCCAGCCACACGCGCTTATCGACGTAGCCCAGACGCGCCTGCACCTCCGCGTGGCCGACGTCGTGCCAGTAGCC
>CAYQLM010000097.1:0-11251 GCA_964418365.1 uncultured Dehalococcoidia bacterium
GCATCTACGGCCTCAAGCCCAGCTTCGGCCGCATCCCGCACGACGGCTGGAAGGGAGCGCCCCACACGTCGCACCAGGGGCCGATGACGCGCACGGTGCGCGACGCGGCGCTGATCATGCAGGCCACGTCCGGCCCGGACGCGCGCGACGCGCTTTGCAGGACGGACGCGCCGCCGGACTTCATCGCGGCGCTGGAGCCTCGGGTGTGGGCCGGCACGCGAGTCGCCCTGAGCCTGGACTACGGCCACCTGCCGGTCGACCCGGAGGTCAGGCAGGCGGTGCTGGACACGGCAGCGCTGCTGCGCGCCTTCGGCTGCGAGATCATCGAGACGGACCCGCCGCGCCGCGAAGGCGGCGATGTCGGCATCGATCTGTTGTCGCCAGAAGAGTACGCCTATGCGCTCACGATCAAGCCCGACTTCGACGAGCATGTCGACGAGCTGACGGACTACGCTCGCGCCATCATCCAGGGAGCGAAGGCGATGTCTGCCTGGCAGTTCAGCCAGGCGATCCGCCGGCGCGAGGCGTGGGCGGCGGCGATCCATCGCTGGTTCCGCGACTTCGACTTCTTCCTGGCGCCCGTGATGGGCGAGACCGCTCGCCGCTGCGACGCGAAGTTTCCCTGGGAGGAGGGCCGCCCGTGGCCCGGCAGCTTCCTGCCGCTCTTCAACGCGAGCGGCAACCCGGCCGCCTCGATCCCCTTCGGCTTCCACAGCAACGGGCTGCCGCTGGGCGTGCAGATCGCCGGACGCGCGGGCGACGACGCCGGCGTGCTCCAGCTCTCCGCAGCGATCGAGGCGGCGCGGCCGTGGGCCAACGCCTGGCCGTCGATCGCGACGGGGGGAGCTGCGCGTGAGTACGCGGCAGCGAAGGAAGGGAGATCATGAGCAAGCGGGCGATCGTTGTCCCGCTCGACGGATCGGAGCTGGCCGAGCGCGCGTTGCCGTATGCGGCGGAGTTCGCCAGGGCGCTCGACGCGCGGCTGCTGCTCGTCACTGTCTGGGAGGGCGCCGACGAGACGCTCGAGCTGGTGCTGAAGGGCGTCGCGGAGGAGCTGTTCAGCACGGCGGAGAAGAAGTTCGAAGAGTACCTGTTCGGTGTGGCGAAGCGGATCAAGGACGTGCCCGTCGATGCCGAGGTGCTCGCCGGCCACCCGGCGGACGAGATCGTCCGCCTCGTGGCAGAGCGCGACATCGAGATGCTCGTGCTGTCGTCGCACGGGCGCTCGGGGCTGGGCCGGTTCTGGTTCGGCAGCGTCGGGAGCCAGCTGGTCCGGCGCGCCAGCGTGCCGCGTCTCGTCATCGGCCCAGAGGTGCTGGCGCAGACAGCGCAGGAGATCAAGAACGGGCGCATCCTTGTCCCGCTCGACGGATCGGAGCTGGCGGAGGCAGCCCTGGAGCCGGCGAAGCGCTTCGCGAAGCTATTCGACGCCGAGATCGTGGTCGCGCAGGTGCTCGGCTGGACGAGCCATGCCTTCGTCTTCGACGTACCGCCGACGACCGTCGCCGACATCGACAAGGAACTCACGAAAGCTTGCAAAGAATACCTGGCGCAGATCATGGGACGCCTCGGCAACGACCGCCCGGTGCGCGCCGAAGTGCTACACGGGCTCGTCGCGGACGCGCTCACCGACCTCGTGCAGCGGGAGCACATCGGTCTCGTCGTGATGACATCACACGGACGCGGCGGGCTTTCGCGCGCAGCGCTGGGCAGCGTGGCGGACCGCATGCTGCACTCGAGCGCGCCGGTGCTGCTCATCCGGCCGGGAAGCTAGCACCTCCGCGGGCTGAGTCGCTACGGCGCCGCGCCGTGGACGCAGAGGACAGAATCGAAGGTGTTCAGCTCCGGCGGCCGTTCCGCGCACGCCCCCAGCGCTTGCGACTCGCGTTGGGCGTACAGCGTGTAGCTCTTGCCATCCGATGCGTACAGATAATCGCCGCCGGCGGGATCCTCGGGCAGCGCCGTGAGCACGGGCTCCAGCGCGCAGCCGGCGTTCAGGCCGGAGAACGCGCACAGCGGCTGGACCGAGCCGCCGGTGGCGGGGTACGCTCCCGTCTGCTGGCGGTACTGTTCCAACGCGCCCGCGAGCCGCTGCAGGTCTTGCTGGCGAGTCGCGTCCCGCTGTTCGCCGCTCGATGGTGGTAGCACGTAGCTCGCGAACCTCGTCTCGCCCGTCGCTTCGTCCACGAGCGAATAGGGGACGCCGCCCGGGTACCGCTGCATCACCTCCGGCAGCCGGTCGAGGTAGGCGCCGAGGAAGATGTAGACAACCTCTCCCGATCGATATGACGGGTCGAGCGAGCCATTGCCGCCGTACTCTTTCGAACGGTCCTCGCCCGCAACGTCCGGTGCGATAAAGACGCGCGTCTCATAAGGAAACGCGTGGCGGTCATCGTAGAAGAGCACGTAGCTGTCTTTCGGCAGGCGCGCCATGAAGTGCGAGGCGTCGGCAAGATCGGCAACGAGGTAGAAGCGCGCCTGATCGTTGTTATCGTACGTCCCGAAGTAGCGCCCGAGGTTGATCCCCGCCACGCCGCCGAGCACGCCGAGCAGCACGAGCCCCGCGACGGCCGTCGCCCGGGGCCCGCGCTTGCGCGCTTCGTCCCACACCAGCGCGAGCGGCAACGCTGCAACGGTCATGAGCAACGGCACGGCGCCCAACGTGCGCCGGAACATGCCCTTCTCTTCCAAGGCCGGCCCCACGCCGATCACGACGATCAGGATCAGCACCGTCGCATAGGGTGTCTTGCGCGCGCGCCACAGCGCGATGCCGCCGCCCACGACGAGCAGGCCCAGCGTCACGCGATCGACGAACGGGAAGATGCCGGCGGCATCAACCGAGTCGGCGGCCGGCGCGCCACCGATCACCGCGCGCACGTAGCCCAGTTCCCTGTCCGCCAGTACGTGCGCCTTTTCGAACGCGCCGCCGGCTTGCTCGTACCGCTCCGTGCGCGTGACCGAGTGCTCGCGATAGCGCTTCAGGTACAGCCCGGGGTGGTGCCACGCGAACGACGCCATCGGCAGGCTGGCAAGCAGCGCCACGCCGAGGAGCGTTGTGATGCACGCCGCGAACCTTCGCAGCCGCGCGCGATACTCCAGCGCGCCGATGACCAACAGCACTACCGCGAGCCCCAGCGCGAACGTCGCGAACGCCTGATAGGTGTAGACGCCGCCGCCCAGCGCCGCGCCCGCCGCGCCGTACAGCCAGCGCGAGTTGCGCCGCACCGCCAGGAACAGCAGCGCCAGCGTCGCCATCTCCATCAGCGGCCAGCCGATCGGGATGAAGGCAATCCGGCTGTAGTGCAGGTGCCAGGCCGAGACGGAGAGCAGCAGCGCCGCGATCACGGCGACCGATCGCCCGAACATGATCCGGCAGGCGAGATACGTCAGCACCACGCCCGCGATGCCGAGGAGCGCGTATGCTAAGCGCACCGTGACCACGGTCTGGCCGAAGACGGCGACGACTGCCGCCGTCCAGTAGAACGTCCCGGCGGGCACGCCCAGCGCGCTCAGCGAGTACGGCGCCGCTTGGCCTTGTAGCAGATGGCCGTGGCGGAGGAGCGACCGCGCCTCGAGCCCCGCGACGGCCTCGTCGCCGTGGAACCCGGCGGGAATTGTGCCCAGCAGCACCAGCCGCGGTACAGCCGCAATCAGCGTGATCGCGACGAGCAGGAGGATATCGGCGCGGTTCGCAGCCAGCCACGCGGACAGCGATCGCAACATGGGCGTAGGAGAGCGGCTCGCCGCAGCGGCCGCGCTCACGCCCGCCGGCTTACTGGCTCCTGCCGTCCCGGTACCCACGTCGCGCGGGAGTATACCGCGATCAGGGCTCGGTCGGGCCCAGGCGCGCTACCGGCTCTCCAGCAGCGGATGCAGGCTGTACGTGGTGATCCGGCCCGCGTACTGCTTGCGGCCTTCAACATCGACGAAGCGCTTGAAGGCTGGGAGCACAACGTCCGCATTCCCGCTTTGTACGATCAGGATTGCGTGTGCGTGCGTCCTGTCCGCCGTGACCGGATCTGCGCCTTTTACGATCCTGTTCAGATCTTTCGCCCACAATGGCGTCACACCGAGTTCGGTCTTCCTGTAGTACGCGAGCGACTGCCACTCGAAGCCCGGCGCGATGTAGATCGGCTGGCCGTTTCCCTTCAGCTCTGCGGCCACGCCGCGCCAGTCCTGCCGCGACGGGCCGGTAAGCGTCCTTTCGACCCGCACCGTCATGAGAGCGAGCATCACGACTCCAAATACGGCGACCGCGGCGTATCCTGGGCGCGAGAGGCCTTGCCAGCGTCGGGCCAGGGACACCACCTCCATCAGTCCCAGTGCCATGATGAACACGAGGCCCGGCGTGTAGGGCGCGGCTTGTCGCACGTTGAAGATTGGATCGAACCAGATCGAGTTGAGGATCTGGACCGCTGGCACGAGAGCAATGGCACTCACGGCCACGACGACGGGCTCGCGCCAGCGCCGCGCCACTGCGACGATGCCGAATCCGAGCAGCGGCAGACAGAAGATCAGCCAGAAACCCTTGGCGACATCCAGTCCGAGCAACGAACGGCCGGCAACACTCACGTTCGTCACGCTCGGTTTCGGGATCTCATACGGAGCGCCCGCGGCGAGATGCGCCCTAAACGTCGAGAGCCAGGGGACGTACGCCAGCCCGAGGAACGCCAGTGTCGCGAGCCCACCCGCGAGTATCCACGCGCGCCGTTTCGTCGCGAGCTCGTGCAGCCCATACGCGCCGAAGACCAGCCCGTGCGCTCCGACGACGAACATGCCGCTGTAGTGTGTATAGATGAGCGCCGTCATCAGCACCGCGTACGCGAGAAAACGCGGTACGGCCGGCTTCGCGATGTACGCCGCGAGGACGCCGGACGCCGCGAGCGCCAGGAAGCCGGCGAGCGCGTACATCCGCGCCTCCTGCGACGCGCCCAGGTGCGCGGAGTTCAGCAAGAGCAGCAGCCCCGCGCTCAGTCCGAGCAGCCGGCCGCCAACGCGCCAGCCGATCGCGGCAAGCAGCACCACCGTCGCCGCGCCGGCGATGGCCGACGGCGCCCGTAGCGCCGCCTCTGAGTTCCCGAAGACATTCACCCAGAAGTGCAACACACCGTAGTACAACGGCGGATGCTTGTCGCGCGCGATGAAATCGAACATCGTCTGGAGCGAGACGTTCGCGAAGCGCCAGCTCACCGCCTCGTCCAGCCAGACACTCTTGCGGCCTATCAGCAGGAAGCGGCTACAGAGCGCAGCAGCCGCCAACAGCGCGAACAGCGCGAACAGCACGTGCTCGCGGCTCAGTCGCCGCAGAGGTAATGCCCGCGCGATGCCACCACTAGACATGTTATGAGCCGATTATACTGCGGCATCGCCGGGCTGTCTCAGCGCCGCAGCCCCCTCGGAAGAGAATCTATCCCTGGCAATCCAGACCCTGCCCTGATATACCTTATGTCGCCTCGCCGCATTCTGCTCGAAAGGGCACGGGCTGGTGGCTGAACTTACCCTACCGTCGCGGCTTTCCGAGCGCTGGCTACATGCGCTCAGTACCGTGCAGGCCAGAGCTGCCGGCGCGATTGCACTCGTCGTTGTTGCGTTCGGCAGCAGGTTCTGGGCTATCGAGCACAAGAGCATCTGGCTCGACGAGGCGATCAGCTGGAGGTTCGCCAACGCCTCGATTCCACACATGTTCTATCTCACCGCTCATGACGTCCACCCTCCTCTCTATTACGGCGTGCTCCACTACTGGACCCAGCTAGCAGGCAACTCTGAGGCTTCGCTGCGCGCGCCTTCCGCCATCTTTGGCGCAGCGACAATCGTTCTGCTCGCAATCGCCGCCTGGCGAATCAACGGCTGGCTATTGTCTCTTGCGGCATCCCTTCTGCTTCTCACGAACGGCGCATTTCTCTTCGCGACACAGGAAGCCCGGATGTATTCGCTGGTCGGACTGCTTACGCTCGCTTCTTCTCTGGCCCTCGCAGGTTTTGTCCTCAAGCCATCCGTCCCGCGTTTCGGCCTGTATGCCGCCTTGGCCATCGCAATCGTGTATACGCACTACAGCGGCTTCATCGTCCTTACGGCTCAAGGGGGCGTCTTCGCCGTCTACGGACTCGATCGGATGGTCCGCAAACGGGACGGCTGGATCCTCATCGCCGGGCTCGCGTTGGTCGTCATACTCGCGTTGGCCTACGTTCCTTGGTGGTCCACGTTTCGCGCCCACCCGCGTCCCGGCGGCGGAAGCTACCACGAGATCAGCCTGCCACTCCTTCGCTATACAGGACGCTTGGCACTGGGATTAGACAAGGCCGGCAGCTCGTGGCTCGTGCTCGGCCTGCCGCTCCTGTTACTAGGCGTCTACGGAGTCGCAAGGCGTTGGCGCGACCCGCGTGTGCTTTGCGTAGGGGTCATCGCGCTAGTGCCAGTCGGTCAGATCCTCGTCTCGATCCTCTTTGAGCCCGTGTTATCAGTCCGACAGGTCTCGCCGTACATTCCAGGCCTCGCATTCGTCGGCGCCCTCGGCCTCGTTGAGGCTACACTGGTGGTGCAGCGCCTGAGGTCCGTGAGCCGTCTTGCTGCCCTTGTGGCGATCGGTGTGTTCGCGGGTTGGCTGCTGGGCTTCATGCTGCAGGGCCTCGCCAACACCTATTCGGGCGAACCAATCGAGAACTGGCGAGACGCGGCGGCAGACCTTCGTGACTTCAACCGGCCCATCTACATCTCCGCCTCATACGCGGTGACTCCGTTCGAGTACTACTACGGCGCGAAGCCGAACGTGCAATCGTTCGGCTTGTGGTCCCCGGGGGCCCAACAGGTGGGCGATACTGCCATGATCGGTATCTCCCACCAGTCTGAGCAGTCGGTGCTCACCGCTCTGGGATCAAACGTCAGTATTGAAGGCCACCGCGCCTATCGCGGTGTCTCGTTCTACGAGGTGCGCGTGATCCATCACACCGCGCTCAACGTGCAGGTGCCGCTCGACCAGACGGACGCCGGCTGGAGCCTCGACGCGAACGGATATCTGCAGACGGGCCGCGACTACACCTCGTTCACGTGCGCGTGCGCGCTCGACGCCGACCGCGACGGCCGCGCCGACGAGCCGTTCACAGTCGTGATCGAGTACTTCGACGCTGGGACGGCTCTTCTCTCGCTCTTCGGCCCCACGCCTGGCGCCGTCCTGGCGAGCCAGCCGATGTCGAACACGATGCAATGGCAGACAGCGAACATTGTCTTGCCAGCGGGCACGCCGGTTGGCCCAACGTTCGCGCTTAGCCGCGGCGTGACGATTCGAAAGCTGCAGCTTATCCGAACTCAACTCGAGAACGCCGATGTCTTCGGCAGCTACCAGGGCGGCACGCGCTGGATCCTGGGCCCGGACGGCTACATCCTGTCGACCGACTACTACAGCTATATCAACGCCTCCATTCCCCTGGACGCAAACGGGGATGGCGCGACGGATCAGGAGGCGCGGATCGAACTTGAATATCAGGCTGGAAACCCCATCCAAGTGTTCGGAATGACGCCTGGACAAGACTGGCGGCCCAAACCACTCGCTGCGACTGAGCAGAGCAACGACGGGGACTGGCGCACGCTCAGCGCTCAGATTCCCAAGGGCCTCCAGGCCAGAGTCTACATCGGGCGAGGCGTCACCGTGAAGGCGATCCGCTTCACGCTCACCGACCCGTCGGCGAGTCCGTAGTCGGCTGCCCCGCCAGCTGGCGCAGGACGAACCTCACGACGGCCCGACCGTCGGGCACGCTGCCTATGGCCCCCTGGCGCAGAGCACTGATGGCAGCGATTTGAGGTGCGGCGGCCTCTCGGCGCACTCCGGAACGGCCGTCGACTGGCGTAGCGCGTAGATCGCATACGTGCTGCCGTCGGACTGGTAGAAGTATCCGTTGGTATTCGAGTCGCCCGCCGGGTCCTGCGGGAGCGGGTCGAGGAACTCCATCAGCTTGCACCCGACATCGTCATTCCTGTAGACGCAGAGCGTCTGGATGCCGCCTCCGTTGCTCGGGAACGTGCCGTGCTTGTCGCGATACTGCGCCAGCGCGCTCTGCAGCGCCAGGATATCCTGCTCTCGCCTCCGATCGCGTTCGTCATCGCCGGCGGCAGGTGTCGCCTGGACGGTGGGCGTTTCGTGAGGTGTCGGAGGCGGCGTAACGCCCGGAATCTTCGGCAGATAGTAGGCCTGGTAGACGATCTTGTCGTTCGAGCGCTGCTGCTCGCGCGGCGTGCCGCCCGGGTACCGCTGCTCCACTTCGGACAGCATCCCGACATACTTTCCGACGAAGACGAACGCCAGGTCTTCGTACCGGAGCGAGTCGGCGTCGAGCGTTCCGCTACCCTTGAACTCGGTCGCGCGGTCCTCGCCGGTGACGTCCGGCGCAACATACTGGCGCGTCTCGTAGTTGAAGGGATGTGTGTTGTCGAACAGCAGCACGTGGGTACCCTTGGGCAGGCTATTCATATACTGGGACGCTGCCGCGAAATCGGCTGCAAGAACGTGTCGCGCCGGCTCGCTGTCGTTGTATGATCCGAAGTACCGGCCGAGATTGATCCCCGCCACGCCGCCGAGCACGCCGACGACCACGAGCCCAGCGGCGGCGGTCGTCCAGGGGCCCCGCTTGCGCCCTTCATCCCACACCAGCGCCAGCGGCAACGCCGCCACGGTCATGAGCAGCGGCACCGCCCCCAACGTGCGCCGGTACCAGCCGTCTTGCGCGAGCGCAGGTCCCACGCCAATCACCGCGATGAGCACGACGACCGCCGCGTACGGCGCCTTGCGCGCGCGCCACAGCGCGATCCCGCCTCCGGCGATCAGCAGGCCGAGCGTTACGCGGTCGATGAGCGGGAAGATCCCCGCTCCATCCACACCGTCCGGTGCCGGGTGACCGATGACTTGGCGCACGTACTTCAGCTCGCGGGTCGCCAGAACGTGCGCCTTGTCGAACACGCTGCCGGCGTGCTTGTACTCCACCGTCCTCGTGACCGAGTACGCCCGGTAGCGGCTCGTATACGACTCGGGATGGTGATACGCGAACGATGCCATCGGCAGGCCGACAAACAGCGCAACAGCGAAGAACGTCGCGATACAGTTCGCGTACCGACGCAGGCGCGTCCGGTACTCCAGGGCACCGATGATCGCGACAACGATGGCCAGACCGAGCGCGAACATCAGGTAGGCCTGGTAGGTGTAGACGCCCCCGGCGAGCGCCGCGCCCGCCGCGCCGTACAGCCAGCGCGAGTCGCGCCGCACCGCCAGGAACAGCAGCGCAAGCGTAGCCATCTCCATCAGTGGCCAGCCGATCGGGATGAAGGCAACGCGGCTGTAGTACAGATGCCAGGCTGAGACCGACAGCAGCAGCGCCGCGATCACCGCGACGGAGCGGCTGAACATGATCCGGCAGGCAAGATACGTTAGCGCCACGCCCGCGATGCCGAGCAGCGCGTAGGCCAGCCGCAACGTAAAGATGCTCTGGCCGAGGACACCTAGGACCGCGGCCGTCCAGTAGAACGTCCCGGCCGGCACGCCCAGCGCTTCGAGCGAGTACGGCGCCGCTACGCCCTGCGACAGGTGGCCGTGATCGAGGAGCGACCGCGCCTCGATGCCCGCGACCGCCTCATCGCCGTGCAGCCCGGGCGGAGTGTGTCCCAGTAGGATGAGTCGCGGAAGCGCAGCCACCAGCGTGACCGCGACGAGCCACAGAATGTCGGTGCGATTTGCGATGACCCAGGCGCGCAGCGCGCGGCGCGCGGGCGACAGCGACGGGACAGCAACGGTCAGAACGCCCCCGCTCACCCGCGAGCGCGATGTTCCCTCCGGCCTCTCGGTAGCCACTTGTCGCGATGATACCCGATCGCGGAGCGAGTGAATAGAGAAGGCGGCGCTGGTCTAGCCGGCCGCCAGCTGCCTCAGCACGTACGGCAAAATGCCGCCGTGGCGGTAGTACTCTACCTCTACTGGCGTATCGATGCGGCAGAGGACGGTGAACGAGGTCTCCTTGCCGTCGTCCGCTCGCGCGCGCACCGAAAGCTGCTTGCCCACCGTAATGCCTTCCGCGATGCCGGTGATGTCGAACAGCTCGCGGCCCGTGAGGCCGAGCGACGCGAGCGACTGGCCGCGCTCGAACTGGAGCGGCAGCACGCCCATGCCAATCAGGTTGCTGCGGTGGATGCGCTCGAAGCTCTCCGCGATCGCCGCTCGCACGCCCAGCAGCCGCGGCCCCTTCGCCGCCCAGTCGCGCGATGAGCCGGAGCCGTACTCCTTGCCCGCGATGACGATCAGCGGCACACCTTCCTCCTGATAGCGCATCGCGGCCTCGTAGATCGTCATCTGCTCGCCGTCGGGAAGGTGCTGCGTGACGCCGCCCTCCGTGCCGGGCGCGAGCAGGTTGCGCAGCCGCACGTTCGCGAACGTGCCACGCATCAGCAGCTCGTGGTTGCCCCGCCGCGTGCCATACGAGTTGAAGTCGCGCTGATCGACTTCGTGCTGGAGCAGATACGTGCCCGCCGGGCTGCTCTTCGGGATCGATCCGGCGGGCGAGATGTGGTCCGTCGTGACCGAGTCCGCGACGACAGCCAGCGCGCGCGCAGCGACGACGTCGCGAGGCGGGACGGGCTCACGCGGCATGTCGTCGAAGTACGGCGGCGGGCGCACGTAGGTGGAGTTCGGGTCCCAGGCGAAGTGCTCGCCGGTGGGCACGTCGAGCCGCTTCCACTCATCGGTGCCTTCGAAGATCGCGCCGTACTCCTTGTGGAACATCTCGGAGCGGATCGATTGCACGGCCTGTGCGATCTCCTGCTGCGTCGGCCAGACGTCGCGCAGGTACACCGGCTCGCCGTCACTGCCGGTGCCGATGCCTTCGTTCTGCAAATCGACGTCCATCCGCCCCGCGAGCGCGTACGCGACAACGAGCGGCGGCGAGGCGAGGTAGTTCGCGCGCACCTGCGGGTGGATCCGCCCCTCGAAGTTGCGGTTGCCCGACAGCACCGCCGCGACGACGAGGTTCGCGCCCTCGACGGCCTCGGCGATCGGCTCCGGCAGCGGGCCGGAGTTGCCGATGCACGTCGTGCAGCCAAAACCGACCAGGAAGAACCCGGCCTGCTCCAGATATGTCAGCAGTCCCGCCTCGGTCAGGTAGTCGATCACCACTTTGGAGCCGGGCGCCAGACTGCTCTTCACCCACGGCCGCGGCGTCAGCCCGCGCTCGAGCGCCTTCTTGGCCAGCAGGCCAGCGCCAACCATCACTTCCGGGTT
>CAYQLM010000098.1:0-10902 GCA_964418365.1 uncultured Dehalococcoidia bacterium
TCCAGCGCCGGCTTGATCTCGTCCGGGCGCTCGCAGAAGTAGCCCTTGCCGCCGAAGCCCTCGATCACGCGCTCGTAGTGCGCGTTGGGAACGTACGCCATGGGCGGGACGGCGTCCGGGTTGAGCTGGCTGGGGCCGCCGCCGATGCCGTTGTTGTTCACGATGACGAACGTGATCGGCATGTTGTAGCGGCAGGCCACCTCGACCTCCATGCCGGAGAAGCCGAATGCGGAGTCGCCCAGCACGGCCACGATGCGCTTGTCACGATGCACGGCGCCCGCCGCGATCGCGTACGGCACGCCGATGCCCATTGTGCCGAAGGTGCCGGCATCGAGGCGGTGACGCGGCAGGTAGTTCGGCAGCACCGTGCGGCCGATGTCCATCGTGCTGGCGCCTTCGTTGATGATGACGCCGTCGCGCGGGACCATGTCGCGCACCTCACGGAGCACGCGGTAGTAACCCATCGGGACGGAGTCGTCGTTCAGCATCGGCTCCGTCGTCGCGCGGTTCTCATCGATCTTCTTCTGGAGCGTCGTGCGCCAGGTGCTCTCCGATGCGAACTGCCAGGGCCGCTCGTCGAGCGCGGCGTTGAGCTGGCCGACGATGGCCTTCGCGTCGCCGACGAGCGCCACCTCCGCGGGCACGTTTGTGCCGATCTCTTCGCCGGCGATGTCGAGCTGGATGATGCGCACGTTGGGCGAGAAGCGCGGCGGCATCCCGAAGTGCAAGATCCAGTTGAGACGCGCGCCAACGAGAAAGACGACATCCGCCTGCTGCAGCGCCGTCGAGCGCGCCGCGCTGACGGCGAGCGGGTGGTCATCCGGCAGCAGGCCCTTGGCCATGGGCGCGGGCAGAAAGGGGAGTTGGGTGCGCTCGATAAACGAACGCACCTCGTCCTCGGCGCGCGAGTAGGCGGCGCCCTTGCCGACGATCACGAGCGGTCGCTCGGCCTGCGCGAGTACATCGAGCGCGTGGCGCACTGCGGAGGGGTCGGTGGTCGGCCGCGGCGCGTCGGCGACGGACGGCGGTTGGGAGGGAGTGGCCTCTTCGTCGATCTTGCCGTCGATGATGTCGCCGGGGAGATCGAGGTAGACGGGGCCGGGCCGGCCGTACATCGAGATGCGCACGGCCTGCTCGATGAAGTACGGGATGCGATCGACGCGATCGATCTTCGCCGAGTACTTGACGAACGGGCGCGCCGCCTCGACTTGGGGGCACTCCTGGAAGGCGCCCATGCCGGCCTGCTTCATGTCGGACGCGCCGCCGAGCAAAATCATCGGCCAGCAGTTCGACTGCGCGTTCGCGAGCGGCGAGATGGCGTTCGTCATGCCGGGACCGGAGACGACGAGCGCCGTGCCCGGACGGCCTGTCATGTACGACACGGCCTGCGCGGCGTAGCCGGCCGACTGCTCGTGCCGCATGCCGAAGTACTTGATCCCCTCGCGCTGGGCGGCGAAGGCGACCGGGATCACCGGCACGCCGACGATGCCGAACATGTACTCGATGCCGTGCTGCTTGAGGCTGCGCGCGACGAGCTGCGCCCCGCTGATCTCTGCCATTGGTGAGCTCCTTAGTATGAAGGTGCGTTAGGCGCACGCACTATAGCATCTCGGGTGTCCGCTGACCGAATCCTGCCCGCGGGTTGAAACCCGCGGCTTCGAGAGTCCGCCGGGTGGCCACCCGGTTACGCAACCATGATATAATCGCGGCCATCTGGTTGGGAGAGAGTGTCCAAGGGGTTTGCGGACGACGACCCGGGGCAAGACGTGATGATAGCGTACTGTCTCCGGTGCCGGACCAAGCGAGAAGCGGTCGATGTCGACGACATCGTCATGAAAAACGGCAAGCCAGCCTTAAGGGGCCGGTGCCCCGAATGCGGCACAAACATGTACCGGCTTGACGAGAGCCTCGGCACAAGCGCGCCGGGCCGTCAACTAGGTCATGTCTATGACGCCCGTTATGTTTCCGGGCTTCCGGACGCAGGCTCTGGACAGAGGGTGGCGCTAGCAGTCAAAGACCGCGAACTAACCATCGAGTGTGGGACGAAGTGGGGTTACGAAATACCTCTTGAGACACTTCGGTCGGCTCGCATAGAGACGAGTGACCGTCTGGTGGCAATGCGAGTCATCACCACCGGAATGTTCGGCCTCTTCTGGAAGAAGAGAGACAAGTTTCTCGTGCTTGAGTGCGATGATCCGAGCGGATTGGATGTCCCGATCATACTTTCCTTCAACGGAGCAAACGAGGCGCTTGCGGACATTCAACAAGCGAAGAGTAAGATGGTCGGGACGGAACAAACGACGGACAGCCAATCGCCGGCCGCTTCGTCCTCTTCTTCGGCGGCGGACAGGATCAGGCAGCTTAAGCAACTCTTTGACGAAGGCATGACCACCGAAGCCGATTACCTTGCGAAAAAGACGGAGCTTCTAGAAGACCTCTAATCTGAGCGCTGCATTTCATCCCGGGGTCGTGCCTGGATCGATGAGGACGACTCCCGTGTCGTACCGTCGGCCAGACCTGCGCGCCGCCGTAGCAGTGTGCGGATCTAGTACAGCACTTGCTCCGCGAGCAGGTCGGCGACGTCGTCGGGCGAGAGGCCGAGGATCTCCCTGCTAACCTGGAACGTGTGCTCGCCGAGGCAAGGGGCAGCGGTCGTGAAGCGCGCGGGCGTCTTCGAAAGGCGGAAGCCGGAGCCGTCGTAGGCGGTGCTACCGGCCTCAGGGTGCTCCAGGTACTGATAGTAGCCGCGGGCTTGGAGATGCGGGTCGTTCAGGCAATCGCGCGCGTTCTGCACCACTCCCGCCGGCACGCCAGCGGCCTGCAGCTCGTGCATGACATCCTCGGCCGCACGCTGCGAGGTCCACTCCGTGATGCGCTGCTCGAGCTCGTCTTCGTGCGACTTTCGCCCGGCGTGCGTGGCGAAGCGATCGTCGCGCGCCCAGGCCGGATCGCCGATGGCGTGTCGCAGGCGCGACCAGTGGTCGTCGCCGAAGCAGGCGATAGCGCACCAGCGGTCTTCGTCGCGCTCGCCGAACGGCGTCTGCACCTTGATATCGAGGCAGCGGAAGGCGCCGTGCGGCGCGGCGTGTGGCAGCCGATTGCCCGCGCGCTCTTCGACGCGCCCGTTCACGGTGTAGTCCATCAGCGCGGGCGCGAGCGCGGCGACCGATGACTCGAGCTGCGCGAGCTCGATGCGCTGCCCCTTGCCGGTGCGCCTGCGATGGCGCAGCGCTGCGAGGATGGCGGTGAGCGTGTGGCCGGGGTTGATCACGTAGTCAGGGTAGTTGGTGCCGAGGCCGTTCGGCGGGCGGCCGGGAAAGCCGGTGAGATAGTTGAAGCCCGTGATGGGGCCGAGCACCGCGCCGAAGCCGAGGAAGTCGCGGTGGGGGCCGTCGAAGCCCTGCATCGGCTGGTAGGCGGCGATGATGTCGGGCCGCACGTCGAGGAGCTTGTCGTACGTGAGCCCCCAGCGCTCGATGATGCGGGGCGTCATGTTTGTAAGGAAGACATCGGCCCAGGCGACGAGCCGCAGCGCGATCTCGCGCCCCTTCTCGGTGTTGAGGTTGAGCGCGAGGCCGAGCTTGTTCGCGTTGAAGTTGTTGAAGTAGCCGCTGACGTTGTGGCTGAACTTGCCGGTGGGGAAGGGCCCGATGGTGCGCAGGCCGTCGATGTGCGATTCGGACTCGATGCGCACGACAGTCGCGCCGTAGACGGCGAGCGCTTCGGCGCAGATCGGTCCTGCGCCGAACCACGAGAAGTCGGCCACGTTGATGCCGGACAGCGGCTGGCGGCCGTTGGTTGTCATGTTCTTGCCCCGTCCTCGTAGCTGCAGGGCTTCAGCCCTGCCAAATCGATGCTGCTTTGCAGGCCTAAAGGCCTGCAGCTACGCTCCATTCGACCCACCGAGCGACAATTGATCGATGAAGATGCGCAGCATGCCGTTCACCTGATCCGGCGCTTCGAGCATGTTGAAGTGCCCGGCGCCGACCGTGCGCGCGATCTGGATGCCGGGCACGGTGCGCTCGACGAGCTTCAACTCATCGAAAGTCCGGCCGGCGTCGATGAACAGCGACAGGATGCCGAGCTCCATCGGCGGCGGACGCATCTCTGCTGCAAGGCTACGGAGGGCGGGGGCGAGAACGTGCTGCGGTGTGCGGAGCATGCGTTCGGTCAGCTCCGATCGCAGCGCCTTCGGCGACGTCGGCCGGAAGAAGCGAGTCTCGATCAGCAGTTGCGCGGCCTGGCGGTATGCGGGACTGTCAACGCCTTGCAGGAGCGCATCGAGCTCCGGCTGGCTGATAGCGATATACAGCGGGGCGTCGACCATGACGAGGGCGCGCAGCGCGCGCTTGTGCCGCCGGGCCAACAGCAGCGCGATGATCCCGCCCATGCTGTGGCCGATCACGATCGGCCTGCGCAGACCGAGCTGGCCGATGAGCCACTCGATGTCTTCGCAGAAGCCGTCCATGGTGTAGTCCTGCTTGGGTTTGTCCGACTTGCCGTGGCCGCGGAGATCGGTCGTGACGATGCGATGCGAGCGGCGAAACGCAGGCGTGGTGCGCCGCCAGTGGGTGCTGTCGCAGCACCAGCCGTGGATGAACAGCAGCGCGGGATCGCCGGAGCCGGTGTCGTTGTAGAACAGACGAACGCCGTTACGGGTCGCGTACGGCATTCTACTTCGCGCTCCTTTCGATCTCGGCCAGGACTTCTTCGGTGTGCTCACCGATGCGGGGCGGGCGGCGCTCGATGCGCCAGGGCGTTTCGGAGAGGCGGTAGGGCGGCCCCGGATAGCGCAGCGTGGCGTCGAGATCGTCGTGACGTATGTCCTGGTACCAGCCGCGCGCGGCGAGCTGTGGGTTCTTGGCGAGGTCCTCGGGCGTGCTCACGATGCCGATCAGCAGCCGCCGATGCTGTCCCTGCTCGTAGATCTCCCACTTCGGCTTGCTCTTGAAGAACTCGGTGAGGACTTCGTCGATGTGGGCGAGGACGGGCTTCTTCTCCTTCGCGGAGTCGGGGTTGAGCACGACAGATGTAAGGAAGCGCATGTTGAGCTCGGCGATCGTGGAGCCGAACGGATCGTTCTGCAAGTCGCCGGCCTTGCCTTCGCTCACCATCCAGGCGAGCAGCTCCGTCCAGGCGGCACCGCCGGGCGCGCCGACGTACGACCAGATCCAGCCATCGGCCGCTTCGTAGGGGCCCATGCCGGGGACGGGGATCGGCAGCGCGGCGCGCGTGCCTGTGCGGTTGCGCACGTTCTTCTGCAGATCGTACGACTGCATCGCCGTCTCTTCCGCTATGAGCAGCGCCTCCTGCATCGACACGTCGACGTGCTGACCCTCGCCGGTGACGTCTCTATAGTAAAGCGCCATCATCGTGCCGGAGGCGGCCTGGATGCCGGCGGAGACGTAGCCCTGATAGCAGGGCGGCAGGTTGGGCGGATCGTCCGGCTTGCCGGCGAGCCACATGATGCCTGCCATCGCGACGCCGACGATGTCGGGCGCAAGATATGGGGCGTGAGGGCCGTCCTGACCGAAGCCTGTGATCGACGTGACGATGATGTCGGGACGGATCTTCGATAGGCCTTCGTATCCCAGGCCGAGGCCATCGAGGTAGCCGGGCGCAAACGATTCGACGACGATGTCCGCAGTTGCGGCGAGCTTCTCGAAGGCGGCGCGGCCGTCCGGTGACTCGAGATCGAGTACGATGCTGCGTTTGTTCGTGTTCAGGTTCGAGAAGTAGAGGCTGCGCTCGGGGCCGGGCTCATCGTGGTAGAACGGCCCGACGCCGCGCGCCGAATCGCCGCCCGGCGGCTCGATCTTGATGACGTCCGCGCCGAGGTCGGCGAGGAGCTTGGCGCAGTACGCGCCGAGGTCCTGCGTGAGATCGAGGACCCGGATGTCGTCGAGGGCGCTGGGTGAGCCGGCCATGGGCACTCGGATTCTACTGAACGCCACGCCGGTGTCAAATCGCGGCCGATCGAGTAGCATAGTCTCGCCATGGAGCCCCAGGTCCAGTACGCGAAGACGAGCGACGGCGTGAGCGTTGCCTTCTCTTTGGCGGGCAGCGGCCCGCCGCTGGTGTACGCGCGCACGTGGCCGGCCGTGCACGTGCAACTGGACTGGCAACAGGAGGACCCAGGCAAGCTCTACAAGGCGCTGGCGGCAAAGCGAACGCTGATCACGTTCGACCGGCGGGGCGCAGGGCTGTCCGACCGGGGCGTCTCGGAGCTCACGTTGGAAGAGTTTACGCTCGATCTGGAGGCGGTGGTGGACCAGCTCGGGCTGGAGCGTTTCGCGCTCATGGGTACGGCATTTGGGATGATGGTGAGCACGATCTATGCGCTGCGCCATCCGGAACGGGTCTCAGCGCTCATCAGCCTAGACGGGGTGATGAGCGGAAGCGCGTTCTGGCAGTCGCCGCGGAACAGGGCGATGCGGGCGATGCGTGAGACGGACTTCGATACGTACGTGGAGACGATGGCCGCCATGAGCGGCGACCAACGGCGGAACGAGATCTTGCGGGCGTCGGTCACACCGGAAGGTCACAAAGCGTTCGTGGATGCGATCGAGACGTTCGACGTGACAGACCTGATGTCGCAGCTGAACCTGCCGGTGCTGCTGCTGTACCAGACGGACAGTCCCAATGAGGCGGCACGAGGATTCGATGCGGCGGCACGAGGCTCGTTCGCACGTGAGATGGCGACGCGCATTCCGGGCGCCCGTCTGGTCGCCGTGCCCTGGGAGCCACGGGAAGCGTACAGGGAGCGCGTCGTGAGCGCGATTGACGTGTTTCTGAGCGATGCGCCCGCGCAACCCGCGCCATCGGCCGGCGCGGTCCACACCATCCTCTTCACCGACATCGTCGGTCACACCGAGATGATGCAGCGGCTGGGCGACGACGCCGGACGCGCCGTGCTGCGAGAACACGAGCGGATCACGCGCGAGACGCTGAAGCAGCACGGCGGCACCGAGGTGAAGACCGACGGCGACAGCTTCATGGCGTCCTTCGCTTCCGTTTCGGCCGCGGTGGAGTGCGCTGTCGCTCTCCAGCGCGCCTTCGCCCAGCACAGCGAGACCACAGGCGAACCGATCGTTGTCCGTATGGGGCTGAACGTCGGCGAGCCGATCGAAGAAGACGGCGACTTCTTTGGATCAGCCGTCATTCTCGCTGCCCGCATCAAAGATCAGGCCGGCGGCGGCGAGATCCTGGTGCCGGAGGCGGTGCGCCACTTGCTCTCCGGCAAGCCGTTCCTTTTCTCAGATCGAGGAGAGGTGGCCTTACGCGGGTTCGAGGACCCGGTGCGGCTGTACGAGGTGCGCTGGCGAGAGGTAGTTTGATGCGAGTCCAAGCGACGTAGCCATACGTCACAAAGACAAGAGAAAGGCGCAAGAACGTGACTTCCAACGTCATCTGCATCTCCAGGACGTTAGCCGCCGGAGCGGAGGAAATCGGCAGCTTGGTTGCCACCAACCTTGGCTTCCGTTACCTCGACCGCGAGATCATCATCGGAGCGGCAGATCAGGCGGGCGTGCCGCCGGAAGCCATCGAACAAACCGAACACTCTCCGGGATTCGTCGGGCGGATCCTCGAAGCGCTAACGCTCGTACCCGCCTCGGAGGCCGGATACGCTGGATTGCCGGCTGGACCGCTGCCGAGGTACGAGCAGCTAATCCGCCAGGTTGTCCGCGAAGCTGCGAGCCAACGACGCGCTGTTATTGTTGCGCACGGGGCCAGCATGGAGCTCGCGGGATCAACGGACCTGCTGCGCGTGCTCATCACAGCTTCTCCCGATGTGCGTGCCGAGCGTCTTGTGAGGAGTGCCGGCGTCTCGCTTGATGAGGCGGACAAGGCAATCGGGGAATCCGATCGACAGCGGCGTGACTACCTGCGGCGCTTCTTCAACATCGCCGAAGAGCTACCGACGCACTACGACATCGTTCTGAATACGGACACCATGAGCGCCCCGACGGCTGCTCAACTCATCGTCGCGGCAGCAACCTAGCCCGACTGATGGAAGCACCACCCGTCCAGTACACCACCACGAGCGACGGCGTCAGCATCGCCTGGGCCGAAGCCGGGAACGGGCCTGCGCTGCTCTCGTTCGGCAGCACGCCGTGGACACATGTGCAGGAACAGGTCGCAGTGTGGGGGGCTTGGTTCGAGGCGTTCACCCGGTCGTTTCGCCTGGTCACCTTCAATGCGCGCGGTACCGGCATGTCCGAACGTGACGTTGCAGGCGTGTCCGCCGAGACGCTGCTGCTGGACGCCGAGGCGGTGATCGATGCCGCAAAGCTGGACCGCTTTATCGCGCAAGCTGAGGGAGGTTTGTTGGCGGTCTCAACGTGCCTGCGTGTCGCAACGGCGTTTCCAGAGCGAGTGACACACGTCGCTCTCGAGTCTCCGTTTCAGAACATGCGGGAAATAGCGGATACGTCCATGGGCAAGGCGGGTTTGGCGCTCGCCGAGTTGGACTGGACCGCGTACGTCCAGACGCTGTTCCGCGTCCTGGTCGGGTGGGACGCCGCGTCCTCCGAGCTTGTCGAGTCAGTCGTCGCAGTCGCTGGAGGCTGGGTGGACCAGCCCGTCGGTATCCAGTACGTCCGGTCGTTGGAGAATGTGGATGTCAGCGACCTCCTCCCTCAAGTGCGCCAGCCGACGCTCGTCACGAGGAATGATCCGTCGTACGTCACTGCCCGCCTCTGTCAGCGCGTCGCGGCGAAGATCCCGGGGGCCCAGTTCAGACAGTACTCGGACCCAACCTACGCGCAGCGGGCCGAGCTGGTACGTGCGTTCGTGGCTCAATCTCCATCCCCGTTGCCACACGACGCGCCCGCCGCTTCGCCCTTCCGCACCATCCTCTTCACCGACATCGTCAGCCACACGGAGATGATGCAGCGCCTTGGCGACGACGCCGGACGCGCGGTGCTGCGCGAGCACGAGCGGATCACACGCGAGACGCTGTTAGCCCACAGCGGCGCGGAAGTGAAGACGGACGGCGACAGCTTCATGGCAACGTTCGCCTCTGTTTCGGCCGCGGTGGAGTGCGCCGTCGCGCTGCAGCGGGCCTTCGCGGCGTACAGCGGGACTGCGGACGAACCGATCCTTGTGCGCATCGGGCTCAACGTCGGCGAGCCGATCGAAGAAGACGGGGACTTTTTCGGATCAGCGGTCATTCTCGGCGCTCGCATCAAAGATCAGGCCGCCGGCGGCGAGATCCTGGTGCCGGAGGCGGTGCGCCATCTGCTGTCCGGCAAGCCGTTCTTGTTCTCGGACCGAGGCGACGCGGTGCTCCGTGGGTTCGAGGACCCGGTGCGGCTGTATGAAGTCAGGTGGCGGGAGGACAGTGGCGAGTGAATATCTCCATCGATTGGCTCGGCGTCGCGACGTTCCGGCTACGCATCGATGACCTCGTCATCTTCCTCGATGCGTATATGGACCGCGTGCCGTCGGCGCCGGCGGTGGGGATGAGCGCGGCGGAGGTCGACCGCGCCGACTTCATCCTCGTGGGCCACAGCCACTTCGATCACCTGCACGGCGCGCAGGTCATCGCGAAGAACACCGGCGCGAAGATCATCGGCTCGAACGAGACGGCGCGCGTGATGCGGGAGCAGGGCATCCCCAAGGAGCAGCTCGTGCGCGCGCAGGGCGGCGAGCACCACCGGCTGTCGAGCGATGTGACCGTACGCATCTACCCGAGCCTGCACGCCTGTACCTGGGTGGCTGGCTCGATCGACATCGCCGAGGAGCAGCAGGGCCACCTCGGGCTCTGCGAAGATGAGCGCGCGCAGGTCGGCGGGCTGGTCGAAGAGATCCGGCGCGCGATCGCGGCTGGCGACCAGCAGGCGCTGGAGCTGCGCAATCACATTTCGACGGCGGCTGGGAGCTCCGACTCAGGAGGAGCGCTGGCGTACCTGATCGAGACGCCGGCGGGGACGATTTTCTATCAGGACACGTCGGGCTGCTGGTCCGGCGTGCTGCGCGACCTGCGCGCCGACGTGGCGATCCTCGCCGCGTCCGGCCGCGGCAACATGGACGGTGAGCCGCACCAGGGATCGCTGGCGCAGTTCGTCGCCACGGAGGCGGCGTGGCTCCAGCCGCGCGGCGTGTTCGTCTGCCACCACGACGACTGGATGCCGCCGGTCACGCGCGGCGCGAAAGACCTCGCGCCGCTCCGCGAAGAGCTGCCGCGTCGCGTGCCGGGAGCGCGGCTTGTGGAGACCGGCTACCTGGCCGGTACGGAGCTATTCGCAGGAGGGATGCCGTGAACTTGTTTCATCGCTGGTTCTGCAACTCCAAGGGCTGGGCGGACTCGATGCAGCAGTATCTGCCGCGCATGCTCGAGCACGCGGACCTGGGCGACGACCTGCTCGAGATCGGGCCTGGGCCGGGCGTAACGACGGACATCCTGCGCACGCGGGTCGCGCACGTCACCGCGGTCGAGATCGATCACAAGCTGGCAGAGAAGCTGCAGCGGCGGCTGGAGGGGACGAACGTCACCGTGATCGAGGGCGATGCGACGGCGATGGAGCTGCCGAGCGATCGATTCAGCGGCGCGGTCTCGTTTACGATGCTGCACCATGTGCCGTCGGCGGAGCTGCAGGACAAGCTGCTGAGCGAGGCCTGTCGCGTACTGAAGCCGGGTGGTGTGCTTGTCGGCTCGGACAGCGTGCCAAGCTTGCGCTGGAACCTCTTTCATCTCTTCGATACGCGCGTGCCTGTCGATCCCGAACGCGTCGGGGCGCGGCTGGAGCGGGCGGGCTTCGTCGAAGTGCGGGTGAACCGCTTCCCGGGCGGCTTCGCGTTCCAGGCGCGCAAGCCCGCCTAGCAAACCTACGCAAGCTTCCTTCGGTACCCAGATTCGGTGCAGTAAGATGGGAGCGTACTCTAGCTTCGAGGAGCGTG
>CAYQLM010000099.1:0-10764 GCA_964418365.1 uncultured Dehalococcoidia bacterium
CGGGCACCTGCGACTCGTAGCAGTAGAGCGCCGTCGCCGCCTGCGCGAACGAGCCGTTCTTCGTCACGTCCCGATACGTGTCGATGAGCCGCGCCGTCTCCGGCAGCAGCGCCTCCTGCACGACAGCTTCGCGCCCAAGGCCGAGCGCGTCGCCGAAGCGGAGCCAGAGCTCGGGGTGGTTCTCGTCGCCGCGCTCCTCCTCGATCAGGTTCTCCAGCAGCTCCTGGCGCGCGCCCTGGTCGGGGCAGCTCGCGTGCGCGCCGCTCACGTACTGCGGAAACGCCAGCACGTGGTGGTAATACTGCGCCGCGTAGGAGCGCAAGTCATCGAGCGAGAGATCGCCGCGCTGCCAGGCCTGGTAGAAGGGGTGCTTGAGCAGGCTGCGCTCTTCGATGAGGCGGTCTACTTCGTCCGCGATGGATGGCATGGTGAAACCTCCTCTTCCAAGTTCCGAGGGAGCATAGCACGGGCGCGCACGTCCGGTCGAGGTCGTCTGGGCCGCCTAGCTGCTCGGCCCGCCGAGCCAGCTGAAGTAGGGATCCAGGTTCGGCAGCAGGCCGGAGTGGAAGAGGAAGATCAGCCCGACGACCAGGCTGAATGACGCGGCCAGCGCACCGGCTACCACGTACACGAGCTGCCTGCGCTGCGCCGAGACGAAGCCGTACGCCGTCGCGAACGTGACGAAGGTGTTCGAGATGAGAATGCCGGCGACAAACGCCAGCAGCGCCGCGACGCCCATCACTTTCGTACCGGCGCCGACAGCGGTCGCGATGATCAGCACCTGTGTGCCCGTTTCTGCGCCAATGCCGTGGATGAGCCCGATGCCGTACGCCGTGCGCGCGCCGTACTGGTCGCTGCCCTGGACATGCACGTGCTCGTGGCCGTGCACTTTGGCGACAAGCCAGTGCCATGCGTTGCGCACGCCGGAGAAGATCAGCATCCACCGGCTGCGCAGTCGAAACTCACCGCGGCCCCGGAAGTACTGGAGGAGCGCGAAGAACAGGTATGTCGCCAGCAATACAAGCGTGATGCCAACGACCCGCTCCATCAAGGGATCGACCCACCCCGGCAGGAACTGCGAGGCCAGGATCGCGAGCAGCCCCAAGATCGTGACGACCGTGCCGTGGCCGATCGCATACAGGCTCGCCAGGAAGACGGCTCGCCGTTGCACAGCCGAGATCGAACGCGCAGCCGGAACGGTATCGGCCGACCACACAGCAACGCTTGACCCGCCCGCGATGGGCCGGCGTCGCGCGAGCTCTGCCGCTCGGTGATCGCTCTCGTCGGTAAGCAGCACGCCGGGTTCTTCGTTCAGCCACTCCTCGTGCGGCTCAGCGGTCGATGTCGTCGTGCTCGTGATGTCTGTGATCGCGGCGATGTGGTCCCAGTCGATGCCGTGGCGCATGCCGAGCGCGACGGCGCCGCCGATCACGCCGAGCGAGCTACCGATACCGAGGCTAAGGAGTGCGAAGTCCATGGTCCCTGTCCTCTTGCGTGATTGCGGTCAGGTCGCCTTCTGGCAGCTCGCGCAGAGGCCGAAGATCGCGAAGTGATCGAGGTCCGGTTTGAATTCCGAGTCCGACATGATCTCCGCGCCCAGGTCCTCCAGGTAGTGGTCGTCGAGCGACGCGACGGAGCCGCAGTCGCGGCAGATAAGGTGGTGATGCCTGCCCTGCTGGCGCACCCATTCGTATGTCGTGTCGCCCGTGCCCATGTCGGTTTCCGTTACCAGGCGGAGCTCCTTGAGCACGGCCAGCGTCCGGTACACAGTCGAGATATCGACATACGGGTACTCGACGCGAACTTTGTCGAAGATGTCGCCCGCAGTGAGGTGACCCGCGTCGTGGCGCAGCGCGGACAGGATCATCAGCCGCTGGGGCGTCGCCTTGTGGCCCCGCTGGCGTAGGACCTGGACGGTTTCAGTCTCGCAGCTCATCTCCGGCTCCAGTTGCGACCAGTTGCAACTGCAAGTCTAGGCTAAAGCTTCCGAGTTGTCAATGCTTCCGGTGGAGATAATCGACCTGGCGCGCGCGATCTGAAGTCCGTGGGGCGTTCGGTTGGAGACCCCAACCTTCGTCGGCAGGAAGAAATACTGCTAGGAACGACCCGCGCGCGCCGGCTGCGGGGCCAACGCCCGCAGCTTCTCGACGGCCTGCGGCAGCAGCTCGAGGACCCGCTCGATCTCCTCTGGCGTGTTGTCCTTTCCGAGCGTGAGGCGCAGGCTGCCTCGTGCGAGCTCGTGCGGCACGTGCATCGCCAGCAGGACGTGAGACGGCTCCAGCGACGCGGTCGTGCACGCCGAGCCGCTGCTGGCGCTCACGCCGCTGAGGTCGAGCTGCAGCAGCACCGCCTCGCCTTCGACGCGCTCAAAGCAGCACGAGAAGTTCGCCGGCACGCGTCGAGACGGATCGATCGGGCCGGTAACGTGCGTGCCGGGAATACGCCTCGGCAGCTCCGCCAGCAGCCGATCGCGTAGCGGCCGCACGTGCTCGATGCGCGTCGCGCGCTCCTCATGCGCGAGGCGCAGCGCCGTCGCCATCCCGATCGCGCCCGCGACGTTCTCGGTGCCGGCGCGGCGGTTCTTCTCCTGCGATCCGCCCAGCGTCTGGGGCACGAACGGCGTGCGCGTCCGCACGTACAGCACGCCCACTCCTTTCGGGCCGTAGATTTTGTGCCCGGCGAGCGACATCAGGTCGACGCCGAGGCGATCGACGCTGAGATCGAGGTAGCCCGCGGCCTGCACAGCGTCGGTGTGCACGATGATGTGCGGGTCGCGCGCCTTGACGATGCGCACGACCTCCTCGATCGGCTCGATCGTGCCGACCTCGTTGTTGGCGTACATGACGGAGACGAGGGTCGTCTCGTCGTCGAGCGCACGCTCGAGCGCCTCGAGGTCGACGAACCCCTCACGGTCCACGGGGAGGTACGTGACGCGAAAGCCTTCCTGCTCCAGCCGCTCCGCTTCGTGCAGCACGGCGTGGTGCTCGATGGCGGTGGTGATGATGTGATTGCCCCGCCTGCGCGCGCCGTAGGCGGCGCTCCGCAGCGCAAGGTTGTCGCTCTCCGTGCCACCGCTCGTGAAGATGATCTCCTGCGGCCGCGCGCCCAGCACCTCGGCGACGGCGCGGCGGGCCGTATCGAGGCCTTTACGCGCCTCGCGCGCCTCCCAGTAGATGCTCGATGAGTTTCCCCAGACCGCCGTGAGGTACGGCAGCATCGCCTCGACGACCCGCGGGTCGGTCGGGGTCGTCGCCGAGTGATCCAGGTAGATGCGCTCGTGCGGGTTCATGCTGGAAGTATACTGCGGCGCGATGCTGCTGGATGAGGGGCGGTGCCGCCGGGCGATCGGCGAGGCGTTTCCTTCGATCGATATTGGGTCGGTGCGGTATTTCGCCGCGGGTTGGGACTACGAGCTTTGGGAGGTCAATGACGATCTGCTCTTCCGCTTCCCGCAGCGAGCTGAGTGCGGCCCGCCGCTGCGCATCGAGGCGCGGCTGCTGGCGGCGCTGGCCGACCGGCTGTCCGTTCCAGTACCGACGCCGGAATACGTTACCGATGGCTGTGAGTCGTTTCCCCTCCCCTTCTTCGCCTACCGCAAGCTGCCCGGCGTGCCGCTGGCCGAGGCCGGGCCCGGGCCGGAGGCAATGAGATCGATCGGGGAGCAGGCCGGCCGGTTCCTTGCTGAGCTGCACAGCTTTCCTGTCGACCGCGCGGCCGAGCTGGGCGTGCGGGTGCGCGCAGGTGAGCGGTGGCGCCAGCGTTACGTCAGGCTGCGTGAACGCGTGCGAGCCGACGTGTATCCACTGTTGGAAGATGACGAAACGAAACGGATCGAGGCGTTCTGGGAGGACTTCCTCGGGCGCGAGGAGTACGTTCGGTTCAGGCCCGCCCTGATCCACAGCGACCTCGACGATGCCCACGTGCTCGTCGATGCGGAGCGCGGCGGCATCACGGGCGTGATCGACTTCGGCGACGCGCTCGTGGGCGACCCGGCGCTGGACTTCGCCGGCTTCGAGGGGTCCTTCCGCGACGCGATACTGCAAAGCTACGAGCTGCCACTGGACGAGACGTTCGGGGAGCGGCCGGACCTCTATCGCCGGATCAGCCCCTTCCACGCCGTGCTCTTCGGCCTGGACATCGCCGGCGACGAGGGGCTGGTTCGGCGTGGCATCGACGCGATCCGAGCGCGGATAACGAACGAAGACAGGCAAGTGGCGACCTGAAGGTCGCCCCTACGGCACGGGTTCGTGGCGTCATTCTCGAGGGATCAGATTCCTCGCGTCGCTCGGAATGACAGGAACGCGGCCCGGTAAAAAGCATAAATAGCACCGTTAGCTTGACTCGTATCAGCAGGCTTCGCTATCTTGAACGTGCGCCGAAGGGCGTCCTACCCATGGAAAGCACCCGCCAGACGATCCTCAGCATCATCCGTCGCCGGCAGGCGACGGTGGACGACTTGACCAAGGAGCTCGGCCTCGCACCCGCGACGGTGCGGCGGCACCTGGACATCCTCACCCGCGACGGCCACGTCGACGTAGCGCAGGTGCGCCGCAAGACCGGCCGGCCGCACTACGTCTTCTCGCTCAGCGAGAAGGGCGAAGAGCTCTTCCCCAAGCACTACGTCCGGATCACGAACCGCCTCATCGAAGAGATCGTCGCCCTGACGCCGGACGAAACGAGCGGCTGCTGCGGCCGAGACCTCGCCGACCTCGTCTTCGAGAAGATGGCGCAGCGGCTGGCGCAGCACATCGCGCCGCGCATCCACGGCTCGACGCTGGCCGACCGCATCGGGGTGGCCGCAGAGGCGCTCGCCGAAGAAGGCATTATGTTCGATATCGAGCGGGAGGACAGCGGCTTCCTGCTCGTGGGGCACGGCTGCCCCTGCCCGCGCGCTCCTGGTGAGTCTGGCCAAGCTTGCGCCCACGATCAGCGGCTCCTCTCGCTCCTGCTGGCCGCCGATGTTTCCTATGTGGAGCCGGAATCCCTGGGCCGCGAAGGCTTTTGCGCCTATCGGGTCAGGGAGCGCTCTCCGGCGCTTGCCGGGGCGGGCCAGGTATAATAAGCTATAACTGTAGAAATGAGGGCAGAGCGATGGTAACACTCACAATCACCGACAAGGCCGTCGAAAACGTGAAGAAGATCCTGCAGGAGAAGGGCGCCAGCGAGACGGGCGCACTGCGTGTCTTCGTCGCGGGCGGCGGCTGCTCCGGCTACCAGTACGGCATGGCGCTCGCCCAGGCGGCCGAGGAGGACGACTTCGTCATCGAGCAGGGCGGCGTACGGCTCGTCGTCGACCCGGAGAGCGCGCCGCTGCTCAAGGGCGCGGAGATCGATTACGTGGAAGACGTCATGAAAAGCGGCTTCACGATCTTCAACCCGAACGCGACCCGCAGCTGCGCCTGCGGCTCCAGCTTCGACACCGCCGACAGCTCAGGCTCGGGCCAGGCGCGCGCCTGTCACTAGCCGGTACGACATCGAACTACCTAGGCCCGGAGCGCTGAACTCCGGGCCTGTTGTTTTCTATACTGAGAGAGCAGGAAAGGAGACTCCCATGACGTACTGGATCGTTGTCGGTTCGCCGGAGAACTTCGAGATCGCAACTGCACGCAAGTTCGATCTGTTCGGTTTCAAGAGCACGCGCCGGCGCGAGTCGGGCGAGATGCGACCGGGCGACAAGCTCGTCTTCTATCTCACCGGCGTCAAGAAGTTCGGAGGCATCGCGACGGTGACGTCGGACGCGTTCGAGGACCACAAGAAGATCTTCAAGAGCGAGAAGAAGCCCGGCGAAGACTATCCGTTTCGCGTGCAGACAAAGGCGCACGTCGTGCTGCGCGAAGGCCAGCAGCTTTACGTTCCCGACTACGTTCCGCAGCTCGAGTTCACGCGCAAGGGCGCCACGAAGAGCTGGGCGCTCGTCTTCCAGGGCAACCTGCACAAGATCTCCGAAGCCGACTACAAGCTGCTGGAGCGCGACATGCGCGCCGCCGCGAAGAAGAACCCCTCGCCGGCGAAAGCAGCCGCGAAGCGCCCTCCCGCGCGCAAGCCCGCCGCCACGCCGCGGACGGCTGCGAAGCGACCGGCGCGATCTCGAACGACAGCTTCGCGTCGGACGCGCTAGATCAGCCAGCGGCCAGTTGGTAGGGGCGTTCAATTGAACGCCCCTACGCGGTCTTCCGATACAGGCGGCCTCATCGAGTGGCTATAATGCTCGTCAAGGGTTCATCTTGAGCCCGTCGAAGGAGCGAATCGATGGCGCATCCCTTCTTCGCGGCGCTGGAGCGTCGCGTCCTGCTCGCCGACGGCGCGATGGGCACGCTGCTGCGCGATCGCGGCGTGCCGGCCGCGGCCTGCCTGGATGAGCAGAACCTTTCGAACCCCGATCTCGTACGCACGTTGCACGAGGAGTACCTCACCGCGGGCGCGGAGATCATCGAGGCGAACACCTTCGGCGCCAACCGGCTCCGGCTGCGTCCCTTCGGCCTGGCCGATCGCGTGCGCGAGATCAACATCCGTGGCGCTGAGATCGCCCGCGAATCGATCCGCGAGCACCACCAGGCGTTCGTCGCCGGCGCGATAGGCCCCGTGGGCGTCGGCCTCGCCGGCGGCGGCGATGTCACGCTCAAGCAGGCCCACAAGGCCTTCGTCGAGCAAGCCGAGGCGCTCGTCGCGGGCGGCGTGGACCTCATCGTGCTGGAGACGTTCGCCACGCTGGCGGAGGCGCGTGAGGCCGTCCTCGCCGTGCGCGAGGCCGCGCGCGAGCTGCCGATCATTGCGCTGATCACCTTCCAGCGCGACGGGCGCACCTGGACCGGCGAGGAGCCCGCCGAGGTCGCGCGCGAGCTGCACAGCTCCGGCGCGGACGTCGTCGGCGTGAACTGCGTGACGGGCCCGCAAGCTGCGCTGGACATCATCGAAGAGATGGCCAAGGCCGCCAAGGTGAAGCTCGCGGCGCTGCCGAACGCCGGCAACCCGCGCGTCTCCGAACGCGAAGTGACGTATCCCGTTTCGCCGCGCGTCTTCGCCGAGTACGTGCCGCGCTTCGCCGGCGCGGGCTGCGTGATCGTGGGCGGCTGCTGCGGCACGACGCCCGAGCACATCGCCGCGATGCGCGACGCCCTCCGCCAGTCCGAAGACGGCGCGGCCGCGATCGACGCGCGGGCGCAGACGATCACTGAGCCGGCGCCATCGATCTGGCTGCCTCCTGACGAAGAGATCGAGCCCGAGCAGGCCACGCTGCGCGAGAAGCTCGCCGCGGGGCGCTTCGTCATCACGGCGGAGATCGATCCGCCGCGCGGACTGAACCCGCGTCGAGCCCTCAAGGGCGCGGCGCGGCTCAAGCTCGCCGGCATCGACTGCATCAACGTCGGCGACAGCCCGATGGCGCGCGTGCGCATGTCGCCGTTCGCGATGGCCATTATCCTGCGCCAGCAGCTCGGCGTCGAGACGATCATCCACGTGACGACGCGCGATCGCAACTTGCTCGCCATCCAGTCCGACCTGCTGGGCGCGCACGTGCTGGGCCTGCGCAACGTCCTGTGCCTGAAGGGCGATGCCCCCACGGGCCAGGGCTACGCGCGCGCCGTCGGCGTGTGGGACGTCACGCCCGTCGGCCTCATCCGCGTGCTCAAGGGCCTCAATGAAGGTATCGACTGGGCGGGCAACCCGATGGCCCAACCGACCTCGTTCTTCGTCGGCAGCGCGGCGAACCCGACCGCGTCCTCGCTCGAGGCGGAGATCAAGCTCCTCAAACGCAAGGCCGAGGCCGGCGCCGACTTCGTGCTCACGCAGGCCGTCTACGACATCGAGGCGCTCGAGCGCTTTCTCGCCAAGGCGTCCAAGATGAAGGTGCCGATCCTCCTCGGCGTCATGCCGCTGCACAGCGAGCGGCACGCGGAGTTCATCCACAACGAGCTCGCCGGTGTCGTCGTGCCCGAGGCGATCCGCAATCGCATGCGCGAGGCGGGCGACCGCGGCGCGGCGGAGGGCCTCGCGATTGCGAAGGAGATCATCGCCGCGGCGCGAGGCGCCGTGCAGGGCATCTACCTCATTCCGTCGTTCGATCGCTACGATCTCGCGGCGGAGCTGGTCGAGTCGCTCACGAGCGTGCAAGTCCCGGCAGGCCGGCCGAGCTAAAGGAGCGCATCATGAAGCTCGCAGAGTTCCTGCGCGGCACGATCCGGAACGAGCACAACATGCTCGATCAGGCCGTGCGCGACCTCACGCCGGAGCAGGTCCACTTCGTCCCGCCCGGCACCTCGGCGAACCACATCGGCTTCACGCTCTGGCACTACGTCCGCACCGAGGACAACATCGTGCAGTTCATCCTGCAGGACCGCAAGCCGACGGTCTGGGTCGCCGGCGGCTATCATGAGCGCTGGGGGCTCGAGAAGGTCGCGCAGGGCACCGGCATGCCGGTCGAGGTCGCGCAGTCGATGCGCCTGCCCGCCATGGCCGACTGGATGGAGTACCAGCAATCGGTCTGGCAGGCGACCGACGCCTACCTCTCGTCCATCGACGACAGCGCGCTCGAGCGGACGGTGAAGGTTATGCCGTTCGGCGAAATCCCGGCGCATAGAGCGCTCAGTATGCCGGTGCTCACGCACGGCCACGGCCACCTCGGCGAGATCTGCGTCCTGCGCGTCCTCCAGGGCCTGCCGAGTAGTCTCATTTGAGGAGCCTGCGGAAGCAGCTCGAGACTCGAAGCTCGAAGTTCGAGCCTCCAGCATCGAGCTTCGAACCCCTTCGATGGCCCACGCCTGAGAAAACAAGACTAGTGTAATTCGCCGCCCGCGCGGCTATGCTCGTAGGCGATGGCGCGACGCGGCCGGCCTCCCTACCCCGACGTCCTCACCCCGCGCGAGTGGGCAAGTGGCCTGCTAGGCGTCCCTAGCCATCGCCGCTGATGCTGTACACTAGGCGCCACCAGCTGGAGGTGGGCGATGCCGGCGTTCAGGCACCCATCACTACTAGTACTCGCGCTTGCGGCGCTGCTGCTGGCGGGCGCACTCTTCGTTTCGCTGCGCAGCGACCGCGCGCCTCAGGCAGACGCGCATGCGCCACACCCCGGCCTCGACTTCTCGATCGCCGCCGACGTGAACTCCGACGGCACCGATGACTGCAGCACGCGCACAGGCCAGCCGACAACCTGCGTCGCGCCACAGGGCGGGCCCTTCGTTGTCAATGAGTACCTCGATTCGCTGGGCGACATCCCAGCGTTCCGGAACATGCAGCTGCACTTTGGTTACGACGCCGGCGTGCAGCCGGCCGCGGACCCGCAGATGGTCTGGCCCGGCTGCACGGGCGCGGTCATCTCGCCCTTCCCCGGCTACACGCATGTGACGTGCGGCGTTGCGCCCAGCGCGCCATCGGTTGTGTACACCGGGCTCGTCGGCAAGAGCTATTTCACGTGCGCCAGCGACGGCTCGCTGAACCTGATGCACGGTCTGCTGCCCTATCACACATACCTGTCAGATCCGGACGCCGTCCGCCACGCCGAGGATCAACAGACGATGGAGATGCTGGACGTCACGTGCGCGACGCCGCAAACTTACCCCACCGACACGGACGCCGATGGCTGTCCCGACACGAAGGAAGCCGACAGTACCCCAGGCTTGGGCGGTGTCCGCAACTTCTTCAACCCATGGGACTACTTCAACCCGAGCCACGACGGCATGAACCGCATCGACGACATCCTGCTAATCGCGCACCACTTCGGAAAACGCCCGGGCGATATCGGCTACGACCCGGCGTACGACCGCACGTATGTTGGACCGAACGCCTGGAACCTAGGCCCGCCCGACGGGCTGATCAGCATCGCGGATATCCTGTCGGAAGTGAAGCAATACAACCACAACTGCAGCTAGCAGTCTGGCGCTACTCGTTGTTCGGCTGGCCGTGGAGCTTGCGTAGCTCCGTCTTGAGGACTTTGCCGAGCGGGTTGCGTGGCAGTTCGTCGACAAAGGTGATATAAGCCGGCGCCTTGTAGCTCGCGAGGCGCTCCTTGCAGTACGTGATGACCTCGGCCGCCGTCGTCTGCTCGCCCTTGTTCGGCACGACGATTGCCTTCACCACCTCGCCCCACTCCGCGTCCGGCACGCCGATCACGGCCGACTCGTCGACCTTCGGATGAGCGTCGATGACGTCTTCAATCTCGCTCGACGAGATGTTCTCGCCGCCGCGGATGATCAGGTCCTTCTTGCGGCCCGTGATGAACAGGTAGCCGTCCTCGTCGAGGTAGCCGACGTCGCCGGTGTGCAGCCAGCCGTCGATGATCGCCGCCGCCGTCGCATCGGCCTGCTTGTGGTACTCGCGCATGACGCGCGCGCCCGCGACGCAGATCTCGCCCTCCTCGCCCGGCGGCAGCACTTCGTTCTGTTCGCCCATGATCGCGATCGCGATGTCGTCCATCGCGCGACCGACGGAGCGCAGCCGGCGCAGCTTCGCCTCGCGCTCCGGGCCCTCTTCTTTCGGGATCTGGTGGTCCTCCGGCCCGAGGTACGTCAGCGTCGACGTGCTCTCGGTCTGGCCGTAGGCGTTCATCAGCCCGCAGTGGAAGACGTCGACGGCGTGGCGCACGACTTCGTACGGCATCGGCGCGGCGCCGTACGTGATCAGCTTGAGCGAGCTGATGTCGTACTTCGCGAAGTTGGCGTGCTCCATGATGCGCTTCAGCATCGTCGGCACGACGAACGCGTGCGTGACATGCTCGCGCTGGACGGTCTCGAGCCACCCCTCGGGATCGAACTGCGGCAGGATCGCCAGCGT
>CAYQLM010000100.1:0-9387 GCA_964418365.1 uncultured Dehalococcoidia bacterium
AGCATGTACTCGGGCGGGCAGGGCGTCTACCTGCACCACATCACGCGCGAGCTCGCAGCCCTCGGCAACGAGGTCCACGTCATCGGCGGACCGCCGTACCCTGAGCTCGCCGAAGGCGTCACGCTGCACAAAGTGCAGACGTACAGCATCTATCGCTTGCTGGAAACGGCGCGCATGTTCTTCTACGGACGCGATCCGCTCAGCTTCTTTCATCCCCTCAACTTTTACGAGATGGCAACCAGCCGCGCCGGGATGTTCTCCGTCATGGCGGCGTTTAGCGTGCGCGCGTACCAGAAGCTAGTCGAGCTGGCCCGCGCGGGCCAGCACTTCGACATGATCCACGACGTGCAGGGCCTCGGCTATGGCGTCCTGCTGATCAAGGCGAACGGGCTGCCCGTCGTCGCGAACATTCACCACCCGCTCCAGGTCGACAGGGCGAACAGCATCCGCCAGGCCCGATCGCTTTCGGGCAAGGTGCAGTGGGCGCGCTTCTATCCCTTCTGGATGCAGGAGATCGTCGCGCGCCGCATCGATCGCGTGATTACCGGCTCCGGCAGCTCCGCCGAGTCCGTCGCGCGCGAATTTCGTTTGCCGCGCGATCACATCGCCGTTGTGTACGACGGCGTCGACACCGACACATTTCACCCGCTCGAGTCCGCCCGTCAGCCGGGCAGCATCCTCTACGTCGGCAACTCAGACGACCGCAATAAGGGCGCGCGCTACCTGCTGGAGGCGCTTGCGCTGCTCAAGTCGCGCCGCAACGGCTTCCACCTCACCGTCGTGGACCGTCCGACGGCGTGGCTGGTGCCGATGCTCTCGCGCGAGCTCGGGATCGATGACCTCGTGACGCTCACCGGACGGCTGGAGCGCGATGAGCTGGTCCGCCGCTACAACACCGCCGAGGTCTTCGTGTCGCCCTCGCTCTATGAAGGCTTCGGCCTGCCGGCCGCCGAGGCGATGGCCTGCGGCGCGCCGGTCGTCGCGACGACGGCAGGCGCCTTCCCGGAGGTCATTGAGGATGGCGTGAGCGGCCTGCTCGTGCGCCCGCGCGACGCGGAGGCGCTGGCTGACGCGCTGGACCGGCTGCTGGGCGATTGGGTGCTCCGCCGCCGGCTCGGCCGCGCCGCGACCCGGCGCATCGTCGAACAGTTCTCGTGGAGCGAGACCGCTGTGCATACGCTGGAGCTCTACCAGGATGTGCTTGCCCATCGCACGGCGGCGCCGCAACGGCGGGCCGCCGAAGCGGGCTTGTAGGGGCGGCCTTTAGGCCGCCCGCGGCCTGACAAGCTTGTCATTCCGAGCGGCAAATGCGCCGCTAGGCGCATGCGAGCGAGGAATCTCACATCTCTCGAAAGATCGCGCTGCATGCCGCTCGAAGCTGCGGGATTACCCGCAGGAGGGTCGCTCTTACAGAGCCCGCACCTGCAGCAGCGCGATGTTGGTCTCCCAGATATCGAGTTCGATCAACGGCAGGAAGCCGCGGGAACGCAGATCGGCGACGACACGCTCGATGATCGCCGTACCGATGCCGGCGTGGCGCCGGCCGCGCTCGACCGCCATCCACGTGATCTCGACGCTGTTGGACGTGCGCGGCTGCCACGTCGCGAAGCCGGCAACCTGACCATCGTCCGCGACCCAACCGTCCTGAGAGCGCACGGCCTCGGCGCAGTCGGCCAGCCCGGGCTCGTAGCCGAAGAAGTCCGGCAGCGAGCGCATGATGGCGTCGCACGCCTGCGCGTCGTCCGGCGTCAGGGGACGGACGGTGGTTATCACGACGAGCGAAACAAGCGATCCGCGGGCGCAGACTGCGTTAGAGATGCTGCCTTGGTAGCACTATTAGGCCTGAGCGCACTTCCGTCGAGTTGTTTCGCGTTCTGATTAATCGTCGGCGGGCGGCTCGATGGGCGTCGCGATCAGCGCGCGGCCGATCCAGAACGCGACGTAGAGGCCGCCGAGGAAGCCGCCGGTCACCGGCAGCGCGAGCGCCCAGTAGCTCCGGCGCATCACGCCGGCCAGGAACGTCACGGCGGTGAAGATGGTGGCGACGCAGATGATCAGTCCGTAAAAGTGCGAACGTTCAGCCATGTCCGTGCTCCGTTCGGGATATGTGTCGATGGGCTATCGGTAGTGTAGGGGGGCTGGGCGTGAGTGTCAACGCACCATTCCGTGCGCTAGCAGCTCCTGCCTCGAGCATGTGTACGCCTGGGCTTCTCTTTCTGTCAGTCTGAGCGGCGAGTCCGCCGCAGGGACGATAGCGAAGGATTTATCGGCCGGCATGAGAATTGCGGAACGGAGCCACCGATCGCTTGGAGCTTGCTTGCCCTGCCTCTAAGATCGCCTCATGAGCGCACCAACGCTGTTCGCCGCTTGGAGGTCGGAAGAAATTCAATTGAGAAAAGTCCTCTCTGCCAGATTCAAAACCAGGCATTTTTTCTCCGTTTTGTTGAAATCAATCAAGATCCGCGGGCCTTACGCCGTGATCTCCTCCCCGCCGTCGATGCCGATGACGTTACCCGTCATCCAGCCCAGGCGCTCGTCCGCCAGCGCCGCGATCGCCTTCGCCACGTCCTCGGGCGCGGTGGAGCGGCCGGATGGGTTCTGTGCCTTCGCCCGCTCGAGAAGCTCCGGCCCGCCCGGGATGCGGCGCAGCGCAGGGGTGTTGGTGACGCCGGCGCGGATCGAATTGGCCGCGATGCCCATCGGGGCAAGCTCGAACGCGAGCTGGCGGATGTGCGACTCGAGCGCCGCCTTGGCCGCGGAGACCGCGCCGTACGACTTGATCACGCGCGAGCCGCCGGAGCTGGTCATCGCGAAGATGCGGCTGCCCTTGCGCATCAGGCCGCGCGAGACGAGCGCCTGCGTCCAGTACACCAGGCTGTGCGCCATCACGTCGACGGTCATCTCCATCTGTTTCTGGCTGACCGCATCCTTTGGCGACTCACCGAAGTAGGGGAGCAGCGTCCCGAACGCGAGCGAGTGCAGGAGCACGCGCACGGACGCGCCGTCGCCGCCCGCGCGCAGGCGCTCCGCCATCTGGTCGGCGGCGTTCGAGCGCTTGTCGGCGTCGGCGGCGTTGATGTTGAAGAACACCGCCTCGCGGCCGCGTGATCGAATTTCGTCCTGGATGCGCTGCGCGTTCGCGATCGTCGAACGCAGGTCCAGGTGCACGCCGAAGATGTTGTACCCGCTGCGCGCAAGCTCCAGCGACGTCGCTTCGCCGAAGCCGCTCGATGCGCCGAGGATGAGCGCCCAGGGAGTCGATGCCATGTCAGGCCTCCTTGCGTCAGTCGTCGTGCAGTATGCCCTCGGTTGTCAGCAGTCGCTCTCGGAACGCTGCGACCGTCGCGTCATCGCCTTCGAGCGCGGCGCGGACGGCGTGGAAGAGCTGTACCGTCGTCGCGACGCAGTAGCGTAGCCGCTCCGCCGCGACGCGCAGCGCGTCGTCGTACTGCGCTGGTCGCTCCGCGGGAGGCGTGCGGCGATAGCCGTTGATGACGAGCAAGCCCTGCGCCGGCTTCCCCTGCGCGATCGCGCCCTCCAGGCGCTGGCGCAGGCGGTAGTGGCCGCCCAGCCCGGCCGCCCCTTCGCTCGCATCGACCTCTAGCATAGCGCTGCGCTGGTTCAGGCGGTCGTCGGTGATCGAGATCTTCGCCGGCGCCTCCAGCTCCGGTGGCGTGACCGAGAAGCCCAGCAGCGCGAGCGCCGCGCGGACGCCCTCCTCGAGGCCGTAGCGGCCCTCCTGCCAGAGCAGACGTTGGTAGCGTTCCAGCTCCTCGACCGCCTCGTCTGTGACTGCGAGCGCCGTTTTCGCTTCAGTTAGGTCCGTTGCTGCTTCGGATCGGGCTGCCAGGCGTTCGACCAGCTCCGGTAGCTGGTAGTCGCTCAGCCAATAGGGGGCACTTGAGGATGAGGCTAAGCGAAGCGTCTGGCGGACCGCCTCCTGCAGCGCGTTCGATAGCTCGTAGCGCTCCTCGCTGGCCGGCGGGCGCGCCAGCGGCGGCAGGAAGATCACGCGGCCTTCGCCGACGGGCAGCTCCAGCGCGACGGCTGCGCCGCCGGCGCTGCGGGCGAGCACCGTGCCTCTTGACTCGTCCTCGAAATACGCGTGATAAGCGAGGCGGTTCGCAAAGAGAGTGAGGAACGCCTCGAAGGGGTGATCCGAGGCAGCGGGCTCGATGCCTGTTCCTTCTCCTCGGCGCAGGAACGGCTCGTCGTATCGAACGCCTTCCGGCGCCGGCAGCCAGCAGTACCGGTCGCAGCCGGCGAGGCCGGCGACGCGTTCATGCATGACGTTCGGATAGGCGAAGCAGACTACGATACCCCCGCGCGCGAGCAGCCACGCTGTCTCGTCGCGCCGGTCGCGCAGCAGGTCGCCCAGGCCGACCGCATTTGCGCTGCTCCCGCCGTTGACGACCCGTTCGCCGGAGCGCGCCGTGTGCAGCTCGCTGCCGTCCGCGATCTCCTCGATGAGATCGGAGAGCGGCCGCGGGTCGACGACGATCGCGTCGTAGTCGAAGAACGATGGCGCGTTGGCGAACGTGTGGTTATCGACGCACGGGCCGGGCATCGGAAAGCCGAGCGACACGATGCGCATCGCGCTGCCTAGCTGCCCAGATCGAGCGCGCGCAGGTAGCTCCGCAGCTCCGGGCCGGTGTCCGGCCGCATCAGCGCCAGCTCGATCGATGCCTTGATCAGCCCGAGCGGTCTCCCCGTGTCGTAGCGCTTGCCCTGGAAGCGGTGCGCGAACATCGGTTGCTTCTTCAGCAGGAGCGACAGACCGTCCGTAATCTGGATCTCACCGTTCTTACCCGGCGGCGTCTCGCCGAGCACGTCGAAGATCTCCGGCGTGAGGACGTAGCGCCCGACGATCGCAAGATTCGACGGCGCCTCGCTCGGCTTCGGCTTCTCGACGAGCGCGCGCACTCGGTACGTGCCGTCGTCTTGCTGCCCCGCATCCACGATGCCATAGCTCTCGACGTCGGACTGCGGGACTTCCTCGACTGCGAGGACGGAGCCGCCGTGCGAGTGAAAGACATCGATGAGCTGCCGCGCGACGGGCACGTCGGCGATGATCACGTCGTCCGGAAAGATGAGGACGAATGGCTCGCGGCCAATGACGCGCCGCGTGGTGAGGACCGCGTCGCCGATGCCGCGCTGTTCCTTCTGCCGCACGTAGACGATGTCGGCCAGCTCGCTGATGCGCCGGATCTCCTCCAGCCGCGCGAGGTCGCCCTTGGCGAGCAGCATCTGCTCCAGCTCAAGCGAGCGGTCGAAGTGGTCTTCGACCGCTCGCTTGCCTGAGCTCGTGACGATGACTACCTCGTCGATGCCGGAGGCGACCGCCTCCTCGACGGCGTACTGGATGATCGGCTTGTCGACGAGCGGCAGCGCTTCCTTCGGCTGCGCCTTCGTGGCGGGCAGGAGCCGTGTGCCGTACCCGGCCGCCAGGATGACGGCTTTGGAGACCTTCACAGCCCCTGTGCTTCGATCATCGAGGCTATGGGGTCGCCGCGCCCGCCGTCGTGGCGCCGGGCGTCGTTCCGGCGGCAGGCGCCGCGAGTAGCGTGGCGACAGCTACCTTAGCGATGTGATTCGCGCCGAGGCTGCTGTCACTAATGTACGCGAACTGCTGTTGCGCATCCAACGCGATGCCCACGGGCCGGGAGCTGCCCACGGCCGATGGAAGACGCCACGCGGCCACCTGGTCGCCCTTCGTGTCGAAGACGATGACGCGGGCGTTCGCGGGGTCCGTCGCCAGCACGTGCCCGTCGTTCAGCACCACGATGTAGGCGCGGTCCGTCACACCCGGGCTGCCCCAGCTCTTCACTTTGATCTCATTCCGGTACTTGAACGCCGGATCGAAGTGCTGGATACGCTTGTTCCAGTAGTCGGCTACGTAGATATCGCCGTTCTGCGCGATGTAGATGCTGCTCGGCTCGTTGAACTGGCCGGCGCCGCCGCCCTCAGCACCGAAGTCCTTCACGAGTTCGCCATCCGTCGTGTACTCGCGGACGCGCTTGTAGCCCGTATCGACGACGTAGACGTTACCCTGCGCATCGATGGCGACGTCACGCGGCCCGAACAAGCCGGTGCCCCAGCTCTTGATGAACTTGAAGTCCGGCCCGAACGTCTGGATGCGGTTGTTCCACGTGTCGGCGACGTAGATGTTGCCCTGCCCGTCCAGAGCAATGCCCCACGGACCGTCAGCTACGTTGTAGTCCTTGCTCTTCGGATTGCCGAACTGCCCGTCGTCTTTGCCGGACTGGCCGAAGTTGGTGATCGTGCCGTCCGCCGCGACCTTGACGATGCGCTGGTTCAGCGTGTCCGCGACGTACAGGTTGCCCTGGGCGTCCACGGCCACGTCGTTCGGCTCCGAGAACTGGCCGGGCGGCGCATCGCCGATGAAGGTGACGCTGTCCGCGGGGAGCGGGTCGGCGCTCGCCTGCACGCCGGACGTGTTCGTGGGCGGCGCGATGACCTTGGGATTGAAGCTCTTCGGGAAGTAGGCGATCATGTCGGCGCCGGACGAAGCGCCGGCCACGTCGCGGTCGATGAAGTAGTTTCGCCAGACGGAGATCGTGTGGCCGTTGAAGATGTCGGACAGGAACCTGCTGGTCTTCAGCCCCTTGTACAGCTCGGGGAACCACCACATGTGGGTGTACGGGATGCCCTGCTGATAGTCGCCCAGGTAGGGCGTCATCTTTGACTGGTTCGAGCTCGTGATCAGCACGACCTCGCCGGGCTTCGGCGTGAAGTCAGCCTGGGTTGAGAAATCGATACCGCGATAGCTCGTGTAGTCGCGCAAGTACCAGGGCCACGGCCAGATGTTGTTCGCGCTATCGACCGCGATCGACAGCGAGTGGCCCAGGCCCGATTGCTGCGCGTACTTCTCGATGTCCGCGTCGAGCACGCTCAGCGCGGGCGAGCCCTGCGCGTAGATCAGCATCTCACGCGGGTAGTCGTTCGGGTCGCCCTGGTCGAACGATGCGATGGTCGCCGCGCGCACAGTGAAGACGAACAGCGCGCCGAAAAGCGAGACCGCGGCGACCTGCCCCGCCAGCTTCAGCGAAACGCTCCTTGCCATCCACGCGACGAGCACGGCCGCGCCTACCGACAGCAGCCAGGCGACCGCGCCCAGCCCGGAGACGGGCCCCTTCGCCTGGAAGATCGCCGCCGCGATAATCGCCAGCGCGGCGCCGGCCGCCAGCGGCCCGATGCGTTCCCAGAGCGCGCTCTCGCTCGCTTGCGTTTCGGCGGCCTTCGCGCCGGCCGCGCGTTGGCGTTCGCTCGGCGCAGCACGCGCGGACGGCGTCTTCTCGCCGATGGACGACAGGATGTCGTCGATCACCTTCGCCGCGAGCAGCGACAGCGGCAGCGCGATGTGGATGATCAGCCACGGCATCTTTTCGCCGGCGATGCTGAGGGCAAAGAAGACGGAGAGCGTCCAGAACAGTAAGAACTTCGTAAAGTTCTCGATCTCCATGAACAGGATCGAGGCGATGGCGATGAGGAACGCAATGTGTACGTGGTAGTGGCCGATCGGTCCCGCGCCGTGCTTCGGGATGACGCTGAAGATGAGGACGAGGAGCACCGTCGCGGCGGTCTGTAGCTTCTGCTCGGTCTTGCCGCGGAACGCGTAGTAGAGCGCGCCTCCTACGGCGAACAGGAGCGGCAGGAGCTCGTAGACGGGTAGGAACATGAAGTAGTAGTAGTCCGGCTGGGTGCCGCGCCGGACGAGCTGCTGACTCATCCAGTAATCTGCCGAGCCCCAGATGCCCGTCCAGAAGCCGCCCATGTGCGTAAAGAACGTGGTGTAGAGCAGAATGAATGGAATGTAGAATATTGCCGCGCCGATGGCGAAGATGCGCCAGTTCCAGAGCAGGCCGATGTACAGTGAGGCGACTAGGAAGATAGATGTCGTTACGATCTTGAGCTGTTGGTGCTGCGTGCCCTCGTCGTATTGGTTGGGCGTGCCGAGATGATGGATGTGGCCATCGATCCCCGGCAGAGGGATCTTCTGCACCGCCGCGGCGAACTGCGGCAGCGAGAAGACGAGCAGCGCGAGCATGAAGTGCGCCGACGCGGGCATCGTCTTCAGCCCCCAGCGCTCGCGCGCCTTGTCGATGAGCGGCCAGAGCATCGCGATGGGCGAGGCGGCGATCAGCAGCACGACGAACGCGAGGACGGTCTCCTCGCGCGTAAGCTCTCGTGACGACCGAAGCTGGTCGAGCAGGTCGTTCGCGAGCAAGTAATCGAGGAAGACGAGGAAGATCGCCGTCGTAAAGAAAGTCATCTCCATCGTGGTGAAGCCCAGCATCAGGATCAGCGGGACGGCGAACAGGTACGTCTCCTTCTGCTCCTTGAGGTAGCGCCACATCACGATGACCATGGCAAGCGTGTAGGTGACGATGAGAATGTCGTCGCGGGCGTAGCGGCTGATATAGAGCAAGGTGGGGGAGAGGGCCAGCAGGAGGGCGGCGAAAAACGCGCCGGTTCGCCCCAGGAAGCCCCGGATGAAGTAGGGAAGTCCGACCAGCGCTGAGCCGAAGAGCGCGTAGACCAGGCGGGCTGTGAAGTCGCTGTCGCCGAAGAGGCGGAAGACGGGCGCCGTGATGAAGGCATTGAACGGGCCATGCATGAACGGCACGTGCACGAAGCCGTCGCCCTGGAAGAGCTGCCAGGCGTAATACATATGGAGGCTCTCGTCGTGGCTGATCGCCCGGTCGCTCAGATGCCAGAGCCGCATCCCGAGGGCGACCGAGATGAGCGCGCCGTACAGCGCGATCTCCCAGTAGCGCGCAGCTAGCCCACTTACGCGGTCGCGATCGAACTCGCGCCCGCCCCAGAAGGTCCGCAGTCGTTCAGCAGTCGTGGTCATGGGCTGCTCCTCGCTTGGCTAAGGATATCAGGTGACACCAGATACATGGTAACGTTGCCTTCCTGGAAGACCTGCGTCACCAGGTCGCTCATCTGATCGACGTGGATGTTTGGATACTTGTCATGCTCCGCCGGGCCGACGATGACGTAGCGCACGTTGTACTTCTGCAGGAGCGACTTGACCTCGTCTTGCGAAGCGCTCTCGTAGAGCTTCTGCGTGTCGTCCTTGCGCGCATCGAGGCCCTGCGTCGAGCCGCGCCACTGCAGCTCGTGGCCGATCCACTGAAGGATCGTTGGCAGGCCGGTCGCGGCAGAGAACAGGCCGCCGGTCTCGATGCGGTAGTCGTCTCCGGTCGCCTCGGCGATGACCGGCGAGCCATCGAGGCCGTTGAGCCACTTGATGGCGTCTCGCTGGTCCCCGCTGGTCGTCGCCATGCCGTCGAGGGTGCGGTGGCCCGTGAAGCCGTTGGTGCGGTTGTAGGCGGCCATGACGGGGTAGACGAACGCCGC
>CAYQLM010000100.1:9487-10591 GCA_964418365.1 uncultured Dehalococcoidia bacterium
GCCACGCCGAACTCGCCCGGCGACCAGCCGGCGAGGTTGAGCTGCATCGATCCGCTCTCCGCCCCGCGCACGCGCGGCACCTGCCAGTCGCGCCCGAGCTGGTACAACGCGAAACCGCCCGCGACGCTGAGCATGATCCATGCCTGGTAGTACAGCTTGAAGATCGTGTTCATACGGCTATCGAAGCTGTCCTTGATGTAAATGAACTCCGCGCCGAGGATCAGTAGCGCCGCCGTCGTGCCGAGCGTGAGCGCGAAGATGTGCGGTATGCGCTCCTCGACGGAGCGCTTCGCGTCCTCGATCTCGCGCCACAGCGCAAGCACGAGCACGCCGATGCAGCCCGAAAGCAGCAGCGCCGTCAGCCAGTTCCAGCCGCGGTCCTTCATGCGCGTCCCGATGTAGTGGATCTTGTTCGCTCCGTCTCTGGCTTCGTTGAGCTGCAGCGTATGCGGCAGCGCGCCGAACACCTTCGCCAGCACGTCCCAGAAGAGCCAGACCAGGATCACGAGCGCCGCCGGCGCCAGGCACCAGAGGATCGCGTCGCGCGTGATCGGCGCGTCGCTCTGACGGATGCGCCACACGGCGTAGGGCAGCACCAGCACCGCGAACGGGCCCCAGAGCAACATGAGGTGAAAGAGCCCTGTCCCGGGCGTGTAGACGGCTTTGAAGCCGGACGCCTGGCTTGTGAAACCACCGAAGAAGAACGGCGCGTACGCCAGGGCGGCGCAGAGGTAGAGCGGCACGATGAAGCCGGCGGTGTCCAGGACAATGCCCCACGACCATCGTTCGGCCAGGAGCCGGTTGCGGATCAGCGCTGCCAGCCCGACGACGAAGGCCATCGTCGGCATGTCCCAGGTGTTCAGGAATGCCAGGCCGCCGACGACGATCGCGAACGCTACGAGCGCAAAGGGCCGCTCGAGCCAGACAACGAGATCGAGCGGCCCATCGCTGCGCAGGAAGACCTGCGCCACGCCGAGCGCGAGCAGCACGAACGGGATCGCCATCACGTGCGGGTGCAGGTCGCCCAGGAGGAAGCTGAAGTACGGGAACTCGTGGATGCCGACGCCGTTATCGAGGATGCGCGTCGCGCGCCACCAGAAGAAG
>CAYQLM010000101.1:0-4462 GCA_964418365.1 uncultured Dehalococcoidia bacterium
AGAAGTACTCCATCTCCATCTGCTCGAACTCGCGCGTGCGGAAGATGAAGTTGCCGGTCGTGATCTCGTTCCGGAAGCTCTTGCCCTGCTGCGCGACGCCGAAGGGCAGCTTGCGGCGCGTCGTCGTGAGGACGTTATCGAAGTTGACGAACATGCCCTGCGCCGTCTCCGGGCGGAGCCAGGTCACCGAGGCCTCGTCCTCGACGGCGCCGACGAAGGTCTTGAACATGGTGTTGAACTGGCGCGGCTCGGTCAGCTCGCCGCCGCAGTTGGCGCAGGTGAGCGCCGTCATCTCGTCGGCGCGGAAGCGGTGGTGGCAGCTCTTGCACTCGACGAGGGCGTCGGTGAAGTGCGTGGCGTGGCCGGACGCCTGCCAGACGAGCGGCGACATCAGGATCGACGTCTCGATGCCGACGACGTCGTCGCGCTCCTGGACCATGGCCTTCCACCAGGCGGCCTTCACGTTGCGCTTCACCTCGACGCCGAGCGGGCCGTAGTCCCAGGTGCTCTCGAAGCCGCCATAGATTTCGCTGCTGGGGAACACGAAGCCGCGCCGCTTGCACAGCGAGACGAGGGCGTCGAGGCCGAGGCCGGGCTTGGCGGGCGCGTCGCTCATGGATGGTACGAAGGTATCAGGAACGAGGAATGAGGAACAACTCCCTCACCTCGGCCCTTCGACAGGCTCAGGACGCCTGGCACCGCGTCGACACCTGTAGGGGCGCACGGCCGTGCGCCCTCGACGCCGCAGGCGTCGGCATTCGAGAAGCGTCGTAAGGGCGGGTCTGAGACCCGCCCTTACACGAGATCGGGACGCCTGACATCGCGTCGACACTCGACACCTGTAGGGCGTTCAATTGAACGCCCCTACGCTTGTTGTGCGTCTAGCAGACCGGCCCAGGCGTCGGCGTGGCCGCGTTGGGCGTGGCCGGCTTGTAGTTGCCGTAGTGCTGCACCACGGCCAGGATGTCCGCGACCGTCACGTGGCCGTCCACGCCTCCGCAGGGGCCTGCGATTCCGACGATGTCCCACGGGAACCACGGTCTGATGTTGGGCGTATCGATCACCGTCACGGCGCACGTCCCGCTCGACGCGTCGCAGTCGTGCTTGCTCGTATCGATGCTGTGGTTGGGCGGCGCGACGCTCTCGACGACGTGATAATCGCCGGGCGAGATGGTGACCTTGATCTGGCCCTGCGCGGGGTCCTCGTCGTTGCAGACGCCGTCGGGAACGCAGATCGCGTTTGACGCAGGCGTGCCGAGCCAATCGTTATCGCAGACCTGGAAGAGCTGCGTCTGGCTGGAGGTCAACACGTTGTAACAGGACTTCGGTGGTGCGATCTGGCTGAGTTTGGTGATGTTGAGCTGCGGTGGCGCGGGTGTGGGCGTGAACGTCGACGTGGCCGTGGCGGTGGGGGTAGGAGGGTTGGCGAGACAGGAAGCGTCGCCGCAGTGCACCACCTTCAGGTCGTTGTTTGTCTCGTCGAAGTAGCTGACCACCGCCCTGCTTGAGGCGGCGACTACGAGGGACGTGTGCTTCCCAACATTTTTCGAGGTGGCGTCGGTGTCTGGAACCTCGATGGTGTTGCCGGACGTGCAGGAGGGGTTGCCGCAGTGGAGCAGCTTCAGATCTCCGTTCGTCACGTCGTAGTAGCTAACGACTGGGTTGCCCATGTCCAGATCCAGAGAGGTGTACTGGCCAACATCACCGGTACTGTCGACGGGGATGATACTGTTCCCCGTCGAGCAGTTGGCGTCACCGCAGTGGACCAGCTTCAGATCGTGGTTCGTGACGTCGTAGTAACTCACCACCGGCTTACCCGAGCTGTCCAGAGCAAGCGAAGTGTACTGGCCGACGTTGTTGGTGGTGTCGACCGGGACATCGATGTTTCCCGAAGAGCAGTTAGGGTCGCCACAATGCAGCACCCTCAAGTCGGCGTTCGTGTCGTCGTAGTAACTGACCACCGGGTTGCCCGAGCCGTCCAGGGCGAGGGAAGTGTACTGGCCGACATTATTGCTGCTGGCGGGCGTGCTGATTTCGTTGCCGGAGGTGCAGAACGCATTGCCGCAGTGCACTAACTTCAGGTTGCCGTTGCCCACATCGTAATAGCTCACCACCGGCTTTCCGTCAGCGTCCAGGGCGAGGGAGGTGTCTCGGCCGACGCTGCCATTGGTGTCGACCGGGACAATGCTGTTGCCCGCCGAGCAGGAAGCGTCGCCGCAGTGGACTAACTTCAGGTTGTTGTTGCCGTCATCGAAGTAGCTCACCACTGGCCTGCCCGCTGCGTCCAGAGCGAGGGAGGTATATTTGCCGACGTTGCTCGTAAAGTCGACCGTGTACTTGGTATTTTTCGTAGCACAGACCGCATCGCCACAGCGGAGGACCTTCAGGTTGTTATTGGTGGCGTTGTAATAGCTAACGACTGGATTGCCGTCCGCGTCCAGGGCCACGGAGGTGTACTGGCCAACGTTGTCGGTCGTGTCCGGCGAGGTGATGCTGTTGCCAGCACCCGCCGCCGGTCTGGGTCCTGAGAGGCTGAACGCGAGCGCGAGCGCAGCAATCACTCCCCACTTCCAGTGTCGCAAAATGTCACTTGACGTAGGGATGGTAATCGCAACCTGGATGTTCAGCCTCATGTCTGAGCCCTCCTCTTGCGCAAACGGCAGTCGAACGGGGAGCAGGCTGCCACCGGGTTGCTGGATTATAGTCCTCGCCGTCGGAGGTGTCAATAAGCTCCCTCACCCCTGGTCGAGGTGAGGGAGTCGCACGTAGGGGCGGGTTTCAAACCCGCCCCTACGACGCCTGTCCCGAATGCCGACGCCTACATGTGTCGACGCGATGTCGGCATCCGTTTATCCGCTTTCCCATCCGTTGCCAGCCCTTGTTCCTTGTTCCTCGTTCCTCCCCCGCGCTATCTTGATCTCGAGATGCCTTCACGCTGGAAAGGACGCCAAGGCGAAATAGTGACCCGAAGGCACGATCATTCGCCGCACCGTCATCTCGGCGCGAGCAGACGCGTCGACGAAGCTTCAGTCGCTGTTGAGCCGTTCAGACAAGGCGAAACAGTGACCCGAAGGCACGATCATTCGCCGCAGCGCCGTCGTGGCCCGACTAGCGGTCGCGACCGCGCCTCCGTCGCTGTTTCGCCGATTAAGTAATGGACGGCGAGCGCTTCATCGTTGAAGGCGGACGGGCCCTGCGAGGCCAGGTCCGCATCTCCGGCAACAAGAACTTCGCGGACTACGCGATGGCCGCCGCGCTCCTGAGCGCCGACGACTGCATCCTCGAAAACGTCCCGGGCATCGAAGACGTGAGCCACATGACGGCGCTGCTGCGCCGGCTCGGGGCCGAGGTCGAGGAGCTGTCCCCGGACCGGCTGCGCATCAACGCGGCGAAGGTCGATTCGCTCGAGGCGCCGAGCGAGCTGGTCGTGAACCTGCGCGCGAGCTTCCTCGTGATGGGTACGCTGCTCACTCGATTCGGCAAGGCGGCCTGCTGCCCACCCGGCGGCGACGTGATCGGCCAGCGGCCGCTCGACGTGCACTTCGCCGGCTTCAAGGCGCTCGGCGCTGAGGTCTACCGCCGCGGCGACCAGTTCGTCGCTGAGGCCGACCCCTCGGCAGCGCTCAGAGGAGGTCGGCTGCGCGGCGCGCGCATCGTGCTCGATTACCCGAGCGTGATGGGCACGCTGAACGTGCTGCTCGCGGCGACGATGGCGAAGGGCGTGACGACGATCATCAACGCAGCGATGGAGCCCGAAGTCGTCGCGCTGAGCGAGATGCTCAACCGCATGGGCGCGAAGATCCACGGCGCGGGCGGCCACACGATCGAAGTCGAGGGCGTGCCGGAGCTGCACGGCACGACGCAGCGCATCCTGCCGGACCGCGTCGAGGCCGGTACGTACGCGCTCGCCGTCGCCGCGACGCGCGGCGAGGCGGAGATCCTCGAAGCGATACCGGAGCACCTCGATGCGCTGATCTGGAAGCTGCACGAAGCCGGCGCGCGCGTCCGGGCCGTCGAAGGCGGGCTCGTCGTGACGGGCATGGACGCATATCGATCCGTGACCGCGCAGGCGGTGCCGTACCCCGGCCTGGCGACCGATCTGCACCCGCCGTTCGCGGCGTTCCTGACGCAGGCGAAAGGCGTGAGCGTGATCCATGAGCGCGTCTACGACAACCGCATGCTCTACATCAGCGAGCTGCGCAAGATGGGCGCGGACGTGGTGACGGCCGGCCAGACGGCCATCGTCTCCGGCCCGACGCACCTCTACGGCACGCCGGTGCGCTGCATGGACGTCCGCGCGGGCGCGGCGCTCGTCGTCGCGGCGCTCTGCGCTGAAGGGCCGACCGAGATCAACGACATCTACCATCTAGATCGCGGCTACGAAGCGCTGGCGGACAAGCTTCGCGCGCTGGGCGCATCGATCGAACGCGTATGACAGGCGGAATGTCATTCCGAGCGCAGC
>CAYQLM010000101.1:4562-9953 GCA_964418365.1 uncultured Dehalococcoidia bacterium
GCTGGGCGCATCGATCGAACGCGTATGACAGGCGGAATGTCATTCCGAGCGCAGCGAGGAATCTGATCCCTCGCGACAGACGTACGAAGCGATCAGTCCGAAGACAGCGGGGGTAATGTAGTGTAGTAATGTAGGGGCGGCCCTCGGGCCGCCCTTGGGCGGGCAGAACGCGTATCGCAATTCGTAGCCGAGGCTTTCCAGCCTCGGCCCCCCGAAATGGCACCCGTAGGGATTTAGCTCTGTCCTGGGGAGGGGTGCGGTACCACACGAAGGCACTCGATGGAGTAGACTGCCGACGGCGTCTCCGTCGCTGGGTTCGCCGTCTGAGGAGTAAGGAGCCCACGAATGTTCCCGAAGCGCATCGGTATTGACTTGGGGACGGCGAATGTCCTCGTCTACGTGAAGGGACGCGGCATCGTCGTGAACGAGCCGGCCGTCGTCGCGCTGGCGAACCGCGACAACACCGTCCTCGCAGTCGGCTCGGAGGCGCGGAACATGTTGGGCCGAACGCCGGACACGATCTCTGTCATCCGGCCGATGAAGGACGGCGTGATCGCCGATTACCTGATCACCGAAGCGATGCTGCGCTACTTCATCGGCAAGGTTGTCGGCCGAGTGAACCTGATTAAGCCCGAGGTGATGATCTGCATCCCCGTCGGCGCGACGAGCGTCGAGCAGCGCGCGGTGCGCGACGCGGCGGAGCAGGCCGGTTCGCGCAGGCCGGCGCAGCTCGTACCGGAGCCGCTCGCCGCAGCGATCGGCGCGCGCATCCCGGTCGGGACGCCCAGCGGCAACATGATCGTCGACATCGGCGGCGGACGCACCGAGGCGGCAGTGATTTCGATGTACGGCATCGTGGTGGCGGAGTCGGTCCGGGTAGCGGGGGACCGCATGGACGATGCGATCACGGCGTACGTGAAGCGGCGTCACAACCTGCTGGTGGGGGAGCGGACGGCCGAGGAGATCAAGATCACCATCGGCACGGCGATCCCCCTTCAGGAAGAGCTGACGATGCAGGTGCGCGGCCGCGATCAGGTAACCGGCATGCCGCGCACGATCACGCTGAACGGCAACGAGATCACGGTCGCGCTGCAGGATAGCCTGGCGAGCGTGGTGCAGACCGTGCGCAGCGTCCTCGAGCGCACGCCGCCCGAGCTGGCGGCGGACGTCATCGATCGCGGGCTGGTGCTCACGGGCGGCGGCGCGCTGCTGCGCCACCTCGATGTGCTGCTCACGCAGGAGACGGGCATTCCGTGCCACGTGGCGGACAACCCGCTGGAGTGCACCGCGATCGGCGCGGGCGTGGCGCTGGAGCACCTGGACGTGATCAGGCGCAGCTTGCCGACGGAAGAAGAGTCCCTGGTCGCCAGCGCATAAATCGGCGCGTCATTCTGAGCGCGGAGCCATGTAGGGGCGCATCGCGATGCGCCCTGGGGCGAGGCGCGGCCCTTCGCCGCGTCCTTGAATCGGCGCCCTGTTATACTCCCACCGCCATGACCGAGCCCGAGATTCGCTACTGCACGACGTCCGATGGCGTGAATATTGCCTATGCCATTGTCGGCGCGGGACCGCCAATCGTCAGGGTCAGCCAGTTCCCGTCGCATATCTCGCGCGAGCACACGATCCCCCTGTGGTCGTTCGTCGAGCGACTTTCCGGGCAGCGCTCGGTCATCGTCTACGACAGCCGAGGCGCCGGCCTTTCGCAGCGTGACGCGCTCGATTTTTCGCTAGAGGCGCGGCTGCGCGATCTCGAAGCCGTGGTCGACGCGGTGCAGCTCGATCGATTCGACCTTATCGCAAACTTTCACGCGGGAATGGGGGCGATCAGCTACGCGGCGCTCCATGCAGAGCGGGTGTCGCGAATGGCGCTGTTGAACCCGTGCGCTCGGGGTGAGGACCTGTACCGCATGAGCGACGCAATTCGCGTTTATGATGCGCTGGGAACCGTCACACAAGAACAATGGGAGTTCGTGACCGATACCATGGCCTCGAACATGGGCAGATTGCCCGATCCCGACGTGTCGGGCCGGGTGGCGGAGTTCATACGCGCGAGCATCACGCCTGAGGCGCTGCTGGCATTCCGAGACGAAAATCGCCGTACCGACGTCACCGACATCCTGGGCCAGGTCGCCGTACCGACGCTGGTGACACACAGGGCTGGCAGCGAGATTCCGCAGGTCTTATGCCAGCGCGTCGCGGCCGGCATCCCCGGCGCGCGGTTCTTCGTCGAGTCGGTGGATATTGCGGAGCCGGCGTGGTTATCGATATCCGACCGCGTCGAGGTCGAAGTTGCTCGCTTCTTCGGTCTCGATGCGATGGAGCCGGCGATTCCATCTGGACCCGCGTCAGTATCGGCGCGAGGAGGGCTGCAGACCGTCCTCTTCACCGACATCGTTGGCCACACCGAGATGATGCAGCGCCTCGGCGACGACAAGGGCCGCGATGTCCTGCGCGAGCACGAGCGGATCACGCGCGAGACGCTGAAGGAGTACAGCGGCGCGGAAGTAAAAACGATGGGCGACGGCTTCATGGCGTCGTTCGGCTCGGTAACGAAGGCGATGGACTGCGCGATCGCGCTCCAGCGCGCCTTCGCCCGTTCCGACCCCTCCCCTAGCCCCTCCCCTACGGGGGGAGGGGAACACCTTGCGATCCGCATCGGGCTGAACGCAGGCGAGCCGATCGAGGAGGACGGCGATCTCTTCGGCTCGACCGTCATCCTCGCCTCGCGCATCGCAGCGCAGGCGGGCGCGGGCGAGATCCTCATCCCGGAGCCGCTGCGCCACCTGCTCTCAGGCAAGAGCTACGTCTACGCCGACCGCGGCGAGACCGCGCTCAAAGGCTTCGAGGACGCGGTGCGGCTGTACGAAGTACGGTGGCAGGTCTGATGGAACCGCGAATTCAGTACTGCACGACGAGCGATGGCGTGAGCATCGCCTGGGGCGAGGCGGGCCAGGGCCCTGCGGTGCTGTATTGCAGCTCAACTCCGTTCTCGCATGTACAAGAGTATTTTGCAATCAACGAGGCGTGGTACGGTTTGCTGGCGCGCTCCTTTCGCGTGGTCACCTTCGACGCGCGCGGCACAGGCATGTCTGAACGCGACGTCGCGGACGTGTCCACCGCTACGTTACTGTTAGACGCCGAAGCGGTGATCGACGCTGCGAAGCTCGACCGGTTTGTCGTGGTAGCCGATATGACCTCGTTGGCGTTATCGACGGCCCTTCAACTTGCAACCGTACTTCCCGAAAGAGTGACACACCTTGCTCTCGAGTCGCCGTTTCAGAACATGCGGGAGCTGGCAGATACGCCGTACGGGCGGATAGGTCTGGCGCTCGCCGAGGCGGACTGGAGTGTCTACGTGCAGACTGTCTATCGCGTCCTGGGCGGCTGGGACGCGGATGACACTCCGTGGCTTGACCCGATGGCGAGGGCCGCAGCCGGATGGGTGGAGCCCTCTGTGGGTCTTCAGTACATGAGACTTCAGGAGGCCACGGACGTGGGGCACCTCCTCGCGCGCGTGGGTCAACCGACGCTTGTCCTGAGAAATGATCCCAACTTCGTCCCCGCCCGGTGTTGCCAGCGCATCGCGGCGAAGATCCCGGGGGCGCAATTTCGGCAGTACGCTAGCCCAACCTTCGAGCAGCAAGTTGAGCTGATACGCGAGTTCGTCGGGCTTTCCGCGCCCGAGCCGCCGCCTCGCGCGCTCGCGGCTGCGCCCGCCTTCCGCACCGTGCTCTTCACCGACCTCGTCGGCCACACCGAGATGATGCAGCGTCTGGGGGATGAACGCGGTCGCGAGGTGTTGCGAGAGCACGAGCGGATCACGCGCGACGTGCTGAAGAAGCACGGCGGCACCGAAATCAAGACGGACGGCGACAGCTTCATGGTCTCGTTCGGTTCGGTTACCAAGGCCGTCGAGTGCGCCGTTGCTCTGCAGCGCGCGTTCGCGGAACGGAACGAAACGGCGGTCGAGCCGCTGCACGTGCGTGTCGGCCTGAACGCTGGCGAGCCGATCGCGGAGGAGGGCGACCTCTTCGGCGCGACCGTCATCCCCGCCTCGCGCATCGCAGCGCAGGCGGGCGCCGGCGAGATCCTCATCCCGGAGCCCGTGCGGCACCTGCTCGCCGGCAAGGAGTTCGCGTTCTCAGACCGCGGCGAGTTCGTGCCGAAGGGCTTCGAGGACGCGGTGCGGCTGTACGAGGTGCGGTGGCAGGAGTAGGCGTTACTTCGCTCGGGGGTTCCTGAGCTTTCACGTAGAATGTCATGCTCTGCAGCGCGACACGTTCTCTGTCATCCTGAGGGGCGAGGGGTAGAAGCAGGGGGCGGGGAGCCCGAAGGATCTCGCGCGTCTTTCTGTCCGCTACTTCGCCGGGGACTCCTGAGCTTTTACGTAGAAGGTCATGCTCTGGAGCGCGAGGACAGGATCGATGTCCTTGATGCGCACGCGCGGCGGCACGTGGGCGGCGATCGGGGCGTAGTTGAGGATCGCCTTCACGCCGTTCGCGACCAGGATGTCGATGACGCGCTGGGCCGCCACGGCGGGCACGGCGACGATGGCCATCTCGACGCGGACTTTCCGCAGCTCCTGAGGCAGCGAATCGACGGACTTCACGACGAGGCCGTTGACCTTCGTGCCTACGATCTTGGCGTCGGAGTCAAACGCCTCGACGATGCGGAAGCCCTGGGGCGTGAAGCCGCCGTAGCCCAGTACTGCCCTTCCCAGCTTACCGACGCCCACGAGTACGACGGGCCACTCTCGCGTGAGGCCGAGGATCTGGCGCAGCTCTTCCCGAAGGCGCGTGACGCTATAGCCGCGGCCCTGCTTGCCGAAGCGGCCGAAGTAGCTGAGGTCCTTGCGGATCTGGGCAGGGGTGACACCCAGGCGCTCCCCAAGCTCCTGCGAGTTGACGACGTCGCGCCTTTCTCCCTCGAGCGAATCGAGGGCGCGGACATAGACCGGCAAGCGGTCGATGACGACATCCGGTATCTCTAGCGCCACGTACTTCGCTCCATTTGGTTCACGGTGCCGGCGCGCCCTCGGCGGATGTGATTGCGCGCGCGAGCACAATGTAGCATCGGCAAAAGATCAGGGTCAACGGAGAGGCAGCCGCCGTAAGGAAGGTTAAAGCAGAACAGCCCGCACGGGCGGGCTGTTGGCAGTCCCAGCTCGAGCTAGGATTCTGGGTCGAGGACGATGTTGCTCTGGCTGCCGTAGGCGAGCCCGGGCTGGCCGCCCAGCTGCGGCTTCGGCGCTTCCGGCTGCTCCGCTGGAAGGGGCTCTTCCTGGGCGGGCTGCGCCGGGGGCGCCGGCGGCTCGGGCTTGGGGGCCTGCCCGACGGGCGCCTTGAGCAAGCCCGTCAGGTCATCGCCCTCGATCGTCTCCACTTCTTTGAC
>CAYQLM010000102.1:0-9871 GCA_964418365.1 uncultured Dehalococcoidia bacterium
ACGGCGGCGCCGGCATGACCGTGATGGAGCAGTTCATCTTCAACGAGGAGATGGCGAACGCGCGCGCGCCGCGCACCGGCGGCGGCATCGCGATCGGCATGGCGGGTCCGACGATCATGGTGCACGGCACGGACGAGCAGAAGCGCCGATTCCTGCCGCCGATGCTGTCGGGCGAGCAGGTGTGGTGCCAGGGCTTCTCGGAGCCGAACGCAGGCTCCGATCTCGCGAACCTGCAGACGGCCGCCGTCCGCGACGGCGACGACTACGTGATCAACGGCCAGAAGATCTGGACCAGCCAGGCCCAGCACGCGCACTGGATGAACCTCCTCGCCCGCTCCGACACGGACGCGCCCAAGCACAAGGGCATCAGCTATTTCCTGGTCGATATGCAGTCGCCGGGGATTACGGTGCGCCCGCTCGTGAACATGGTCGGCAACGCGGAGTTCAGCGAGGTCTTCTTCGACAACCTGCGCGTGCCGAAAGAGAACCTGCTCGGCGAAGAGAACCGCGGCTGGTACCTCGCGACGACAACGCTCGACTTCGAGCGCTCGAACATCGCCTCGACGACACACCTCGTGCTCACCGTGGGTGCCCTCATCGACTGGGCGCGCGAGCACACCGGCGCGCAGGAGTGCACGCTCGGCCGCCGCGCGACGCTGCGCTACGAGCTGGCCGATCGCTACGTCGAAGCGCAGGTCGCGCGCCTCATGTCGTACCAGATCATCTCGATGCAGAACGCGGGGATGATCCCGAACAAGGAATCGTCCGTCGCCAAGCTGTACTGCTCGGAGTTGGAGCAGCGCATCGTCGCGACGGCGCTGCACACCGTCGGGCCGTACGCGCAGGACCTCGAGCGCGATTGGCTGCAGACGGGTCGCATGTATCTCTACAGCGTCGCGCTGACGATCGGCGGCGGCACGTCGGAAATTCAGCGCAACATCATCGCCATGCGCGGGTTGGGCATGCCGCGGGGATAATGAAGAAATACTACCGCACCATGAATGGTGCGGCATAGAATGGCCAAACAAATGCCACGCCATTCATGGCGTGGTACAAGGAGTGGATATGCCCCCCCTGCTCTACGAAAAGCGCGATGCCATCGCGTACATCACCTTCAACCGCCCCGAGCGCCGCAACGCCTGGGACGCTGAGACGATGTGCCGTCTCGCCGACGCCTGGAAGGACTTCGATCAGGACGATTCGCTGCGCGTCGCGATCGTCACCGGCGCGGGCGACAAGGCGTTCAGCGTCGGCGCCGACCTCGAGCAGCTCATCCCGCTCTGGACCGGCGGCCGCAAGCCGCAGAACGAGTGGGAGGAGCGCGCCGTCACCGACCGCAAGCTCACGGCGCACACGCTCATGCGTGGCTTTCCGATGTACAAACCCATCGTTGCGGCCGTGAACGGCTACTGCCTCGCCGGCGGCGCCGAGCTGCTCTGGGCAACCGACATCCGCATCGCGTCCGAGGATGCGTCGTTCGGGCTCAGCGAGGCGAAGCGCGCGCTGGTGCCGGCGGGCGGCTCGATGGTGCGGCTACCGCGCCAGATCCCCTACGCGAAAGCGATGGAGATCCTGCTCACCGGCGATCGCATCTCGGCGCAGGAAGCGTACAACTTCGGTCTCGTGAACTACGTCGTGCCGGCGGCCGACGTGCTGCCCGCCGCCGAGAAGTTCGCCCGCACGCTCGCTGCGAACGGGCCGATCGCGCTGCGAAAAATAAAGGAAGCCGTCGTGCGCACGTCCGGCGTGCCGCTCAGCGAGGCATTCAAGATCGAGACGGAGTGCGCGCAAGAAGTGATGCAGTCGGAGGACGCGAAGGAAGGCCCGCGCGCATTCATAGAGAAGCGCGAGCCGAAGTACACCGGGCACTGACGCTTCGCCTCCTGTCATTCCGAGTCCGCCTGCGGACGAGGAATCTGATCCCTCGAGAATGGCGCAGCGAACACTCGCACAGCCTCGTAGGGACAGACCTTTAGGTCTGTCCGGCCCAATCGATAGCGCGTCTTCTCATCGAAACCGTAGGGGCGCACGGCCATGCGCCCTGGTCGATACCGGCACCGCCCCTACTGCAAAATCCGCAGCGCCATCTTGGCGATGGGGCCGCCCTTCTTCCCGCCCGTATCGTCCATCTGGAGCAGGAAGCGCGACCCAAAGCCGATCATCATACTCTTGAGCGGCTCCGGCGGGAGGGGCACCGGCTTGAGCGAGACCATCGGCAGCTCGAGGAGCTCGGTCTTGCGATCGAGCATGAGGTCGCGCACCATCTTGCCCGCGAGCTGCGACGGCCCGACGCCGTGTCCGCTGTAGCCGAGCGCGTACATCAGCCGCTCGCCCTTCAGCCAGCCGATGCTCGCCATGCAGTTGTAGGTGCCGCACACTGGCCCGCCCCACGCGAGCGGCAGCTTCACGTCGCTGAGCTGCGGGAACGTCCAGTAGAACGTCTCGCGCAGCCGGCCGAACGCGTACTCGTCCCGGTCGCGCTGCTTGTTCGGCCCCTCGCGCGCGTAGATCGAGTCGCGGCCGCCCCAAAGGATCCGCCCGTCGGGAGTCGGCCGGTGGAAGTGCGGCATGATGCGTTTGTCCTCGACGCCCATGCGCCGGTCCCAACCGACGCGCGACCACTGCTCGTCCGTCAGCGGCTCCGTGGCGGTGATGTAGGCGTAGATCGTCAACAGATACTTGCGCAGCGCCGGGATCGCGTGCGCGTATGCGTTCGTCGCGATGAGCCCGCGGTCCGCCGTCACCGTCCCGAGCGGCGTGCGCGCCTCGACGCGCCCTTCGTGCGCCGTCAGGCTGTCGACGTGCGTGCCCTCGAAGATGCGCACGCCGCGCCGCAGCGCAGCGTCGCGCAGGCCGCGCGCGAGCGCCGCCGGGTCGAGGAGCACGCTGACGTCCTCCCAGTGCCCGCAGCGCGCCCTGTCGGTGCGCACGAGGCCCCGGCAGGACGCCGCATCGAGCGCGTGGAAATCGCTCAGGCCCATCTTCTCCGCCGCCGCGAGGTCTTTGCGGATACGCACGTCCTGCTCCGGCCCGTTCGATATCGTGAGCAACCCGGGCGACGTGATGTCGGCGTCGATGCCCTCGCGCGCGCAGAAGTCCTGCAGCTCGCGCACGGCGTCGACCATCGCCAGATGCTGAGCGCGCGCCTTCTCCCGCCCGACGCGCCGCAAAAGCTGGGCGATGTTGCGCTCTACCATCGTCATGCAGAAGCCGCCGTTACGGCCGCTGGCGCCGTAGCCGATCACCTCGCCCTCCAGCACGACGATGTCGAGCGCGGGATCGGCGTCCTTGAGGTGAATGGCGGACCAGAGGCCGGTGAAGCCGCCACCCATGATCACGACGTCCGCCTTGCGGTCGCCGTCGAGCGGCGAGCCCGGCTCGTACTCCTTGCGGCCGAGCCAGAAGCTGCGCGTCGCGAAGTCGCTTTCGATACTCATGACGCTCCGCTCTTCGCCAGCGCGCCGATCGTCGATCGCTTGACGCTGCGGCGCAGCAGGCCGGGCGCGATCGCTTTCACCACGTACGCCGACGCGAACCGGCGCGGCACCGTGATCTCGCGCTTTCCGCGCGCGAGCGCGTCGATGATCGCGTCGACGAGGACGTCCGGCTCCTGCATGTTGCGCTTCGATACCGGCGGCATGCGCGCGAGCGCTTCGTCGTCGAAGAACTCAGTGCGAAAGGTACCCGGGCAGACCGTGAGCACATGCACGCCATCGTCGTCGAGCTCGACCGACAGCGCCTCCGCCAGCCCGGTCATCGCGAACTTCGACGCCGCGTACGCGCTCTCCTCTGGCACGCCGATCTTCCCCCCGATCGATGACATGAAGACCAGCCAGCCGCGCTTGCGTTCGACCATCTGCGGGAGGAGCGCTTTCGTCCAGTAGAGCGTGCCGAAGTAGTTCACGCGCATCATGCGCTCCATGTCGTCTAGCTCCCAGTCGACGAAGCGGCGGTGGTGGCCGTAGCCTGCGTTGTTCACCAGCAGATCGATCGCGCCGAAGCGATCGACCGCCTGTTGCGCCGCAGCGAATACCTGCGCGCGATCGGCAACGTCGCAGGGCAGCGCGAGCGCCTCGCCGCCGGCGGCCGCGATCTCCGCGACGATCGACTCGAGCCGGTCCGCCCGACGCGCGACGAGCGCGACGCGGGCGCCATCGCGTGCGAGGCGCAGCGCGAGTCCGCGGCCGATGCCGCTCGATGCGCCCGTGACGACAGCGTTGATACCGCGAAGTGAGGTGAGCTTGGCCATACACAGCGCTCCTCGGCGAGTTGACACTCTTATTCTGAGCGCGCTGGCGGATCGTTTGCGCCCCCAGTTGGGGGTGATTCTGGGACAAGCGCCGCACGCTCGACGCGCTTCCCTCTCCCTCTCTGAGGGAGAGGGGCAGGGTGAGGGAGTCAAATACCTCCTGGCCCCTGGCCCTTGTCCCTCGTACCATGTCGCCGCATGAAGGCGCTGCTGTTCCGCTACAGCCTGCCTCGGCTCGCCGCCACGCGCATCCTCAGCTCGATCTCGCCGTCGGGCTTCTTCGGGCCGCTGTCGCCGATGGGGCTGAAGACACTGCCCGACCCAACGCTCCCCGGCGACGACTGGCTCCTCGTGCGCACGGTGCTCTGCGGCATCTGCGGCAGCGACGCGAAGCAGGCCTTCCTCAAGGGCGACCGCGACAACCCCGTCACGGCGCTGATCTCCTTCCCGCACGTGCTCGGCCACGAGATCGTGGGCGTCGTCGAACGCGTGGGGCCCGCCGTCCGCGAGCGCAAGCCGGGCGATCGCGTCGTGATCAACCCGTGGCTGTCGTGCGCGCCGCGCGGCATCGAGCCGCCCTGCGCCGCCTGCCAGGCGGGCGATTACCAGCTCTGCGAACACTTCACCGAGGGCCGCATCGCGCCCGGCATTCACATCGGCAACTGCGCCGACGTCGCGGGCGGCTTCGCGGAGCTCGTCGCCGCCCACGAGTCGGAGGCGATCCCGATCCCCGACGGCGTAACGTGGGACACCGCCGCGCTCGCCGATCCGTTCTCGGTGCAGCTCCACGCCGTGCTGCACCACCCGCCGTCCGGCGGCGAGCCGGCGTTAGTCTTCGGCTGCGGCACGCTGGGGCTGCTCACGATCGCGATCCTGCGCGCCCTGCACCCAGCGACGCCGGTCTTCGCGCTCGCGCGCTACGAGCACCAGGCCGAGCTTGCGCACCGCCTCGGCGCGCACCAGGTCCTGCGCGAGGGCGCGGACGCCGCCGTCGAGGGCCTCGGCGAGCTGCTGGGCGCGCCGGTGTTGCGCCCGTGGTCAAAGAAGCCGTGGCTCTGGCGCGGCGTCGGCATCGTGTACGACACCGTCGGCTCGCCCGCGAGCGTCGAGCTAGCGCTGCGCGTGGCCAGCCCGCGCGCCAAGATCGTGGTGAGCGGCGTCGAGGCGCCGCGGCGGTTCGAGTGGACGCCGCTGTACATGAAGGAGATCGACATCGCCGGCTCGAACGCGTTCGGCGTGGAGACGTTCGAGGGCCGCCGCATGCACTCGATGCAGGTCTACTTCGAGCTCGTCGCGCGCGGCCTGGACGTCACGCCGCTGATCACGCATCGATTCCCGCTGGCGGCCTACCGCAAGGCCTTCCTCGCGCTGCGCGACAAAGGCAAGTCGGGCGCGGTAAAGGCGCTGTTTACGTTTGGAGACATGCCGGGCTCACAGCAGGTAGGGTTCGAGCCATAATTCCGCCGTGATCTCTCTGACGCGCTTGTTCTGGCTTATCATCGCTGGCCTGCTAGCGACCGCTGCTCTGTTCGCGATAATCGTCTTCATAGCAATCCATAACGTAGACAACAGATAGCTGTTCCTTCCCGATGACTCTCCTTGCCCCGTACCGCGTGCTCGACCTCTCGACGGAGCGCGGGGAACACCTCCCGCGGGTTGAAACCCGCGGCTTCCTGAGATGAGAAGCTGGGGGGATTCATCCCGCTGAGTCCCGCTCGTCCCTAACATCCGTTTATCCGTTCCCCATCCGTTGACAGCCGACGCACCGAGTTCTTGTACACTACCCGCCATGCCCCGTATCGCGATTGCCGTCTGGGAACAGCGCCTCGAGGCCGCCTACCGGGCTGACCCCTTCCACGCGCTGCGCAAGAACATCGAGAGCGTCCTGCCCGAGGAGTGGGACCTCAAGCCGTCGCGCGCGAGCGTGCAGAAGGAAGGGGCGCTGGGCCATGACGAGCTCTCCATCTGCGACCTCGCCATCCACGCCGGCGGCCCGAAGTACATGTACGCGAACCGCGCGTTCGGCGACGCGAAACTTGCCTGGCCGGACATCAAGCTGCCGTCTTCGCGAGAGATGGCGGCCGTGCTCGCCTGGATGGACGAAGGCCAGCGCGCCCTGACGGAAGGCCTGGCCGCGCTGCAGGACGACGCCGTTCTCGTGGAAGAACGGCCCGCACCGTGGAACCTGCCGCTGCGCATCGACCTGCTCCTCGGCATCGTGATCAACCACGACCTCTACCACTCCGGCGAGATCAACCGCCAGCGCGCCCTCATCCGCTACTCCGGCTGGCAATAGCCGCCGCCCTGTCATTCCGAGCGAAGCGAGGAATCTGATCCCTCGCAGGCAACAGTCCGTGTCACCAACCCCTTCGCGCTCTCCTTTCGCCGCCCTACTCTCTCGGCATGACTCGCACCGGATCGATCCCATCTTCGCCCGCCGCCTTCCCGACGGTCCCGCAAAATCGGCAAATCAATTCCGAAAAATCGCGCGCCGCAGATTCAGATCGGGGTATTTTTTTTCGATCTTTCGGAAAACAATTCAAATCGCGTTCGCTATACTCCCTTCCCGATGACTCTCCTCGCCCCCTACCGCGTGCTCGACCTCTCGACGGAGCGCGGGCTGCTCTGCGGCCAGATCCTCGGCGACCTGGGCGCCGACGTGATCAAGATCGAGCCGCCGGGCGGCTCTCCCGCGCGCCGCACCGGCCCGTTCCGCGACGATCGCGCAGACGATCCCGAGGCGTCGCTCTACTGGTGGGCGTACAACCGCAACAAGCGCGGCATCACGCTCGATCTCGCGTCGACGGAGGGCCGCGCGCTGCTGCTGCGCCTCGTCGAGCGCGCCGACTTCGTCATCGAGTCGGACAGCCCGGGCGCGATGGCCGCCCTCGGCCTCGGCTACGACGACCTGGCCGCGGTCAATCCGGCGCTGATCTACGTCTCGATCACGCCCTTCGGTCAGGACGGCCCGAAGGCGTCGTACGCCGACAGCGACCTCGTCATCCTCGCCGCGAGTGGCTTCATCGCCCTCACCGGCGACGACGACCGGCCGCCCGTGCGCGTCACCGTCCCGCAGGCCTACCTCCACGCCAGCGCGGACGGCGCGGCGGGCGCGCTCATCGCGCTGTGGGAGCGCCACCGCTCGGGCCGCGGCCAGCAGATCGATGTCTCCGCGCAGCAATCGATGAACCTCGCGACGTTCTGCTCATCGCTCGTCGCGGCACTCGGCATGTCGGAGAACCGGCGGCTGTCGGGCGGCTACAAGTACGGCGACTACCTGCTGCGCCAGGTGTTCGCGTGCAAGGACGGCCACGTCGCCATCACGTTCCTCTTCGGCAACGCCATGGGCCCGTTCACGCGCCGGCTCATGGAGTGGGTGCACGACGAAGGCTTCTGCGACGAAGCCACGCGCGACATCGACTGGATCGGCTACGGCGAGCTGCTCATGCACAGCAATGTGCCGCACGACGACTTCGAGCGGCTGAAAGCAACGCTGGAGTCGTTCACGCGAACGAAGACGAAGGACGAGCTGCTGCTCGCCGCGCTCACGAAACGGCTGCTCGTCGCGCCGGTGGCGACGATCGATGAGGTCGTCGCGAACGATCAGCTCGCCGCGCGCGACTATTGGCGCGAGATCGACGGCGTGCGCTACCCGGGGCCCTTCGTGAAGTTCGCGCCGCAGCCGATCGAGTACCGCCGGCGCGCGCCCCGCATCGGCGAGCACAACCGCGAGATCTACGTGGACGAGCTCGGGCTGAGCGAGGCGGAACTGGCCGAGCTGCGGGACAAGGGAGTGATCTAGTGTCTGCCCAGAAGCACGTGGCATATCGTCATCCTGAGCTTGTCGAAGGACTCCGTTTCCCGGCCGCCAGCGCCGCGATGCTTCGACAGGCTCAGCATGACGTGAACGCGCGTCGGGACGGGATCGGCGATCGCTACGAAAGATCCTTCGCCCTCCTCCCCGCTGCCGCCCTTCTCTTTGAAGCGAAACAAGGGCAGAGGTGCGATCTGGCGGGTGGCCTGGACCACAATGCGCATCGGAGCAAGTTCGTGCCATCGGGCCCCTTGTTTCGTGGGCCCCACCCCGCTCGGCTCAGGATGACATTGGCAAAGGGCATCGTGTGATGGCAGACGCCCGCCGCACAGCCGTTCTTTTGTCATTCCGAGCGCAGCGAGGAATCTGTCGCTCCCGGAGGGACGAGACCATTCAGCTAGGGAGCGCGCCAGCAGGATGGACGTGAACAACTCGTGAACGAGCAGGCCCTCGCAGGCGTCAAGGTGCTCGACTTCACGTGGGTCGTCGCCGCGCCCGGCGCGTCGCGCGTGATGGCCGACTACGGCGCGACCGTCATCCGCGTCGAAACGACCAAACGCATCGACACGGCGCGCACGTTCGGGCCGTTCCACACCGGCGCGCCCGGGCCGGAGCACTCGATCTTGTTCCAGAGCATGAACGCGGGCAAGCTCGGCGTCACGCTCGACCTTTCGAAGCCCGAGGCGCGCGCCGTCGCGCTCGATCTCGTGCGCTGGGCCGACATCGTGATGGAGGCGTTCTCTCCGGGCACCGTCGCGTCGTTCGGCCTGGACTACGAATCGCTGCGGCAGATTAAGCCCGACCTGATTATGCTCAGCACGTGCATCTTCGGGCAGAGCGGACCGCTGTCGGCCTTCGCGGGCTACGGCAGTCTGGCCGCGGCCATCTCCGGCTTCTACTTCATGACCGGCTGGCCGGACCGGCCGCCCGCCGGGCCGTACAACGCCTACACCGATACCGTCGTGCCGCGCTTCGTGCTCATCTCGCTGCTGGCCGCGCTCGATCATCGCCGCCGGACCGGCGAGGGCGTCTATGTCGACCAGTCGCACATCGAGACGGCGCTGCACTTTCTCGCACCCGCCGTGCTCGACTACACCGTGAACGGCCGCGCGCCCGTGCGCGCAGGCAACCGACATCCGCAGATCGCGCCGCACGGCGTGTACCCGGCCGCCGGCGACGATCGCTGGGTCGCGATCGTGTGCGAGACCGACGAGCAGTGGCGCGCGCTCTGCCACGTGATCGGGCGACCCGACCTGGCGAGCGACGATCGTTTCGCGACGAACGACGCGCGGCTGGGGAGCCAGGACGACCTCGACGCGATCGTCTCGGCGTGGACGGCGCAGCGCGACCCGCGCGACAGCGAGGGTTTGCTGCAGCTGCGCGGCGTGCCGGCCAGCGCCGTGGAGCGCGGGACGGACCTCTGGGCCGACCTGCAGCTGCACCATCGCGGCCACTTCGTGCGCGCGCCGCACGCCACCCTGGGCGACATCCTCGTCGAAGGGACGCGCGCCAAGCTCTCGCGCACGCCGCCGCATGTCGCGCGCGCCGGCCCGACGATGGGCCAGGCCAACCAGTACGTGCTCTCGGAGCTGCTTGGCTACGGCGAGGAGCGCATCGCGGAGCTGGTGGCGACCGGGGCGCTGGAGTAGGACGCAGCCCTGTCATTCCGAACGAAGTGAGGAATCTGGCGGCTCGATGATAAGACCGCGAATCGTCTCGTCAGCCTATCTCCTTGGGCAAGGCGTTTACCTACAGGGGCCAGATTCTTCGCTGCGCTCAGCAACTGTCTTGAAGAGCAAGGGTTGGAG
>CAYQLM010000103.1:0-9866 GCA_964418365.1 uncultured Dehalococcoidia bacterium
CCCCCAGGTCGCGGATCCGCTGGTCGATGAGCCGGGAAGCGGGTTTCCCGGTCGCTCGCTCACGGCTCCTCATACCCGCTAGGACCGCTCCTTCAATGGGTTCCGTCCCCTTATGCCTTTCGGAGCCTCGGTCGCCCCGGGGGATAAGCCGGATAGCGCAGTTGTGACAGGCAGTCGGCGGCTCACGCATAGCGCTCCTCTTTCCACGGGTCGCCGCGGATGTGGTAGCCGTACATCTCCCAGAAGCCGGGCTTTTCGTCGGCCATGAAGAGCAGCCCACGCACCCACTTCGCGCTCTTCCAGAAGTAGAGATGCGGGACGACGAGACGCAGCGGCCCGCCGTGATCGCGCTCGAGCGGCTTGCCGTTGTGCGTGTGCGCGAAGAAGATCTCGTCACGCATGAGGTCAGCGAGCGCGACGTTCGTCGTGTAGCCGCCGTATGAGTGCACCATGAGGTGCCTCGCCTCGGGCTTCGGGCCGGCCAGCGCCGCGACGTCGCGGAAGCGGACACCCTGCCAGCCGTTATCGAACTTGCTCCAGCCGGTGACGCAGTGGATGTCGTTGTGGAGAGAGGACTGCGGGAGGGCGTTGAACTCCTCCCACGAGAGGGAGACCTCGCGCTCGACGAGGCCCGCGATGGCGAACCGCCACTCCTTCAGATCGATACGGGGTGCGGCGCCGTAGCTGAGAACGGGCCAGCCCTCGGTGACGCGCTGGTTGGGGGGCACGCGATTGCCGTATCGTTGCGTTTCAGCGCGGCGCAGTAGGTTCAGGGGGCTCCTCTCGCGAGCGCGGCGTGCGCTCCGCAATCATGATACGGAGCGCCGCGAGAGGGGGGCAAGCAGGTTTGCCTGGCTATGCGGCCGCCGCGGCGTCCTCCTCGAGGCGGCGAAGCGTGACCTGCATGAGGCCATCGCCGTCGACGCTATCACGGCCGTATGTGGCGGCGCCGGCGAGCCACTTGCCCGCGCCGGGAATCTGCACCTGGATGTCGGCCTTGAGGCGATAGGCGACGGTGCTGGCGTGGTGATAGTCGGCATCGACCAGGAGCGCGAGAAAACGCCGCTCATCGATGCGGCAGGCGACATCGTACGAGCGGAGCTTGCTGTCGATGAGCTTCGCCACGCGGGCCATGATCTGTGGATCAGGATCGTCGTCGCCGAGCAGCCGGGGAGACCAGGCGGCGATGGAGAAGATGACCGCGCCGCGCGAGGCGCGCGCGAGCTCTTCCTTGTAGCGCATGTCCAGATACCAGGGCGGCGCAAGGCCGAGCTCATCGCGGAGCACAGCAGAGCCAGCGGCGCGCTCTCCTTTTGGAGCGTCCGTCGCCGCAGGCTCTTCCCCGTCACGCGGCCTGCGTTTAAACAGCATAGAGTTCTCCTGATCACGTATCATCAGTATGCGTCGCCGTCACAATTGGGGTTCTGGAGCGTATAGATTCGCGCGGTTGGCGGCTCTGTTACAATCGTAGGCAGATCCCCTATGTAATCAGCCATGCGTTACGTTTCCTACGGCCCGGAGCTCGAGAACACCCCGAATGTCATTGTCGACGGGCGGGGCAACGAGGCGACCGTGCTTGTGCTCAGCCACTGGCCGCGCAACCGGACGCCTCCGGAGCTCAAGGCCGACACGAGCACCGAGATCGTGATCAACTACGCGCGCTCGCCGGAGCGCGAGCGCTATCGCGCAGGCGCGGATGCGGTCTCAAACAACCACTACGATGTCGACGGGTTGATATCGATGTGGGCCGCGCTGAACCCCGACGCAGCGCTCGAGCGCGCCGGCGACCTCATCGCGACGGGCGAGTGCGGCGACTTCGATCGCTGGTCGGGCGAGCTGCCGACGAAGGTGACGTGCGCGCTGTACGGGCTCGAGAACGGGCCCGCGTCGCCGTTTCGCGGCAAGCTGCCGGGCAAGGACTACCTCGAGCGCACGGCGTTCCTCTATCGCGAGACGCTGCCACTGGTACCGCAGCTCTTCGAGCGAATCGAGACGTTCGAGCCGCACTGGCGGGCGCAGTACGACCGCGTACAGGCCGATCGCGCGCTGTTCGAGCGCGGCGAAGCGACGGTGCAGGAAGTGCCGGAGCTGGACCTGGCCATCTTCGAGCTGCCGCGCCAGGTGCACGACATGGCGCTGTACGAGCGCACGGCATGCTCGCGCGTGGCGATCCACATCGCGGAGCACCGCTACCAGGTGCGCTACCGCTACGAGTCGTGGGTGGAGCTGCAGAGCCGCCGGCCGCCGCCGCGCATCGACCTGCGGCCGTACGCAGAGCTGCTGCAGACGTTCGAGGGCAACGCGGGCGAGTGGGTGGCGGACGACGTGCAGCAGTCGCTCGCGCGGCTGCGGCTGCGCGGGCCGGAGGGCAGCGCCTCGCCGAGCTCGATCACGCCCGGGCTGTTCATGCGCTTGCTGATGCAGTACCTGCGCGACAACGCCTCGAACGAGGCGCTGCTCTGGTCGCCGCAGACCGCGGACGCCGAGTACTTGGCCGAGCTGCCGAGTGACTGAAGGCTGCATCTTCTGCGCTATCGTGCGCGGCGAAGCCGAGGCGAGCATCGCTTACGAGGACGAGGCGACGCTCGCCTTCATAGACCTGCGCCAGTTTCATCCGGGTCACACGCTGGTTGTGCCCAAGCGACACATCGTTGACATCTATGAGCTCGATGACCCGACGGGCGCGGCGCTCATGTCGTCGGTCGCTCGCGTGGCGCGTGCAGTGCGTGCCGCCTTCTTGCCTCACGGAATAAACCTCTGGCAATCGAACGGCGCGCCGTGGCAGGAGGTCCTTCATCTCCACTTCCACGTGCTGCCGCGCTGGCGCGAGGACGGCTTGCTGCGCATGGCACCTTCACGCCTTCCTCGGCCGCCACGCTCGGAGCTGGACGAGCAGGCAGCGCGGATTCGCGCGGCTCTGGGCGCATAGGAAAGAAGAAAGCCTAGACTTGCGCGCTCCGCGCGAAGCGGCTGATGTCGATCAGTGCGCGCTTGTGCATGCCCGCTACGGAGGCCTCGTGCCGTAACGGTTGTTTACTGAGTCGCCAGCACCGCATTGAACAAGAAGAGAACACCCAGCGCCAGAACTAGAGCCGTTCCACGAAGCAAAGTTGCCCGCCCTAGCAAATGTTAGAGATGGTGGCGGCCATCTGATCAAACGCAGCACCTAGTTGGCCGCTACCGTCTGTGCGGGTCCGTTCGCTGAGGCTATCCCGATAAAATGATATGCCGGCACCGGAAGACTTCTCAGTGAATGCGATGAGGGATCCGCCAGGATCAACGGCAATTACTTGCAAAGAGAACGTCCAACCTTCAGGTAAATAGAAGTCGAAGCACCCCAATAGTCGATACCATTGTCCACCGGGCACGCTGCCCCATTCCCCGCCTTGCACTTCGGTGGGGTGTTCTGGCTTCGGCGGCGGTGGAGGCAAGGTTGACTGGGGAGGCGTGGTCGTTGGCAGCGGCGCTTCTGTCGCCGGCGGTTGGGTGGGCGCGTCCGTGGGCAGCAAGTCTGGCGTTGGGGTCGCGACGGGCTGAACAGCCGTCGGTGATGCTGCCGACGCTATCGTTGCAACCAGGGCAGCAGGCTGCTCGCCATTGCCGCTCGCACGGACGAGTAAGAACACACCCGTGCCCACGCTCGCGGCAACAACTGCGCAAATCAAGAGCCTTGCTGGCCAACCAATGGTCCGTAAGACCGCCATGCCGGAATAGACCTCCGAAGGTCGAGCTACGCTACTGCGCGCTTTGGGCGAAGCGGCTGATATCGATCAGCGCGCGCTCGTGGATGCCTTCGCCGATCTTGACGCCGTCTTCGTTCACCACTTCGACGTCGAACTTGTAGCGGCGGCCGTTGATCTCGGCCAGGCGCACCTTCGCGGTGACCTGCTTGCCGATCTGCGTCGGCGCGAGGTGGTGGACATCGACGTGGAAGCCGACGGACTGCTCGCCGGGATCAAGGTAGCGCGTGAGCAGCCGCAGGCAGGTCGCCTCGATGAGCGAGACCATGGCGGGCGTGGAGTACATCGACGGCGCGTTCGGGCCGAGATGGACGATGCCCATCTCCTTCGTAGTGGCGATCGTCTGCTCTTCCGTCGCGCCGGGTTTGAGGTCGGGCTTCATGTGCGCCTCCTGGATCGAGGGGATCCTAACACATGGGCCTCGCCAGTTGACAAACTGCGCGATCGGCGTATACTAGTGACGGCTGGTGGTCTGAGAGACCCTCTCGAAACGCGTTCCCCGCCCGCGCTCCGACCCCAGGGGAGCATCTGTGTCGACGCCAAAGAGAGTCCTGATCTTCCTGGCACTTGTGGTCGTTGCATTGATCGTCGTGGCGGGCGAGACTTCGGGTTGGACTAGCCATACTCTTGCGAGCCACGGGCCGCCTGGCACCCATCTCTTCGGATACGAAGCAGCGGCGAGCAGCGCGCGTGTGCTGGAGTACGACATCGGCAGCCACTCAGCGGGCACGAATTGCGTGCCCGACTCCTCGATCAACGGGCGCGGCGTGGCCTTCGACCCTGTCGATGGCCATCTGTGGTACACGACCGTCATGCTTTCATTTACAGGCGACGGGCTCATCCACAAGACGACGTTCCCACCGAGCTGCGCCCTGCTGCCGTCGATACCGTTCGGTGATGGGCCGGGCGGATCGATCCAGGACGACGTCGGTGCGGTAGACGTCGACCCTGACGACGGCAACATCTGGGCGGCCGGCTACAACCCGATCGGCAACGCGAGCTACCTCTACAAGGTCGACCGAACTACGGGCGCCATCCTGCAGTCCTGCTCGGTGCTGTTCGGCGGCGGCGGCGTCGGCAACGACACGCTCGCTGTGGCGAAGTTGACGGGACTTTCCGGCTCCGGCAAGTATCTGCTCACGGACGGTGGCGAGCTGGATACGACGAACGGCCTGCTAGCGGTCGATGCAGCCACGTGCGCCGGCGGCGGCGCCGGAACGGTAGTTCACATCTACGACAAAGCCGTCCCCATGTCCGGCATCGATTTCGAGGCCGGCAAGCTCATTGCAACAAACGGGTCCAGCATCTACGACCTTGGCGGCCCGCCGTTCACTACGATCGCGTCCACGATGTCTGCGAGCCCGTCCGGATCTCTCGAAGACATTACCCTCGAAGGCGGCCCGTTGCCACCCACTCCTACGAATACGCCCTGCCCGACGAGCGGCTGCCCGACAGCGACCAATACGCCGACCGCCACTGACACGCCGACGCCGACAGACACGCCGACGCCCACGTTTACACCAACGCCGTGTCCAACGGGCAAAGTGATCGTCGGGGGTGGGTGCGGAACACCCACGCCGACGCCGACACCATGCGGGCTGATTGCCAACGATGACTTTGAGAATAGCGCCATCATCGGCGGCGTCCCGTTCTCCACGAGCCTCTCTACGTTGTGTGCCACAACTCAGGTAGGCGAGCCGCAACCGTGCGCCGGCATCGGTTCAACCGTATGGGCTAGCTACACGCCATCGACTACGGAGCTCCTCCAGGCCGATACGATCGGCAGCGCCTTCGATACCGCGTTGGCGGTCTACACGGGAAGCAGCCTTAACGCGCTAACGCTCATTGGCTGCGACGACGACAGCGGAGGGAACTTGAAGTCGCTCTTAACGTTCACCGCCACGGCGGCCACGACGTACTACTTCCAAGTTGGCGGATATTATGGCAGCAGGGGCGACGTCACCTTCAACCTGCGCCACGCCCCGCCGCCGACATACACACCGACGCCCTGCCCCACTAGCAAGGTGCCGACGTTCGGAGGGTGCGGTACGCCGACTCCAACGCCGGGCGCGCTGCCCGGCCTTGACTTCTCGATCGGTGTAGGAACGCAGTGCGACAGCACGTCAGGCCCGGCGAAGTGTGCCGTTCCCATTGGCGGCACCTTCACGTTGGACTACAAGCTCGACAGCATCCCCGCGGGCTTCTCTTATGACGCCTACGACTTCGCGCTTCATTACAACACTCTCACCGTGAACGCTGCCTCGCTCGTACAGCAAGGCCCGGGCGTTTGGCCGCCCTGCGTCTTCTTCGCTTTCGACTTTTCTACACCTGGAGTCTTGCCAATTGGCTGCGCATTCGGCATCGGTGCCCAGCCATCCACCTACACAGGAATCATGGCTCACGTTGACTTTCAGTGTCCAATGGTTCCCGCCACCGCAACGATCACGCTGTTGAATCCGCCTCGCGAGACGGAAGGCACCACCGTAGTGGTGGACGACAACCTCCAGGCATTCCATGAGGCGGCTGACGAGAGTCTCACCATCAGCTGCGGCACCGCACCGCCGACGGCCATCCCCACCTCCACAGCGACGCCGCGACCCGTCGGGGGCGTCTCTCTTAATCCTACCTTTGGTACACGGCCGGATGCGACGGTTCGGCAGCAAGGCGCACGTGCTGGACTACTTGCTGCGATGATCGCCGCTGGTGCTGCGATGGGAGCCTTCGCGCTTGGCGTCGCTGCATCACACGCGTCGCGGAAAGTAAAATAGAATCGTTGGGTCGCAGAACGAAGGCTCCTGCGCCGCCCCAGCTACCCGTCAACCCAAAGGTATAGACGGAAGACGCTCCCCGCTACTGCGGAGTGGAGCAGGCGCCGGTGAGTTTGCTGCCTGCGGCCGGCGCGTTGTTGTTCGTGCCAGGCTTGATATCGACGTTCTTGACGAAACCCATGTGGTGGAACGGCCAGTAGACTACCCAGGCCTGGCCGATGATGTTTTGCTTGGGAACGAAGCCCCAGGAATGCGAATCGGAGCTGTTGTTGCGGTTGTCTCCAAGCACGAAGTACTGGCCCTTGGGTACCGTGACCGGGCCGCTGCCGTTCGTCGGGTAGGTGTAGGCCGGCACGTCCTGAATGTAGTTCTCGGCGAGCGGCTTGCCATTCACGTACACGGTGCAGTTCTTCACCTCGATCGTGTCGCCGGGGAGGCCGATCACGCGCTTGATGAAGTCGCGTTCCGGCGAGCCGGGCACTTGATCGGGCGCGACGAAGACGATGATGTCGCCGCGCTTGGGCCCGCGGAACAGATAGCGCGTCGGGTCTTCGCCCGGGTGGACGAACGGGAGGAACTTGTGGACCGTATTGAGATCGACCTCCCAATAGAGCGCCTTGTCGACGAGCAGATACCAGCCGCTTTCGAGCGACGGCTCCATGCTCTTGCCTTCGACCTGGAAGTTCTGCACGACAGCGCGGACGAGCAGGAAGATCACGAGAGCCAGGATGACGGTCTCAGCGAGCTCGCGCAGGAGGCGGCCGGCGGGCCGCGCGACGGACCTGCGCGCGGGCGGAGCGCCGAGCGTACCCTCGGCCGCGCCGGAACCGTACGCGCCGTACGGACGATAGGGAGCTGTGCCGCCCGGTGGGACTGGACCGTACGGATCATACGGCGCGTACAGCTCGCCAGACGGCGGCGCTAGTGCGCCTTCGGAAACGATCGATGGCTGCGCATCGCTGGCGGGTGACGGCTGATCATCGCCGCCTAATGCAGGTGGGTGCCAGGGCGTGCGTATGGGCTCTTCGCGCGCCGGCTGCGCGCCGAATGGCGACGCCGCTTCGGTTCGCGCCGGCTGCGCGCCGAATGGCGCCGACGGCTCCGACGTTGGAGGCACATCGGACCACGGCGGCGAATCGGAAGAAGCTATCTCCGAAGGCGGTCGTTCGCTGAACAGGTCGTCGAATGGGCCGCGCAGCGGTTGCTCCGGAGGCGGCGCGGGAAGCGGCTCCACGGCCGGTTTCTCCGGGGAGCTATCGCGCGGCGGGGATCCAAATGGACCGACCTGCCCTGCATCATTGGGTTCTAGGGGAACTTCTGACATAGTGTTGTCGTCTTCAGTATAAGCAACCACGAGCGCTCGAGAAAACGCGCCGATGAGAACGGGAGGGTGTGATGTTTGTAAAGATATCGATGCTAGTAGGTGTGACGGCGGCACTCAGCATGCTCACGCTGGGCTGCAGCAGCGACACGACGGTCATGACAGACAACTCTGAAAAGCCGGGCATCTCCGTGAGCGGCGAGGGGTCCGTGTACGGCCAGCCTGACGTGGCCGTCGCGACGCTGGGTGTGCAGGCGACCGCCGCGACCGTAGCCGATGCGCGCTCGCAGGCGTCGGACAAGATGAACGCGATGCTGAGCGCGCTGAAGGACGGCGGCGTGGCGGAGCAAGACATTCAGACGACGCAGTTCTCCGTCGATCCGCAATACGACTTCAGCAACAACCGGCAGACGATCACCGGCTTCCTGGTGAACAACATCGTGAGCGTAAAGATCCACAACATCGATAAGACAGGCGAGCTGATCGATGCGGCGGTAACCGCCGGCGGCGATCAGGCGCGCGTGCAGGGCCTGCAGTTCACGATCGACGATCCGTCGTCGTTGCAGGACGAGGCGCGAAAGAAGGCGATGACGGACGCGAAGCGGCGGGCAGACACGCTGGCGCAGGCCGCCGGCGTCCAGCTTGGCGCGCCGCGCTCGATCAGCGAGGGCGGCGGGCCGACGCCGATCGTGCTGGCCGGACAGGCGCTCGACCGGTTCGCGGAAGCGCCGCGGACGCCGATCGAGACGGGGCAGCTGCAGGTGACGATAGACGTCTCGGTGGTGTACGAGCTGAAGTAGCGGCTACTCGGCCGCGGTCATCGAGAGCGTTGGCACGATATCGAGCTTGATGCCGGGGCCCATAGTCGTCGTCAAGTACATCGTGCGGATGAACTGCCCTTTGCCGCCGGACGGCCTCGCCTTGACGACTTCCTGCACGAGCGTCGCGAGGTTCTCGAGCAGTTTCTCTTCGCTGAAGCTGACCTTGCCGATCGGCGCGTGCAGGAGCGAGGTGCGATCGAGGCGGAACTCGACGCGGCCCTGCTTCGCTTCGTCGACAGCCTTGGTGATGTCGCCCGCGTCGACGACAGTGCCGGCGCGCGGGTTGGGCATGAGGCCGCGCGGGCCGAGCACGCGGCCCAGCCGGCCGACCTTGCCCATGAGGTCGCGCTGCGCGAGCGCGACATCGAAGTCGGTCCAGCCGCCTTCGACTTGCTTGATGAGATCGTCGCTGCCCACGAACTCTGCGCCGGCTTCCAATGCGGCGCGGGCGCCCTCGCCTTCGGCGAAGACGAGCACGCGCACCGGCTTGCCGAGACCGTTCGGCAGCAGCGCGGTGCCGCGGAGCTGCTGCTCGGCGTGGCGCGGATCGAGGCCGGTGCGGACGTGGAGCTCAACCGTCTCGTCGAACTTAGCGTAGGAGGTCTCCTTCGCGAGATGGACGGCTTCTTCGGGGCCGTAGGCCTTCGCGCGGTCGATCTGCGCGGCGGCGTTGCGGTAGTTCTTTCCGTGCTTCATCAGCTCTCCACCACCTCGATGCCCATGCTGCGCGCAGTGCCTTCGACCTGCGCCATGGCGGCCTCGACGTCGTAAGCGTTGAGATCGCGTAGCTTAAGCTCGGCGATCTGTCGCACTTGCGATCTCGTCACCTGACCGACCTTCTCCCGGAGCTGTGCGGCGCTCCCCTTGGGAACAGCGGCCGCCTTCTTCAGCAGATCGGACGCTGGCGGCGTCTTCAGCGCGAACGTGAACGAGCGGTCCTCGAAGACGGTGATCTCGACGGGAACGACGGTGCCCGCCTGCGACGAGGTCTTCTCGTTGTACTCTTTGCAGAAGGCCATGATGTTGACGCCGTGCTGGCCGAGCGCGGGCCCGACGGGCGGCGCCGGGTTCGCCTTGCCGGCTTCGATCTGGAGCTTGATGACGGCGCGGACTTTCTTGGCCATCTAGAGCTTCTCCACCTGGAGGAAGTCGAGCTCGACCGGCGTTTCGCGGCCGAAGAAGGAGACGAGCACCTTCACCTTGCCCTTCTCCAGGT
>CAYQLM010000104.1:0-9698 GCA_964418365.1 uncultured Dehalococcoidia bacterium
TCGCGATCGACACGCCGTCGTCGACGACGGCGGGCGGGCCGAACTTCTTCTCCAGCACGACCTTTCGTCCGCGCGGGCCGAGCGTCACTCTAAGTGCATCTGCGAGTGCGTCGACGCCTTCCTTCAGCGCACGTCGAGCTTCTTCGTCGAATATGAGTTGCTTCGCCATGGCGATCTCCTTACGTGGTGGTGTTAGGCCTCAACTTTGCAGAGCACGTCGCGCTCGGAGAGCACGATGTACTCTTCCTGATCGATCTTGATCTCCTGACCGGAGTACTTCGCGTAGAGGACGCGGTCGCCGGCTTTGACGTCGAGCGGAATTCGCTTGCCGTTGTCGTCGACGCGCCCGGGACCGGCGGCGATCACGTTACCCTGCTGCGGCTTTTCCTTCGCGGTGTCGGGAATGACGAGACCGCTGGCGAGGACTTCCTCCTGGACGACTGGCTTGATCACCAATCTGTCACCGAGGGGAACCAGCTTGGTCTTGGATTTCGTGGCGGTCGGCATGAACAGGCCTCCTTCGTGAGAATGTTGTGATGAGAGCGGATTAGCACTCTAGATAGGAGAGTGCTAACGTATGGTACTAGGTGCTGATAGTCAGCGCAAGTGGATAGGCAGGCTGTCAAGCGCCATTGCCCCATGATAGAGCTGGATACCTCTTATTTGCTCATATTATCTCGATAGAACAGGAAATATCAGACTGGTGCACGTCATAACGGCATCGGCGAGGCAGCGGCAGAGGTTCGTTGACCTAGCAGGTTCACCTTTCTATACTAGAGAATCTAGCCTTGACAGAAGGGAGCTCTGTGCCGAAGCGCACCTATCAGCCGAAGCGCCTGCCCAGGAAGCGCACGCATGGCTTTCTAAAGCGGATGAGCAGCGTGGGAGGCCGCAGGGTGCTCCAAGCCCGGCGTAAGAAGGGCCGCAAGCGGATCTCGGTTGAATAACAGCGCCTGGTGGCTCGTTGGGCACGCGGCGCGAACAGCGGCTCAGGCATCGACGGGATATCGCGGCAGTGTACCGCCGGGGGCGGGCGCAGCGAGGCGAATTGTTAACCGTACGATCTCTTAGAACAAAGCTTCCAACGAGCAGGTTCGGTTTCGCAACAGGGGCGTCCGTGGGGAACGCCGTTACGCGGAATCGAGTCCGCCGTCGCCTGCGTGAGATCATGAGGTCGATGCCTGTAGGTTCAGGCTGGGATCTGATGCTGGTGGCTCGGCCTTCGGCCCGGGGCGCCAGCTTCGCGGCCCTAAGGAGCGAAGTCGAATCTGTCTTGACAAAGGCGGGCGTTCTGACATCATGAAGCGACTAGCCCTGCTGGCTATCCGGGGCTACCAACGAAGCGTTTCGAGAACGCTCCCCCCCGCCTGCAGATACGAACCTAGCTGCTCGCACTACGCGCACGAGGCAATCGACCGCCACGGTGTGGTACGCGGTGGCTGGTTGGCCCTGCGCAGGCTGGCGCGCTGCCACCCGCTGCATGCCACCGCCTATGACCCTGTGCCTTGAGACGTTTCACGTGAAACTCGACCTGTGCTGATGCGAAGCTCGCCTCGCCTTGTCCTGCTGGGACTTGTTGTCGTCGCCGTGTTCGGCACGGCGGCAGTAGCCTGCGGAAGTGTCGCGAAGCCGTCTGGCTGGGCGCCGCCGGCGCTCGACGGCAATCTGGTACTAGTCGCCCACAAGGACAAGCTGTACGCGCTGGACGTCCAGACGCTTCAGGAGAAGTGGCGCTTTCCTGGGACGGAGAATAAGAACGTCAAGCCGTCGGCGCTCTACGGCTCGTTCGGGAGATCAGGCAGCACGATTTTCGTGCCCTCCTACAATGGGAAGCTCTATGCCGTCGCGGCCGACACCGGGCTGGTGTCCGGAGACCCCTTCGATGCCGGGCAGGCGCTCGTGGGAGGTGTGGCCGTCGATAGCGGAACTGTTTACTTCGGTTCCTCCGACGGCAACCTCTACGCCATCGACGCCACTACCGGGAGGCAGCGCTGGAAGTTTCCGACGGGCAATGAGATCTGGTCGACACCGGTAGTGTCCGAAAACACGGTCTACGTGACATCTCTAGATGGGCGACTGTACGCTGTCGATGCCGCTTCTGGAGCGGAACAGTGGTCGTACAAGACGGCTGCCGGTGTGGCGTCGTCACCAGTCGTCGATCCGAGCGCCGGGCTGGTGTATGTGGCGGGATTCGACAGCCGTCTGCGCGCGATCAACATCACCACCCATGAGCAGAAGTGGCAGATGGAAGCCGGGAATTGGTTCTGGACGCAGCCCTTCGTTGCAAATGGAGTCGTGTTCGCGGGGAGCTTAGATAGCAAGGTGTACGCGGTGAACGTCTCGACGGGGGAAAGCCCGTGGTCGCGGCCCTTCGGTACCAAGTCTCCGGTCCACGCGGCGCCGGTGCTGGCGGACAACAAGCTCATCGTGGTGGACCGGGGAGGCCACGTGTACGGCCTGACGCCGGCGGATGGCACGCAGGCGCCGGCGGTGGACCTGGACGTGGGCGGCGATGTCCTCGCGGACCCGCTCGTGCTGCCGGATGGTAAGGTGCTCATCGTGACGACGGGTGGTAACGTCGTGCGGATCGACCCGCAGACGCTCACTATCGTGGACCAGCGGCAGCTGTAAGATGGACCTCTTTCAGATCGCGAACTGGGTGTGGACGCACGGGTTGGTGATCCCAATGACCAACTTCCTCGTGCTCGTTGCCCGGCTGTGCTTCGGAAACTTCGGCGTCGCAGTCATCGTCTTCACGTTGCTAACGCGGGCCATCACCTGGCCTCTGACCCGGCAGCAGCTCCACGCGTCGAGGCAGATGCAGGCGATCCAGCCCAAGATCCAGGCGCTGCAGAAGCAGCACAAGGACCCGCGCCGGCGCTCCGAAGAGACCATGAAGATCTACAAGGAGGCCGGCGTGAGCCCGCTAGGCTGCGTCTGGCCGATGTTGGTCCAGTTCCCGATCTGGATCGCGCTCTACCAGAGCATTCGCTTCACGCTCGGCGCTACGCCCGAGAACCTGATCGACCTCTCGCAACGGCTGTATCCGTGGTCGTTGCTGAGGACCGCCGTGCCGCTCGACAAGCACTTCCTGTGGCTCGACCTGGGCAAGCCGGACTCGACGCTGATGATGGCGGTGCTGGTAGGCGCGTCGGCGTGGATTCAGCAGAAGATGATGACGCCAACGTCGTCGTCGTCCGACCCGCAGCAGCAGCAGATGAACCAAACGATGCTCATCATGATGCCGCTCATCTTCGCGATGTTCACCCTTCAGTTCCCGAGCGGCCTGGCGCTATACTGGCTTTCGACCAACGTGGTGAGCATTGTGCTCCAGTACTTCTACACGGGGCGCAAGTTCGAGTGGAAGCAGCTTTTCACGCTCGGTCCGGCGCCAGCGCCCGCAGTGAAACGGCCGGCGCCAGAACCGGCGGCGAAGAACGCCACGGTCGAGGAAAACGAAGACGAGGCCGAGCCGGTGGGGGCGGAGCCCGGACGGCGAAGGAGGAGACGTCGGCGTGGAAGGCGGAGGCGCTAGCACATCCGAGGGCATCGAGGCCTCGGGAAAGACCGTCAACGACGCTATCGAAAGCGGACTGGCGGACCTCGGTCTAGAACGGCACGAAGTCACCGTTGAAGTACTGAGCCAGGGGCGGCCGGGGCTCTTTGGCATCGGCGGCGAGTCGGCGCGGGTCCGGCTGACGCCGGCATCCGTGGAAGGGCCGGAGGGCGAAGAGGTCGCCTATGCGCAGGAGCTGCTCGAGAAGCTGCTGGGCTTTATGGGCATCCACGCCGCGGTGGCGACGCGAGCTCCCGAGACTGCCGGCGACGGCGCGGGACGCACAAGGGCAGTACTAGACATAACTGGTGAGGACCTGGGGTTGCTGATCGGTCGGCGCGGGCTGACAATGGCCTCGCTCCAATACCTGCTGAACCTCTCGGTGAACCGTAAGTTCCGGAGCAGCGCGCCGTTTCAGATCGACGTCGAAGGCTTTCGGCGGCGGCGAGAGGACTGGCTGCGCGATCTCGCGTTTCGCATGGCCGAGCGCGTGCGCTCGACAGGGCGCTCGATTACGCTCGAGCCGATGCCGCCGAACGAACGTCGTATCGTACACCTGGCGCTCTCCGAGGACCCGACAGTCGCAACGGCGAGCGTCGGCGAAGGCGAGCGGCGCAAAGTCGCGATCAGCGTTCGCCAGTAGGCAGCGTGGTCGCGCCGGCGTTCGTCGTCGTCGGCCATGTCGTGCGCGATGTCGTGCCGGGCGGCTGGCGTCCGGGTGGCACAGCGACGTACGCGGCGACGCAGGCGCGCCGGTTAGGATGTTCCGTGGGAGTTGTCACGCACGTGGGCCGCGATCTGGATCTCGACAGGGCGCTAATGGGTGTCGAGGCCACCGGCTCCCGCTCACAAGACTCCACGAGCTTTCAGAACGTCTACGAGGCGGGCAAACGCAAGCAGCACGTCTTGAGCCGCGCGGACGCAATTTCGTTGGGAGACGTGCCCGGTGATTGGCGCGCGGCGCCGATCTCGCTGCTGGGCCCGGTGTGCGGCGAAGTGCCTGCCGGCATGGGCTGCGCGTTTTCCGGCCCACTGGTAGCGGTGGCGGCGCAGGGCTGGCTGCGTCGTGTCGATAGACAACACCGCGTGCGGAAGTGGGCGTGGCAAGGGCCGCCGTTCTGGTCGGGATGTCGCGTGCTGTTCGTCTCCGACGAAGACCTGGGCCGGCGGCGCGAGCAGCTCACGCGTTGGTGCGCGGAGGTGCCTATCGTTGTGCTGACACGCAACCGGCGCGGCGCACGCGTACACGTCGATGGATCGTGGCGGGAGATCGAGGCGTTTCCTGCGAACGAAGTCGATCCGACCGGCGCGGGCGACGTGTTCGCCGCAGCGTTTCTCGTGCGTTACTACGAAACAGACGACATGGCGGAAGCAATGCGTTTCGCATCGGCCGCAGCGGCGTGCTCGATCGAGGCGCGCGGCGTCGACGGCATCGGCGATCGCGGGCGGATCGAGGAGCGCATGGCGCAGCACCCGGAAGTGGTGCTGCGATGACGCGGATCATCGCGATCGCGAACCAGAAGGGCGGTGTCGGCAAGACGACGACGGCGATCAATCTCAGCGCGGCGCTGGCGGAGCTGGGCCACGAAGTGCTGCTCGTCGATATGGACCCGCAGGCGAACGCAACGGCGAGCCTGGGACTGCGGGGACGGGCCGGCCGCAGCACATACGAGATTGTATTGGGCGGCGAGCGCCTGTCGGACGTCGTCGTGTCCACGGCCAGCAAGCATCTCTGGCTCGTGCCCGCGACGCCGGACCTTGCGGGCGCGGACATCGAGCTGGCGCAACTTGCGGACCGGACATTCCGATTGAAGGCGGCCCTCAGCGGCGCCGTCGCGCCGTACGCGTTTGTGATCATCGACTGCCCGCCATCGGTAAGCTTGCTGACGTTGAACGCGCTGGGTGCGGCGCAAGAGGTGATCGTGCCGGTCCAGTGCGAGTATCTGGCGCTGGAGGGACTCGGCGAGTTCACGCGCACATTGGAGCTGGTGCGGCGCAATGTCAATCGCGATCTGCGCCTGCGCGGACTGCTGCTCACGATGTACGACAGGCGCACGAACCTTTCGGCGCAGGTGGCAGACGAGGTGCGACGGCATTTTCCGAACACGTTTCGCGCGGCGATCCCGCGCAGCGTGCGCGTCAGCGAGGCGCCGAGCCACGGTTTGCCGATCACTGAGTACGATCAGCATTCGCCGGCGGCTACGGCGTACCGCGAAATGGCGGAGGAGCTGCTGGCATCCATCTCGTCTTCACTGGGGGTGGCGTCGTGACGAAACAGCGGGGACTCGGACGCGGGCTCGCCGCGCTGATCCCGACGACAACGGCTCCCGGTGTCGAAGAAATCGACCTCGATCTGATCGTGCCGAACCCGCACCAGCCGCGTGCGGCGTTCAGCGAAGCGTCGTTGCAGGAGCTGGTGCAGAGCATCCGCGAGCACGGCGTGATCCAGCCGCTGATCGTGAGCGCGGGCGATTCGCCGGGCGTGTACCAGCTCATCGCGGGCGAGCGGCGCCTGCGCGCGGCGCGACTGGCCGGGCTCGAGCGCGTGCCCGTCGTCGTGAAGGAAGCGGCCGACCGAGAGCTGCTCGAGATCGCCCTGGTCGAGAACCTGCAGCGCGAGGACCTAAACGCGCTCGAAGAGGCGCGGGCGTACCGGCGGCTGGCGGACGAGTTCGGCCTGACGCAAGAAGCGATCTCCTCGCGCGTCGGGCGGAGCCGGACGGCTGTTGCGAACAGCATGCGTCTGCTCGGGCTGAGCGACGAGATCAAAGGCAGCCTGGCGGGCGGGGAAATCTCGGAAGGCCACGCGCGCGCGCTGCTCGGGCTCGACGCAGAGGCGGCGCGGCGAGAAGCGTGGCGTCGGGTCGTCGATCGCGGGCTGACTGTGCGACAGACGGAGGAGCTGGTGCGGAGCTGGCCGCCGAACGGCGAAGCGAAGCCCGCAAGCCAGCCGTTGCGGCGCGCGCACAGCCCTGAGATCGCAGCCGTCGAAGACAAGCTGCGCTCCGCGCTGGGGACCAAGGTTGAGCTGCGGCGGAGCGCTCGCGGGCGCGGCCGGCTTGTCGTGCACTTCTATTCCGATGAGGAGCTGGAAGCGCTGCTGCGCCGGTTCGACGTGCCGCTTGGTTGACGTGCGCATAAGGGCCGGTTGTAGTTAGATCAATGGCGATGAAGCTTTCGAACGCAATCACCGTGCTCTTCCTGGGCAGTGTGATCGCCGGCGCGGTCATGCTCGCGATGGACGCCATCGCGCCGAAGACGAGCCTGGCGCGCGTTCAGGCCGCGGCGTCGAGTCGATCGCTGGACGCGAATGGGCACGACCTGCTGCAGGCAGACGACAGCGGCTCCGACCATACGCTGGCCGTCCAGCTCTGGACCGTGCTCGCCGCCGCCGGCGCCGTGGGCGTAGGCCTTGTCTTCTTCTTGGTGCGCGTCGCGCTCGGGCGGGTGAAGCTGCCGCCACCACAAGAAGAGGCGCACCACTAACCGCCCTTCCAGTAGACAGCCTGCCCAGCTGTCGAGTAGTATCAGCCCACGAACACCGTTCCATTCCTAACGCGAGGAGGCGTGCCATGGCTTATCCCGCAACGTTCGAAGTCCAACGTCCCACCCAGCCGTTCGATCGTGGCCAGACAGCCGTACGTGTCTTGCTGGTCCTGCTGCTCTACTTCCTCCTGAACGGAGTCGTCGGCATCGCGTGGTGGGCGCTGCCGGTCTTCGCGGCGATCCTGATCTCACAGAAGGGCGCGCAGAAGTACCTCGATGAATCGGAGAAGGGTCCGGTAACGTGGATCCGCCTCGTTCTGGGCTTTTGGTCCTATGCGTCCCTGCTGTCCGACAAGCTGCCGCTGGAGAACCCCGCCGAGCTCGTAGACTTCAAAGTGCAGCCGGGCGGCTCGCCCTCGGTAGGCCAGGCGCTCTTGCGGATCATTCTGGCGATACCGCATTTTCTTGTGCTCGGCATCCTGGGTTTTATCGCCGCGTTTGTTTGGGTGGGCACAGTCATCACGGTCCTGATGACCGGCACGTACCCCGAGTGGGGGTTTAACTACTTGCGCGGCTATCTCAAGTGGTACGCGCGGGTCCTGGCCTATCTGGCGTCGCTGGTTGATCCGTATCCCCCGTTCTCGTTCAGCGACGAAGGATCAGCGTCGCCCGTCGCATCACCCACACCGCCGCCGGCCGCAGCTCCGTAGGAAGCGTCTCATGGCATACCCTGCGACGTTCGAAGTCCAGCCGCCCAAAGAGTTCGACAAGGCGCAGGTGATCTTACGCATCGCGATCGTGATCGTCGTGACGTGGTTGCTCCGGACTTGGAGCATTAGTGCGCTGCCGACCATTGAGGTTGGTTCTTTAGCCGGAACGTACATCGCAGCGTATATCGCGCTGTCCAGCTTTGCCGCAATGACAATCGCGCTGAAGGGCGGCGCGAAGTACATCAAGGAGGCGCAGGCAGGCCCGGTCAAGTGGCTGCGTTACATCATGATGTTCTACTGCTACATGGCGCTTGCCACGGATAAACTGCAGACGCAGAAGCCGGAGCAGATAGTCCAGTTCAGCGTCACGCCGGGCGGCTCGCCGAGCGTTGGGCAGGCGCTGCTGCGGATCATCCTGGGCATCCCGCACGCAATTGTGCTGGCGATCCTAGGTATTGTGTTCGCGATCGTCTGGCTGGTGGCCGCGGTATCGATCTTGATGAACGGCACGCAACCGCAGTGGTGCGAAGACTTCATTCGCGGCTACCTGCGCTGGAACGCGCGGCTGCTGGCGTACATGGCGTCGCTCGTAGAGGAGTACCCGCCCTTTTCGTTCAGCGACGGCGATGCCGGCGCGCCGGCACCCGCGACGCCGGCCGCTCAGTAATGCGACTCGCGGGCAAGGCGGCGCTCGTCACTGGAGGCGGCTCCGGCATCGGCCGCGGGATCGCGATTCGATTCGCCGAGGAGGGCGCCGACGTCGCGATCGCCGACCTTAATCGAGCCGCGGCGGAGAGCGTCGCGAAGGAGATCGCGCACTTCGAGGGCCGCAACATCGCAATCGAAGGCGACGTGACGAAGAAGGCCGACTGCGAGCGCATGGTGCGCGAGACGGTCGACGCGATGGGCAAGCTCGATATCTTCGTCGGAAACGCCGGTATCGGACGCACTGCGCCGTTCCTCGACACGAGCGAAGAGGACTGGGACGCCGTGATCCGCACGAACCTCACGGGCGTCTTCCTCTCGTGCCAGGCGGCAGCGAAGCAGATGACGCAACAGGGCCACGGCGGTCGAATCATCACGACGGCCTCGGTCGCGGCGTACCGGCCGGGGATGTACATGGCGGCCTACCATTCGGCGAAGGCTGGCGTGGCGATGCTGACGAAGGTGATGGCGCTGGAGCTGGCGCCGCAGCGCATCACGTGCAACGCGCTGGCGCCGGGCGTGATCAACACGCCGCTGGCCGCGCCTCTGGTCGAAGCGATGAAGTCGGCGGGACATCAGGCCGCGCCGCTGGGGCGCGTGGGCGAGCCGCAGGACGTGGCGAACCTGGCGCTCTTCCTCGCGTCGGACGAAGCGGCGTGGCTCACCGGCGACATGATCTTCATCGACGGCGGGCTCGCGCTGAGCGGGCGCTGGTTCTAGGCGCGCTCGTCCCGCCAGCACACCTCGTACAGCCGCACCGGGTCTTCGAAGCCCTTCAGCGCCGCCGCGCCCCGGTCGGCGAACAGAAAGCCCTTCCCCGCCGCAAGCTGCCGCACCACGTCCGAAGTCAGGATCTCCCCGGCCTCGGCCTGGTCACAGATGCGCCGCGCCAAGTCGACCGCGGTGCCGAACAGGTCTTCGTCCTCCGCAATCGGCTCCCCCGCGTTCAGCCCGATGTGCACTCGAAGGTTCGGGTCGTCGCGTTCCGCTACCGCGCGCTGGACGGCGACCGCGCACTCCAGCGCACCGCTTGCGGTGGGGAACGACGCCATGATGCCGTCGCCGGTGTGCTTGATCTCGCTCCCGCCGTGTGGCTTGAGCGCCTCGCGTACGATGGCGTTGTGCGCGCGGCGGACTTCCTGCGCCTGCGCGTCGCCGAGGCGCTGGGTGAGGGCGGTGGAGGACGCGATGTCGGTGAACAAGACGGTATACAAGCCCGGCGAGGGCCTTTCGGGCGGGCG
>CAYQLM010000105.1:0-9669 GCA_964418365.1 uncultured Dehalococcoidia bacterium
GCCAGCTCGTGGACGACGCGATGGCCGGCATCGAGCGCGACAACCCGGCGCTGAAAGGCGTGCTGCCCAAGGACTACGCCCGCCCCGCGCTCGACAAGGAGCGGCTCGGCCAGCTCATCGACCTCATCAGCAACATCCGCGTCGGCGACGAAGAGAGCCGCGCCAAGGACGTGCTCGGCCGCGTCTACGAATACTTCCTCTCGCAGTTCGCGAGCGCCGAGGGCAAGAAGGGCGGCGAGTTCTACACGCCGCGCTGCGTGGTCAAGCTGTTGGTCGAGATGATCGAGCCCTACAAGGGCCGGGTCTACGACCCCTGCTGCGGCTCTTCGGGCATGTTCGTGCAGTCGGTCGAGTTCATCCGCGCGCACGCCAAGGGCAACGGCAACGGCGGCAAGGCCCCCAAAGGAACAAGACCCGACATCTCGATCTACGGCCAGGAGTCGAACTACACCACCTGGCGCCTCGCGCGCATGAACCTCGCCCTCCGCGGCATCGACGGCCAGATCGCGCACGGCGACACCTTCCACAACGACCGCCACCCCGACCTCAAGGCCGACTTCATTCTCGCCAATCCGCCCTTCAACATCTCCGACTGGGGCGGCGAGCGCCTGCGCGACGACAAGCGCTGGCGGTACGGCGCGCCGCCGGCGGGCAACGCCAACTTCGCCTGGGTGCAGCACATCGTCCACCACCTGGCGCCCGCGGGCGTGGCCGGCTTCGTGCTCGCCAACGGCTCGATGTCGTCCAACCAGTCCGGCGAGGGCGAGATCCGCAAGAGCCTGATCGAGGCCGACCTCGTGGACTGCATGGTCGCGCTGCCGGGCCAGCTCTTCTACTCGACGCAGATTCCCGCCTGCCTGTGGTTCCTCGCGCGCGACCGGAAGGACGGCAAGTTCCGCGACCGCCGCGGCCACGTGCTCTTCATTGACGCCCGCAAGCTCGGCCGCATGGTGGACCGCACCCATCGCGAGCTGACCGACGAGGATGTCACGCGAATCGCCCGCACCTACCACGCTTGGCGCGGCGAGAAGAACGCGGGCGAGTACGCGGACATCGCGGGCTTCTGCAAGAGCGCGCCACTGGAGGAGGTGCTCAAGCACGGCCACGTGCTCACCCCCGGCCGTTACGTTGGCGCCGAGGCTCTGGAAGACGACGGCGAGCCGTTCGAGGAAAAGATGAAGCGGCTCGCCGCGACGCTGCGCGAGCAGCAGGCCGAGGCCGCGAAGCTGGATGCCGCCATCGCCGCCAACCTGAAGGAGCTTGGGTATGGCGGGTAGGAAGAAGTCCACAAAGGCCCCCGTGCGGTCAGCGGCTCCGACGCGTGGCTCGCGCGGGAAGACGCGGGAGGGAGCCATCTTTCCGGTTTCCCCACCGCGCGCGGGGCTACCTCGCGACTACGCCGAGATCCTCAGCGAGATCAAGCGGCGCATCCAGCAAGAACGGCTTCGCGTCGTCATGGCCGCCAACTCGGCAATGGTTCTGCTCTACTGGGACATCGGCCGGATGATTCTGAATCGCCAGGAACGCGCCGGCTGGGGGGCCAAGGTCATCGATCGCCTCTCCGCAGACCTGCGTGAAGCCAACCCCGAAATGCAGGGGCTTTCGCCCCGAAACCTGAAGTACATGCGCGCCTTTTCCGCCGCATGGCCCGACCGCGAGATAGTGCAACGGGTCGTTGCACAATTGCCCTGGCGCCAAAACATCGCCCTCCTCGAACGTCTCGACGTCAAGGAGACGCGGCTATGGTACGCCGAGCAAACGCTTCAGCAAGGCTGGTCACGCGACATCTTGGCCCTGCAGATCGACGGCCGCGCCCACGAACGCCACGGCAAGGCCCTCACCAACTTCAAGGCCACGTTGCCGCCTGCGGATTCGGACATTGCCGCGCAGGTGTTCAAGGATCCCTATCTCTTCGACTTCCTCGGCACCGCCGACCCGCGCCGCGAGCGCGAAGTCGAGAATGCTCTGGTCGATCACATTCAGCGCTTCCTGCTCGAACTCGGCAACGGCTTCGCGTTCATCGGAAGGCAGGTGCCGCTCGAAGTGGGCGACCAGGATTTCCAGATCGACCTCCTCTTCTACCACCTGAAGCTGCGCTGCTACGTCGTCGTCGAGCTCAAGGCCGTGCCCTTCGACCCGGCCTTCGTCGGTCAGTTGAACCTCTATCTCTCCGCGGTTGACGATCTCTTGCGCCATCCCGACGACAAGCCGACGATCGGCCTGCTCTTGTGCCGAGCGAAGAACAAGGTCGTCGTCGAGTACGCACTGCGTCATCTGAAGCGCCCGATCGGCGTCGCCGGATGGGAGACGAGGCTCGTCGAGAAGCTCCCGAAGGCCCTGAAGGGCAGTCTGCCGACGGTGGAGGAGATCGAGGCGGAGCTGTCCGGCGAAATGAGGCCGACGTCGCGGACTCACAGGAGGAAATCGTGAGTCGCGTGGAGACAGCGAAGCTCGACGCCGCCATCGCCGCCAACCTGAAGGAGCTTGGGTATGGCGGCTGAGTGGCGCCACGTGCGGCTCGCTGATCTGGGCCGTGTGGTAACAGGGCGAACGCCACCCGGAAACGACGCGCTCTATTACGGCGGCGATGTCCCTTTCTTGACTCCTTCAGACATGCTCGGCCAGCAGCGAGTAAAAGACACGGCACGCTGGCTCTCATCGTACGGCGTCCAGCAACTTGGACGCTGCCTTATTCCTCGAGGCGTAGGTGTCTCATGTATCGGATGGCAGATGGGGAAGTCGATATTCATCGACCGACCAACGATCACTAACCAACAGATCAACTCGATCATCGTTAACGACGACAGCGTCGACCCTCTTTTCGTCTACTACTCACTTCTCGGGCGAAGAGATGAACTGTTCGACCTCGGGGCAGGCGGTTCTCGCACGCCGATCCTGAACAAGGGAGACTTTGAGAGGCTTCCATTCCTCCTCCCTCCGCTTCCTCAGCAACGCGCCATCGCCCACATCCTCGGCACGCTGGACGACAAGATCGAACTGAACCGGCGGATGAACGAGACGCTGGAGGCGATGGCTCGGGCGCTCTTCAAGTCGTGGTTCGTGGACTTCGACCCCGTCCGCGCGAAGGCCGAAGGCCGCGACCCCGGCCTTCCCCAGTCCCTAGCCGACCTCTTCCCGGATTCCTTCGAGGACTCGGAGCTGGGAGAGATTCCGAAGGGGTGGAAAATCAAATCCATCGGCGACCTCGCGGACGTGGCGGGCGGCACCACGCCCAGCACCAAGGAGCCGGCCTATTGGGAGGGCGGGACGCAAGCATGGGCCACACCCAAGGACCTATCCGGACTATCGGTTCCGGTCCTACTCCATACCGAACGGCGAATCACCGACGCGGGGCTGTCACAGATCGGCTCCGGATTGCTGCCGAAGGGAACCGTGCTTCTGTCATCGAGAGCCCCAATCGGCTACTTGGCCGTCGCAGAGATTCCGGTTGCGATCAATCAGGGCTTCATCGCGATGACACCCAAGACTGGAACGTCGAACATCTTCTTGCTTCTCTGGGCCAGCGTCGCACACGAAGAGATCATCAGCCGCGCGAACGGCTCGACCTTCCTTGAGATCAGCAAGGCGAACTTCCGGCCAATCCCGGTCGTCACCCCATCGGCAGGCGTGATGCGAGCGTTTGAAGAGCAGGCGTGCCATCTCTACCGGCGCATTGTTGCGGCCGAGCGAGACTCCAGCACCCTCGCCGCCCTGCGCGACGCGCTGCTACCCAAGCTCATCTCCGGCGAGTTGCGGGTGCAGGAGGCCGGTCGGTTCGTTCCCGAGGGCGTGGCATGACAGGCACTGCGACACTCGGCTCCGCGATTTGCTACGCGGGGCGCGCCACGTCGGCGAGATGGGAAGGGCGCCACGTTGCCGACGCGAAGAAGTTCAAGCGCTTCATGCACGAGGTAGTGCGCCGGCGTGTTGCCGATGTTGCCTCATCGTTCGAGTCCGACCTCCGCGGACTTGCGACGACCGGCATGGCGACGGAGTTCGTCGAGCACCTCTTGGAGGCAGTGCCTCAGCCCGAAGGCTGGGAGGTGGGCGAGGCGCTCGCGGAATGCGCGCTTCAGCAGGACTCGGGTCGCGAGATCCACTGGCCCTGGAACACGGTCCGGGACCGGCGCACGCCAAGAGCGAGTCTTCCGGGCACGGACCTCGTCGGGTTCTACCGCGAGGACGATTCCGTCCTGCTCCTGTTTGGCGAGGTCAAGACGTCGTCCGATGCCAACACCCCGCCCAACGTGATGAATGGCGGGAGCGGGATGGCGTGGCAACTCGAGCAAAGCGCTACGCGCCTGGACATCCAGCGGGCTCTTCTGCAGTGGCTCCACGCGCGATGCCAGTCGCAGCCGTACCGCGACCTGTACGAGAAGGCGGTGGGCCGCTACCTCAGGTCTGAGGGGAAGGAGCTGTTGCTCGTTGGCATTCTGATCCGCGACACCGCGCCAAGCGAACTCGATTTGAAGAGCCGCGGTCAGGCGCTGTCGAAGACGCTCGGCAAGACGACGCGCATCGAGCTGATCGCCTGGTATCTGCCAGTCCCCATCGCGGAGTGGCCGACACTCTTGAAGGAGGAGGCATCGTGACCGCCGACTCCTGGATCATTCAGTCCCTCGGAGCCGAGAAGGTCCGTAAGGCCGTCGAAGAGGCTGGCCGGCGGCGCCTTCGCAACGCGCTCGGGGTCGCGGGTGCCGGTGAGTTTCCGGACGACCAGCTTCGCTTCGTAGCGAATGGCCTTGAACTTCGTGTCTTCGACCTGCTTGAGGGAGACGACCCCGAAGGTCTTCAAGCCGCTGCCACGGATGCATTCCAAGTTGCACGCTCGCTGACGTGTCCCGAGGCGCCCATCGAGGCGGCGGAATGGCTCGTGCGCCTCGGCAGCCTCGGCGTACTGGGCGACCGTGGGGCCGATGTTCGTCGTCTTCTCATCGAAAAGGACCTGCCTCAACTCCCGCTGGACTCGGAAGACTGGGGCATTCGCGTCTGGGCCTGCATCCTCGACATCTGGTTGCGCCTCTTCCGAAAGCACGGTTGGGGGGACCTGGACTTGGTGCAGCAGCGTGTGGCTGCACTACGCACGGACCAGCGCCAGCAGGAACCAGGATTCCTCGCCCACGCGGAAGAGCGAAGGGACGCGCGGCCCGCGTGGGAGCTCATCACCGAGTATCACCTCGCGAAGGCTGCCGAGATTCTCGGCATTTATCTCACTCAGGGATCGGTGGATGGTCACTATGACGCCCGGGAACAGCTTGAAGCGCAGTTTGACCGCGCCATCAGCGCTGCCGGGCGCGGCCAACTAATGGAGCGCGAATCTTTAGCTCGTCTGCTCGCTCGAACGGCTCGGGTCCTCATCGATAGCAGCATTTGGGCTGTGACTCGGGCGGTGAATAGCCGCGTAGCAAAATTCGTGGCGTCGCTGACTTCGCGCGATCGGAAGCAGCCGATCTTCGAGATGCTCCCCCCGCAGCGTCGCACCTTGCGCGAGGAGGGACTGCTTGGCTCGGGTCATCGCTGCGTCGTCGTCAGCCTTCCGACGTCAAGCGGAAAGACGTTTATCGCGGAGTTCCGCATTCTCCAGGCGCTCAACCAGTTCGACCAGGAGCGAGGTTGGGTCGCGTACCTCGCGCCGACCCGAGCACTCGTCAACCAGCTCACGCTTCGCCTTCGACGGGATTTGGCCGCCCTCGGCAGCATCGTCGAGAAGGCGAGCCCCGCGCTTGAGATTGATGGGCTCGAAGCCGGTATGCTGACCGACACGGATGCTGGACGGCAGTTTCGCATCCTCGTCACGACGCCCGAGAAGCTTGACCTCATGCTTCGCGGTGGCTGGGAGGAAAGGATCGTTCGGCCGTTGACGCTTGTGGTCGTAGACGAGGCACACGGGCTCGCATCCCAAGCGCGCGGCCTGAAGTTGGAGCTGCTGCTTGCTACGATCAACCGGGAATGTCAGCACGCGCAATTCCTGCTGCTCACGCCGTTCATTGACAACGCCGCTGAGATCGCGCGGTGGTTGTCGCCTGACAGCAACAAGAACATCGAACTTCGTGTGGACTGGAGTCCCAACGATCGCGTCATCGCTATCGCACGGCCCCAGAAGGGCGAGAAGCGCGGTGACTTCGGGGTAAGGCTTGTCACCCAGCACACGACGCGGAACACCATTGCGGTGCCAGAGGCGCTGGACGTTGGGGAGCGGCGTCCGCTAGGGCTGTCGTGGTCTGACGTTTCAACCTCACCGGGAAAGCTGGCAGCGGCGACCGCGCAGATCCTCCGGCGACGGGGAACGATGATCGTTCTCGTCGACAAGCCCAGGAACAGTTGGGGAGTTGCTGCGGCGTTCAAGGTTGATGCAAACCGCATCGACGTCAGCAGCGCTGACCTGACCCACATTCAGACATTCCTCGCCGATGAGATGGGAGAAGACTTCCCGTTGACTTCGCTGCTGGAGTACGGCGTTGGCGTTCACCACACGGGGCTCTCCGAAGATACCCGGACGCTCATAGAGTGGCTGACGGAGCAATCAAAGCTGCGGGTACTGGTCGCTACTACGACTATCGCCCAGGGCGTTAACTTCCCGGTCTCGGGTGTGGTCTTCGCAAGCCACCAGTATCCGTACGGGCAGGACATGCCTCCCGAAGACTTTTGGAACATTGCGGGACGAGCGGGTCGCGTCGACCAAGGGGACCTCGGCATCGTGGTTCTTGCTGGTCACAACGCCGCGAAGGCCAAGCAGCTCGAGAAGTTCATCGGCCGCTCTGTGGGCGCGCTGAACTCGACGCTCATCGACATGGTTCAGAAGGCCGCCAGCGAGGGAAAGCTGCTCCAACTCGAGTCGCTGTCGTGGCAGCCGGGCTGGTCCGCGTTCCTGCAGTACCTAGCCCACACCTATCGGCAGATCGGCAGCCACGAGAGGTTCGCCGCGCAGATCGAACAGGTCCTTCGCGGAACCCTTGGTTTTCAGGCGCTGCGCAAGAGCCACAAGGGCTGGGCCGACAGCTTGGTGCAGGGCGTCTACAACTATGCTGAACGAATCAAGGGCAAGCCGCTGAAGCTCGTCGACGCCACCGGCTTCTCATGGGAATCCGTCAGCAACACACTGGCCCGCGTGAACGAGGCAAACCTGACAAGCGAGGTGTGGTCGCCCGAGCTGTTCGGCACCCGCCGCGACGATCTTCAGCGCATGATGGGAGTCTTGCTCCGGGTGCCCGAGTTGCGGGATCCGCTCAAGGAGGTTACAGGCGGCGCGCAACCTGACGGCGACATGCTGGCGCGGATCATCTGCGACTGGGTGCAGGGACGCCCGCTCACCGAAATGGCGACGGAATACTTCTCGAAGAGGTCGAGTGAAGACGAGGAAAGCACGGGCGCCGGGGATCCGGTTGCGGCGATGACCCGCTGCTGTAGGAGCGTCTTCGGTCGGCTCACGCAGACGGCCTCGTGGGGCTTGGCCGCCCTGCAGTCGCTCACCCTCGGCGACTCCTTCGACGCGATGTCCGCGGAGGACCAGCGCGTTCTTCGAAACCTGCCCGCGCGCGTGTACTACGGCGTGAACTCGGAAGAGGCCGTTGCTCTGCGACTTCTCGGCGTGCCACGCACTGCCGCTGGACCTTTGGCCAAGACGCTAGACGTAACCTCGTCCGAGCCGCTCAACGAGGTGCGAGCGAAACTCCGGGCAACGCGAGTGGACACATGGAAGGCTGCCCTCGGGAACCGAGGTGAGAGTTACCACCGGGTCTGGTCGATCATCGAGGGCGAAGCATGAGCCGGCGCTTCGCCAAGGTATTTTGGGCGGAGAAATGAACTCCCTTTCCGCTCCGATTTGGCTTCGATTCCGGGTCCTATTGCAGCAACCCGGTCCTGCCGCAATCCCGACAGTAATCCCGACAAGGTGTCGGGATACGGCGCGGCGGCCGCCATGTGGCGCGGAATCCCGCCAAGCACACCGCCGACATGGCGGGATTCGGGGTTGGTCTGTGGCAGGACTTGAGTCGTGAAGAGCTTCACCGAATCCGTCGTCGAACAGGCCGCTCTCGCCTGGCTCGAAAGCGCGGGCTGGTCGGTGCGCCACGGCGTAGAGGTGCCGCCCCCCAAGCCCGCCGCCGACCGCGACGACTACGGGCAGGTCGTGCTCGCGCAGCGGCTCCGCGATGCGCTGGCGCGGCTGAACCGGGCGCTCCCCGCCGAGGCGCTGGAGGGTTCCTTCCGCAAGCTCACGCGGCCCGAGGGCGCGGAGCTGGTGGCGCGCAACCGCGCGCGGCATCGCCTGCTGACGGACGGCGTGACGGTCGAGTACCGCGAAGTCGACGGCTGCGAGTGGCGCCGGGGTTGGGAAGGTCGTGCGGCATGAGGTCCTCCGACCAGATTCCCGGTGGCGAGGTCATCGTCTACGAGGCCCCCGACGGGGAGATCCGGGTGGACGTGCGACTGGAACGGGAGAGCGTCTGGCTGACCCAAGCGCAGATGGCCGAGCTGTTCGGTCGAGAGCGCTCGGTTATCACCAAGCACATCCGAAACGTCTTCAAGGACGGCGAGCTAGAGCCGGAATCAGTACGTGCAAAATTTGCACATACTGCCGAGGACGGGAAGCGCTACCACGTCGACTACTTCAACCTCGACGCCATCCTTTCGGTCGGCTACCGCGTCAACTCGAAGCGCGGCACCCAGTTCCGCATCTGGGCCACGCGAACCCTGCGGGAGCATCTGCTGCGCGGCTACACCCTGAACGAGCGCCGACTGCGCGAGCGGGGCTTGGGCGGGATCGAGCAGGCAGTCGGTCTGCTCGCCCGGACGCTGACCAGCCATGCGCTGGTCACGGACGAGGGACGTGCCGTGCTCGAGGTCGTGCAGCGGTACACGCGAGCCTGGCGGCTGCTGCTCGAATACGACGAGGAGCGGCTCGCGGCGGCGCCGGCACGGCCGGTTGCCCCGACCGCCAAGCTGATCCTCGACGACGCTCGGGCGGCCGCCGCGAGCCTGCGAGCGGACCTCACCGGCCGCGGTGAGGCAGGACCGCTGTTCGGGAAGGAACGCGGTGAAGGCCTCGCCGGGATCCTCGGCGCAATTGAGCAGACCTTCGATGGCGCGCCGCTCTACCCAAGCGCCCAGGCGCGCGCCGCGCACCTGCTCTACTTCGTCATCAAGGACCATCCGTTCGGTGATGGCAACAAGCGCATCGGTGCCCTCTTGTTCCTGGAATACCTGCGGCGTAATGGCCTCTGGCTGCGGGCCGACGGGACGCCACGCCTGGCTGACAACGCGATGGTCGCGCTCGCGCTGCTCGTGGCCGAGAGCGAGCCGAGGCAGAAGGAGTGGATGGTTCGTCTCGTCCTGAATCTCCTCGAGGACCACGCGCCATGAGCCAGCGCGGCATCACCGAATCCGTCGTCGAACAGGCCAGTCTCGCCTGGCTCGAAAGTCTCGGTTGGTCCGTCACGCACGGCCTTGATATCGCGCCGGGCGAGGCCGGATCCGAGCGCGCGGACTATGCGCAGGTGGTGCTGGAAGCGCGCCTCCGCGACGCGCTCGCGCAGCTCAATCCAGCGCTACCGCCCGAGGCGCTGGAGGATGCCTTCCGTCGGCCGACACGGCCCGAAGGCGCGGAGCTTTCGGGGCGCAACCGCGCCGTGCATCGCTTGCTGGTGGAGGGCGTGACGGTCGAATACCGCG
>CAYQLM010000106.1:0-9617 GCA_964418365.1 uncultured Dehalococcoidia bacterium
CAGCGAGAGGTCTTCCACGCTTCGCTGCGAGGCGCCCACGCCGCGCCGGTCGAACGCCACGATGCAGCGGTTCCGCGCCAGCGTCCATTCCATGGGGTACTGCCAGCGCCGCTCTTGAACCTCCGCCCACGAATCAACGTTGATGGCCGGCGTTCGGCGGCCCCCGCCGAGCGTCGAGAACGAGATCCGTGTTCCGTCGGCGCTGGTGCAGAAGCGGTACTGTGGTTCCATGGCGCACATAGTATACGCCGCTATGTCATTCCGAGCGCAGCGAGGAATCTCATGAGACGCCGAGGCGCATCTTGCTCGTCAGGCCGAGCTCGATTCGGTGGAACCTCGACCCCTGACCCTTGACCCCTGACCCTCACGTTCGTGCCATCTCCCGCTTGGCGCTCCTCGGCCCCCGGTCTACACTCAGTGGTTCTCACGATGAGGTACACGCTATGCGTCCTGACACCGCCCGGGCCGGTCAATCAAACGCTGGGCCACAAAATCGACGCCTCCAGATTCGACATTTTTTCAAAAATGCAATTACAATCAAGCAATCAAAGGGAGGCACTGCATGACCACCGAGACTCGCACGCACACCAGCAAGCCGCGTAGCTGGCAGGTGACCGAAGGCGCCGAGCGCGCGCCCAACCGCAGTTACCTCTACGCGATGGGTCTGACGGACGCCGACATCGCGAAACCGATCGTCGCTGTTGGCCACGTTGGCAACGAGGCGATGCCCTGCAACATCCACCTCGGCGGCCTCGCGCAGCACGTCAAGGCGGGCGTCGCGGCGGCGGGCGGCACGCCGCGCGAGTTCGCGACGATCGCCGTGGGCGATGGCATGGCGATGGGCCACGAAGGGATGAAGGCCTCCCTCGTCTCGCGCGAGATCATCGCGGACTCCGTCGAGGTGATGATGCTCGCCCACGCGTACGACGGCCTGGCCGCCATCGCCGGCTGCGATAAGAGCCTGCCCGGCATGATCATGGCGCTCGCGCGCATCAACCTGCCCGGCGTGTTCCTCTACGGCGGCAGCATCATGCCCGGCCACTACCACGGCCACGATGTCACCGTGCAGGACGTCTTCGAAGGCGTCGGCGCGCACAGCGCCGGCAACATGAGCGACGCCGACCTGCGTGAGCTGGAGCACGTCGCCTGCCCGGGCGCCGGCTCCTGCGGCGGCATGTTCACCGCGAACACGATGGCCTGCGTGAGCGAGGCGCTCGGCATCGCGCTGCCCGGCAGCGCCGCCGTCCCAGCTATCGATCCCGCGCGCACCGACGTCTGCCGTCGCGTCGGAGAGGCGGTGCTCAATCTGCTCGAACTCAACATCCGCCCGCGCGACATCCTGACGCGCGAGGCGCTCGAGAACGGGATGGCTGTCGCGGTCGCCGTCGGCGGGTCGACGAACGCCGTGCTGCACCTGCTCGCCATCGCGCGCGAGGCGGAGGTGCCACTCACCATCGATGACCTCGCGCGCGTCTGCGAACGCACGCCGCACATCGCGGACCTGAAGCCCGGCGGCCGCTACGTGATGGCCGACCTGCATCGCGCTGGCGGCGTGCCTGTCGTGCTGAAGGAACTGCTCAAGGGCGGCTATCTCAACGGCGATGCGCTCACAGTCACCGGCAAGTCGATGGCGGAGAACCTCGCGTCGATCAACGCCGCCCCGGACGGCGAGATCGTCCACCCGATCGAGAAGCCGCTCTCCGGCGGCAGCACGATCGTCGTGCTGCGGGGCAACCTCGCGCCCGAGGGTTCGGTGGCGAAGGTGACCGCGATCGAGCACCTCCAGCACCGCGGCCCCGCGCGCGTCTTCGACGGAGAGGAAGCCTGCTTCGCCGCGGTCGAGCGGCGCGAGATCCAGGCCGGCGATGTGTGTGTCATCCGCTATGAAGGGCCGAAGGGCGGCCCCGGCATGCGCGAGATGCTCGCGACGACCGCGGCGCTCGTCGGCCAGGGACTCGGCGATCAGATCGCCATGGTCACTGACGGCCGCTTCTCCGGCGCGACGCGTGGACTCATGGTCGGCCACGTCGCTCCCGAGGCGCAGGTCGGCGGCCCGATCGCGATCGTGCGGGACGGCGACGAGATCACCATCGACGCACAGAACAAGCGACTCGAGCTGCACGTGCCGGACGATGAGATCACGCGCCGCCTCGCGGCGTGGACCCCGCCTCCTCCGCATTACGAACGCGGCGCCCTCGCGAAGTACGCCCGCCTCGTCTCCTCCGCGAGCGAAGGCGCCGTCTGCGGGTAGAATAGGAACCGTGACGAAGACCCAGGCTATGCATCCCGCCATCGCAGGCCCGGCGGTGTGGCAACGGGCGACATGCGAATATGTCGAGCGCTTGCGCGATCACTACGCCGAGCGCCTCGTAACCGTAGTCCTGTACGGCTCCCGCGCGCGTGGCGACGCTGACCAGGAGTCAGACGTCGATCTGCTCGTCGTCCTTCATGGCGAGTTCGACCACCGAGCTGAGCAGGAGATCGCTTCTGATCTGCGGCGAGACATCGAGGATAAGTACTGTTATCCGCTCCTCGGTCCATTTATTGCCACCGAGAATGAATATCGGCAGCGTATGCTTCCGCTCTTCATAAACGTCCGGCGTGAAGGGGTCGAGCTCTGGCCCATCGGCGACAAGCGAATCAGCGATGAACGCACCGACTACCAAGAGTCACTGAGCGAAGACGTTCAGATCGTCATCGCATACGCAAAGGAAGCGTTGGCCGACGCTGAGTTTGGCTTCAAGCACGTACGGTATCGCTGGTGCGCCAACCGGGCTTACTACGCAGTGTTCCACGCTGCGACAGCGTTGCTTCTGAGCGAAGGGCTCGCATTTTCCAAGCATCGTGGCGTAATTGGGGCGTTCGATGAGAGATGGATACGTAGCGGAAAGTTTCCTCGCTTCTTAGGGAAACGTCTGAGGGAAGGTTTCGCCGCCCGCAATATTGCCGACTACTCGTACAAAGAGGACATCTCAGCAGAGCTTGCAGAGCAGCTCGTTCGCAGCGCCGCGGCCTTCGTCGCAGAAGCCGAACGGCTGCTCAGTCGGAGCTCTGAGTCGTGAAGAACAACCTCTCGGCGTTTCCATACAGGAACTTGTCGAGCACGCCTTCGCGGAGTCCAACGCCTGCGCTTCCTTGATGCAGCGCTGGAACGGCAGGACAGGATGGTCCGAGGCGAACATCACCTTGTCCTGCCCGCGCGTGTTCATGAAGTGGATCAGCTCCGGCGGAAAGTACTTCGGCGCGTAGGCGGACGTCTGCATGGACAGGTTGCGGTACTTCAGCATCAGCCGGATCGCCACGGCCCACCACGGGTCGGCGCCGTGCGCCATCACGAGCTTCAGCTCCGGGAAGAAGAGGCAGACCTCGTCCAGGTAGGTCGGGTCCTGGCAGGCGCCGGGCATCGGCGGGCCGTGGAGGCCGGTGTTGATCGAGATCGGTAGATTGAGCTCGATGCACTTGGCGTACACCGGGTAGTAGACCTTGTCGTTCGGCGGCAGGTTGATCAGAAACGGCATGATACGCGCCAGAGCGACGGGCTGGTCGCGCACGATCGCTTCGAGCGCGCGCAGCGCCTTCATCCCGCGCCTCGGGTCGAGCTGTGCCGACAGCGCGAAGCGATCGGGGTGCGCCTTCGGAAACGACAGCACGTGCTCCGATGGCATCTCGGCCGTCGTCGACAGGATCGCCTTCTCGACGCCGGCCGCGTCCATCGCGTCGATCAGCTCGCTGATCGAGAGGTCCTGGAACATGGCCTCGCCGCGCTTGAAGTAGTCTTCGGAAACGCGCACGAGGTATTCGGGACGGTCCCGAGAGCCCATGTTGACGTTGACCCAGGTATCGATCGCGCGCGGCATCGCTGCGCTAGTGAAGCACCAGCCCGCTACCGGCGCAAGCGGACTGGAGGCAAGGAAAAGCGCCCTCCGTTCGAGGGCGTTTAGTGCTTCGCTGAGAGCTGGCTGCTAGACTTTCGCCTTCACCTTCGGCTTTACTTCAACTTCGTGCTCGTCCAGATGCTCGCGCCAGCTGCGGAATGTGGCGAGACGTTCGTTCAGCTTCGACTGCATCTCCGTCAGCGCGGCGATCTTCTGGCAGATGACCGCGTGCTGGCGCTCCGTCACCTCGATCGCCTTGTGGAGCTGCGTGCGTTTCTGTGAGAGCGCCGCGTCCGGCCGGTACTCCGCCCGGAGCTGGAGCTTCACTTCCTCGGCCTCCACCATCTCCTTGATCTCGGCGAGGCTGAAGCCCAGGAGCTGCTGCAGGCGCTTGATCCGCTCGACGCGCTGGATGTCCGCCTCCGAATAGAGGCGAAAGCCGCCGTCCATGCGTGTCGGCGGCTTCAGCAAGCCCTTCTCTTCGTAAAAGCGGAGCGTGCGTTGCGTCACGCTGGTACGCTCGGCGACCTCGCCGATCTGCAGATGCGGCTCGTCATCGGAGACGGCGACAGGGGGCGTGGCAGCCTTAGGGGCCATATCGGGGAAATGGTAGCGAATGCTTACCTAAACGTCAAGGTTAGCGTAGAAAGTGCCCATGCGGCAGGTCTTGCAAAAGGACACGGACGGGTGTAGTCTAGCGTCGCCCAACATAAGACCCCGCCGGCATGGACGCCTCGGCGAGACCTCTCGCGCAAGGAGGACGGCATGATCGAGTACCAAGTCAACATTGCCAGCGGCTACAACAATGCAACCAACTGTCACATCCGGTTCTGGGAGCTGGTCAAGGAGCACGGGCTGAGAGCCTGGTGCCAGATGGGCTGGTCGTGCGACGTCGTGGGCCTCCCAGACGAGTTGATGAGCCAGGCGAGCGATTGGTCGGGTGGCTGCGAACAAGGGGTTGCCCTGACCGAGCTGGCGGACCACGGCACAGTCGCGGTGTCCTGCAACCTCGGGAACGGCCTCGTTACGGTCATTGGCGCCGGCGTCACCAAGGACGCGGCCGGCAGCGCCGTCGGCTGGGTGCGCCAGCTCCTGCCCATGGCGAAGCGCGAGGACCCGAAGCAAGTGCCCATCATCTTCTGGATGGGCGATCGAGATCAACCCAGCACACTTCGACGGACACTGGACGTGCCGCGTTGGACCGACATCGAATCTAACTATGCCGCTGAGACGCGCAAGGCGCTCGCCGGCCTCATGACGGACTTCGTGCCGGCAAAGGGAGGCCAGTGGCTGTTGTTCCACGGCCTCGCCGGCACGGGCAAGACGTACGCACTGCGCGCCATCGCTTCGGAGTGGCGCTCGTGGTGCGACGTTGACTATGTCATTGATCCAGATCGTTTGCTTGGTGAAGGAAAGTACCTGATCAACGTGTTGCTGGCGCGCCGCGAGGAGTGGGACGACGATTTAGCCGCGCCGCGCTTCATGCGACGGTTTCGAGGCTCTGGAGGGGCGGGTGAGCCGGGCGGTGAGCGCTGGCGGCTCATCGTCCTGGAGGATACGGGTGAGCTGCTGTCAGCAGACGCCAAGGAACGCACCGGCCAGGGCCTCTCCCGTTTGCTGAACACGGTCGACGGTCTGATCGGCCAAGGGCTGCGCACGCTCATCCTGGTCACCACCAACGAGCCGATCCGTGAGTTGCACCCGGCGGTTGCCCGCGCCAGGCGCTGCGCCGCCGCGATCGAGTTCCTTCCCCTCACAGCGGGGGAAGGGAGTGCATGGCTTGGCAACGATGTGCCGCAAGCGACGACGATCGCGGACTTGTATGCCCTCCGTGAAGGACATCGCGGCGGGCAGTACCGCCCTGCCGCCGAGCTTGCTGATGAAGCGGGTATCGGCCGCGGCAATGCCATGAACTAGACGGCGCGCCATAGCCGAACCGCCGCACGCCGCGCACGTCCCGTACAATGAGCGGTGCGATGAGAGATCGAGGACGCGCCCAAACCCCGATCCGTCCTGAGGCCTATACCGAGGACTACTACCGCGGCTCCGTCGAAGGTCACGCGGAGTTCGCAGCGAGCGGCGGCCGGGAGCTTTCGCCCCGCATGGTGCGCGCCCTCGCGCTCGCCCGCCTGAGGCGGGGCCAGCGCGTGCTCGATATCGCCTGCGGCCGGGGGGAGGTGGTGCTGCAGGCCGCGCTGCGCGGCGCCGACGCGTTCGGCATCGACTACGCAGCAGCAGCGTTGCACGTGGCGCGCGAGTCGCTCGCAAGCGAAGCCCGCACCGCGCTCGCGCGCATGGACGCGACGCGGCTGGCATTCGCGCCGGCATCGTTCGACGCTGCGTTCATGCTGGACTTCGTCGAGCACGTCTACCAGCCGGATCTCGCAGCGTCGCTGCGCGAGGTGCAGCGCGTGCTGAAGCCGGGCGGGCGGCTCGTGATCCACACGTCGCCCAACCGCGTATTCGAGGAGGCCGTCTACCGCCACTACGTGCGCAACGTGCACCGCATCGTGCTCGGCGCTGGTCGCGCGCTGCGGCTCAAGGGCGGGCGCTTCTTCAACAAGATCGTCCTGCCCACCGACCCGCTGCCGCCACACGATGAGTATGAGCGCACGTTGCACGTTAATCCCCAGTCGGCCTCGACGCTGCGCTCGGCGATGCAGGACGCCGGCTTCCACGTCCAGCGGGTCGATTTCTGGGAGCCGCCGCGCGCTGCGTTCTACCCGCGGGAACTGCGCTGGCATCGCGTGGCGCTCGCGGCACTCGATGCCGTCCGCTTCCTGCGGCCGGCCAGCCTGGTCCCGCCGCTCAACCGCTTCTTCTCCAACCATATCTGGGTCGTCGCGCGGCGCTAGCTGACCACACTGTCATTCCGAGCGAAGCGAGGAATCTGATCCCTCGCGGTAAGCGGACGACTTGTAGATCGTGGCGAAGCAATGGCTGCCAGCGCTATCCTGTGATCGTCATGAAGGAAGTCTACAACGAGATCGACCGCGCGTTGCGCGAACGGCAGCCGCTCGTGCTCGCCACGGTCGCCTCAGCCCGCGGCTCGACGCCGCGCAAGCCCGGCGCGAAGATGGCCGTACGCGCCGACGGCTCGTTCTGCGGCACGATCGGCGGCGGCTGCGGCGAGGCGGAGGTCTGGCAAGCCGCGATGGACACCATGCGCGACGGCCGGCCTCGCTTGGTCACCGTCGACCTGACTGAGGACGTCGAAGGGCCCGACAAGATCTGCGGCGGCGTGATGGACGTCTTCGTCGAGCGGCTGAGCGGCTAGCTGCGTGGAACGCATTGTCTACGGCGACTACGCCGACATCCTCAAGCCCGCCAGCAAGTGGCTGCAGGCCGGCTTCCAGACGCCCGATGGCTTCTGGGAGTACCGCGAGCCCAACGCGCTCATCCTCGTGCAGAACGACCGCCTGCGCGTCACAGCGATGCCGCTCACGCGTTCGCACGACGGCGTCCAGATCCTCGACAACGCCAAGCACATGTACTTCTCGCGCGAGCGCTTTGCCGTGCCCGACGACGGCGAGATCAGCGTCGAGACGGAAATCACCGCGCGCGTGCTGAACGGCACGCCGGACGATCTCTACGACGGCTTCGTGTCGCTCAACCTGCTCGACTTCGCCACCGGCCTCGCGATCGATTTCTTCGTCTGCAACGAGAAGTTCGCGACGGTGTACGCGCGCCTGCCCTTCCCCGGCGTCTCGATCGAAGGCGACACGCCCGGCAAGCCGAAGGTCTTCGCGCTGTTCAAGGAGCTGCCTCTCCCGGACGGCCCGCAGCAGCGCCATCGCTACAAGATCACCTACTCGAAAGCGGAAGACACGCTCTCGTGGTACGTGAACGACGAGCTCGTCAACCGCGAGACCGGCGTGCCGGTGAAGATGGACGGCTTCCTCTGCGCTCTCGGCCTGATGACCGAGAAGGACATCCGCGACGGCAAGAGCGCCTCGCTCCACGGCCAGGGCCTTATCGGCGAGTGGTCACCGCTGGTGATCACGAAGTAGAGCCCCTTCGACAGGCTGAAGCCTGTCCCACAGGTTCCAGTGTGCGCGGGTCGGGCTTCAGCCCGACAGGATCAGTGCCGCTTCGCACAAAGTCTAGTGCAGCCGGCCGCAGCCCGGCGTATGCTTGATCTGCCATGAGCCGAACCATTCGCTCACGCCACGCGAGCGCGAGGTGCTGGCGCTCATCCGGGACGGCCTCTCGAACGAGGAGATCGCCGGGCGCCTCGGCATCAGCGTGAGCGGCGCGAAATACCACGTCTCGGAGATCTTGAGCAAGCTCGGCCTGGAGAACCGGCACGACGCCGCCCGCTGGCGCCCCGACGATGAGCGCACGCCTATCGTCGCGCCGCCTGGCCTCCGCCATCGATTCGGCAGGTGGCTCTCGCCCGCGATCACCGGCGCGCTCGCGGTCGCCATCGCGATCGGCGCGGCGCTGCTCGTCTGGGCGCTGCTGGCCAGTCGCGGTGGTGGCGCGTCTGCGATCACCCTACCGACGGTTCAACCAGGGCAGACTATGTCCGTGGAAGCGGATCCGGGCCTTCAAAAGCTCGGGCATCCTGAACTTGAACCGGTGACGAAGAGCACACAAGATTTATCCTTGATTGCGGCCATGCAAGATGAGCTCGTCCGGCTCCCGGCTTGGCCTCGCGACAACCGGCCTTTCCGCTCTTGCCCGGCGGATCTGGGCGTCAACTATCACATCGACATCAAAGATAAGAGAGGCATCGCCTCACTTAGTGCCGATCTGAACCCAACCGGGTGCGCAACGGCGAAGATCACAGCAGGCATCCAGCAGGTCTCGCGTCAAGCGCCCTCAACCGCGCCCATATGGGGTGTCATCGCGCCCGTCTTGGACTTCCCCGTCTGCACCAACCATGATCGGATTGAGCCGACATGGATTACGTCCTGCGTCATGACTTCGACGCCCGTGCCGTAGGTCAGCGCGAACGTAGCCTGAACCCATACGCTATCATTCCTTCGCCATGTTCGACTCCATAGAGGCGGTGCAGGAGGCGCTGGCGCAGCGAAGCTACTTCGCTGACCGCGCTATCGCCACCACGGTCTTCCTCGCCGGGCAGCTCGGCAAGCCGCTCTTCCTCGAAGGGGAGGCCGGCGTCGGTAAGACGGAGCTCGCCAAGGTGCTCGCCGCCACGCTCGATACGCGGCTGATCCGCCTGCAGTGCTACGAGGGGCTCGACGCCTCGCACGCGCTCTACGAGTGGAACTACCCCAAGCAGCTCCTGCGCATCAAGCTCGGCGAATCGTCCGGCGGCGCGCTCGATTCGATCGAGCGCGAGCTCTTCAGCGAGGACTACCTCATCCGCCGCCCGCTGCTCGACGCGATCAGCGCGAACGGCGATCGACCGCCCGTGCTGCTCATCGACGAGGTCGACCGCGCGGACGAAGAGTTTGAGGCCTTCCTGCTTGAGGTGCTCTCCGACTTTCAGATCACCATCCCGGAGCTGGGCACCATACGTGCGCAGCAGCAACCGTTCGTCGTGATCACGTCGAACCGCACGCGCGAGATCCACGACGCGCTCAAGCGCCGCTGCCTCTATCTCTGGCTCGACTACCCGGCGTTCGACCGCGAGTACGAGATCCTGCGCGCGAAGGTCCCCGGCGTGAACGAGAAGCTGGCCGGCCAGATCTGCGCGCTCATGCAGCAGCTCCGGCAGGAGGACTTCTACAAGAAGCCCGGCATCGCCGAGACGATCGACTGGGGCGCGGCGCT
>CAYQLM010000107.1:0-9600 GCA_964418365.1 uncultured Dehalococcoidia bacterium
GCGTTCGGCGTGCAGCCGCCCGTGCGCATCGGCAAGCTCGAGGCGTTCTCAGCCGACTTCCAGCGCCGCACTGAAGGCCTGCCGATGCCGGTGCTGCCACCGCCGACGGGGCGCCGTGTCGCCGTGATCGGCGCCGGTCCGGCGGGCCTCGCCGTCGCGGAGGAGCTGGCGAAGAAGGGCCACGGTGTCACGCTGTTCGACGCCTGGCCGGAGCCCGGCGGCGTGCTGCTCTACGGCATCCCGAACTTCAAGATGAAGAAGGAGATCCTGCGCGACTACCTGGCGCACCTCTGGGACCTCGGCATCGAGTTCGTCGGCGATACGTTCGTCGGCAAAGACGTCACGATCGATCAGCTCTTCGCGCGCGGCTACCACGCCGTCTTTATGGGACATGGCGCCAGCCTGGGCAACCGGCTCGAAGCGCCGGGCGTCGATCTGCCGGGCGTGATCATGGCGACCGAGTTCCTCGTGCGCGGCAACCTGCGTCAGGAGCAGCTGCCAGCGTGGATGCGCGAGCCGCTCGAGGCGGGCGAGAAGGTGCTCGTGATCGGCGGCGGCGACACGTCAATGGACTGCGTCCGCACCGCCGTGCGCCTGGGCGCGATGGAAGTAACCTGCTGCTACCGCCGCACCGAGGCCGAGCAGCAGGGCCGCCTCGAGGAGCGCGTGCACGCGCGAGAGGAAGGCGTGCGCTTCGAGTACCTCGCCGCCCCGCTGCGCTTCGAGGCGCGCGAGGACGGCCGCGTCGCGCGCGTGCACTTCGGGCGCATGGCGCTGGGCGAGCCGGACGAGTCGGGCCGGCGCCGGCCCGTCGCCACGGGCGAGGAGTTCGCCGTCGAAGCCGACACCGTGGTCGTCGCGATCGGCTACGGGCCGGACGAGACGACAGCGCGCCACACCGAAGGCATCGCGACCGACCGCGCGCGCATCGCCGTGACAGAGACGTTTGAGACGAGCCGCCGCGGCGTCTTCGCCGGCGGCGACTGCGTAAACGGCGCCGACCTTGTCGTTACTGCGCTAGCGGATGGCCGCCACGCCGCAGAGGCGATCGATAGCTACATAGCCGCGCTGCCAAGCGAGCGGCGGTCTTCGATTGTGGGGCTGGCGGGCGGCTAACGCTCGGCCCGCTCGTCATTCGGAGCGTCTTGCCGTTCCGTGCGTCTTGTCATTCCGAGCGAAGCGAGGAATCTGATCCCTCGCGAATAACCTGCCGTGCACAGGAGGACGACGGGCACCGTGGGCATGCCGCAGCCTTCAGGCTCAGGAGAAGCGCACGCCCGGGTTCAGCGACGCCTGAGCAGCAGCCGGCCGACACCTTTTCCCGCAAGCGTCATCGCGTAGATGCCGGCCATGAAGATGGGACTCCAAAGCAATGCAATGTATAGCCAGAGCCCGCGGGTGGATTCTTCCCTATTGTACGCCGTACAGCTGGGGCACGCAGCGACGTAGGCGGTCGTAGTGACGAGGCCTGCTACGAGCGCAACCGCGCTGGCAAGGAGCATGATCCGCGGGACCATCGGAAACCTGACTCCGACGACTCCCGCAACAAAGCCCAGAGCCGCCGGCGCGCTGTACACTAGTCCGGCCTCCCAGTTTGTCATCGCCTCTAGAGTGCCGGAGCCGGAGTGAAAAATCAACTTGGGTTGCCCGCTGGGATTGTTGTCGTTGTGGCCACAGCGACCGTCTCGAGCATCGGCTCGTGAACGCTCGCAAGGCGTAGGGGCGTTCAATTGAACGCCCCTACATTGGCTGCTCTTGCCACTCCAAGCGTCTTCGTTGAGAGGCAATGTAGGGGAGGTCTTTAGACCTCCCGCATCGTGGTGGACGAAACAAGCGCTGCGGGCGACCTAAAGGTCGCTCCTACACGGCTACTCTCGTGCAGCCACCCGCTCGTACAGCGTCAGGCCGTCCTCTTTGAGCGTGCGCAGGCGGCCTTCCTGCACGGCGTACTCGAGGTGCGCGAGCGTCTCGCTGATCGCGGCTCGCTGCATCCACGGAGAGAAGCCATCGAACGTGCCAATCGTCCACACGAGCGTCGACGCCACCTGATAGCCCGTCTTCCGCTCGCTGCCGATGATCGCGATCATCTCGTTTAGGCGCTCCTCATGATGCTCCACAATCTCGTGCAGCCGCTGTTGCAGGCCCTTGAACGAATGCTGGTGTGCCGGGAACACGTCATCGACATCGAGCGGCTCGAGCCGGTGCAGCGACGCCAGGTAGTCACCGAGCGGATTGCCCATCTGCTGCGGGTGCAGGCCGACGTTCGGCGTGATCGACGGCAGGACATGATCTCCGGTGAGGATGATGCGCTGCGCGCGGTCGTAGAAACAGATGTGGCCGGGCGAATGCCCCGGCGTCCAGAGGATCTCGAACTTGTAGATGCCCGCTTCTAGTGTCTCGCCGCCCCAGACGACTTCATCAGGCTCGACCGGCACGACGAAGCCGCGCACGGGCATCGCCGCGGACTGCAGCGTTTCGACCTGCTCCTTCGGCACGCCGTGCTCCGTCAGCCAGGCGGTCATGCGCTGGAGGAGCTGCTCGGGCTCCCGATAGCGGCTGCGGATGAAGTCGCGCTCGCGCTGGTGCGTGATCACGCGCGCGCCGCAGACCTCCTTGATCCGCCCGGCCAGACCGTAGTGATCGGGGTGGACGTGGGTCACGATCAGGCGCTTGATGTCGTTGAACGTCAGGTTGAGCGAATGTAGCTCATCATCTAGCGCTGCGAACGCCTCGGGCGTGTTCCAGCCCGAGTCGATGAGCGTATAGCCGCCGTCGCCACGGACGAGGTACGGCAGCACCCAGCCGAGCGGGTTGTCCGGGATCGGCACGCGAAGCTGGTACAGGCCCGAGAGCACTTCAGTCGCCACGAACAGCCTCCTGGCAAGGAACGCCCGCCTCGAAGGCGGGCAGGGTGACAGCGCGCGTCCGGCCGATCACTAGCTGGCCTTCGACTCCTTCTCCAGATCGGACTCGACCATCATGCGTACCAGCTCCTCGAAGGTCACGGTCGGCCGCCAGCCGAGCTTCTCGCGCGCCTTCGTTGCGTCGGCCAGGAGATGGTCGACCTCTGCCGGGCGGATGAACTGCGGGTCTGAGCGCATGTAGTCGTCGCAGTTGAGTTCGACGCACTTGAACGCGAGCTGCGCGAACTCGCGCGGCGTGTGCGCCTCGCCCGTGCCGATGACGTAGTCGTCCGGCTCGGGCTGCTGCATCATCGTGTACATCGCGCGCACGTAATCGCCCGCGAAGCCCCAGTCGCGCTTCGAGTCCATGTTGCCCATCACGAGCTCTTTCTGCTTGCCGAGCTTGATGCGCGCCGCGCCCAGGCTGATCTTGCGCGTGACGAAGTCGATCCCCCGGCGGGGCGACTCGTGGTTGAAGAGGATGCCGCTGCAGGCGAAGATGCCGTAGCTCTCGCGGTAGTTCACCGTGATGTAGTGCCCGTACACTTTCGCGACACCGTACGGGCTGCGCGGATAGAACGGCGTGCGCTCGTTCTGCGGCGACTCGCGCACCTTGCCGAACATCTCGCTGCTCGATGCCTGGTAGAACTTGATGCCGGTCGCGCTCGTCGCCGCCCGCGATGGCGTAGCGCCCAGCACCAGACGGATCGCCTCCAGCATGCGCAGCACGCCGAGGCCGGTCGTCTCGGCCGTCAGCTCAGCTTGGTTCCATGAGAGCGGCACGAAGCTGATCGCGGCGAGGTTGTAGACCTCGTCCGGCTTCACGCGCTGCACGACGTTGATCAGCGACGCCTGATCGAGCAGGTCGCCCTCGACCACCTGCACGTCGGGCAGCATCGCCTCGACAAGCGGCCGCTTAGGGTTCGCCTGTCCCCTTACCAGGCCGAAGACGTTGTAGCCCTGCGCTAGCAGGTGCTCCGCCAGGTACGACCCGTCCTGCCCCGTGATGCCGGTGATGAGCGCATTCGTCAAAGGGTTCCTCTCTCCGCAACGGGTGTGAGTATTCTACATCTCGCGGTGGCGCTCTGCTACCTAAAACGAAGGCTAGGCTTGGCCTGGCCTTCGTTGGGTCGCTCCGACGTGAGGCGCGTTCGGGTTAGCTGACGCGCTCGAAGATGGTCGCGATCCCCTGCCCGCCTCCGATGCACAGGCTGACGAGACCGAAGCGGCCCTGCTGCCGCTCCAGCTCGTACATCAGCTTCACGGTCAGGATCGCGCCCGTTGCGCCGACGGGGTGGCCGAGCGCTATGGCGCCGCCGTTGGGGTTCGTCTTCGCCTGATCGAGCCCGAGCTCGTTGCTGCAGGCCGCCGCCACCGACGCGAACGCCTCGTTCAGCTCGATGACGTCCATCTGGTCCGTGGTCATGCCCGCCTTCTGCATCACCTTGCGCACCGCCGGGATCGGGCCGCTGCCCATGATCGACGGCTCGACGCCAGCTTCGGCGCGCGCGACGAGTCGGAGGCGCGGCTTGAGGCCCAGCTCGTCCGCCTTCGATCGGCTCATCACGACGACCGCCGCGGCGCCGTCGTTGATGCCGCTGGCGTTGCCCGCCGTTACCGTGCCGCCTTCCTTGAACGCGGGGCGCAGCTTCGCCAGCGCCTCGGCCGAGGTGTCCGGCCGTGGGTGCTCATCCGTATCGATCACCTTCGTCTCGCGGCCGGCCTTCACCTCGACCGGCACGATCTCGTCCTTGAACTTCCCGGCCGCCATGGCGGCGCCGGCGCGCTGCTGACTCCGAGCTGCGATCTCGTCCTGCTCTTCGCGACTCACGTGGTACTGCTCGGCCAGGTTCTCCGCGGTGATCCCCATGTGCGACTTGCTGAACGGGTCGCCCAGCAGGTGCTGGATCCCGTCCTCGAGCTGGCCGTGGCCCAGTCGATAGCCGTAGCGCCCGCTGCGGACGTAGTAGGGCATCATCGTCATGTTCTCTACGCCCCCCGCGACGACGACCGACGCGTCGCCGCATTCGATCCAGCGCGCGGCGGTATTGATCGCTTCCAGGCCGCTGCCGCAGATCCGGTTCACGGTGTATGCGGGCACCTCGATCGGGAGGCCAGCCTTCACGGCGGCGTGCCGGGCGATGTAGCCATCCTCCATCACCTGCCCGACGCAGCCCAGGATCACTTGATCTACCTGCTGCGGCTGCACGCCGGAGCGGCAGACCGCTTCCCTGATCGCGACAGCGGCGAGATCGGAGGCCGAGAAGTCTTGAAACGCCCCGCCCAGCCGCCCGATCGGCGTCCTGCAGCCGCTGACGATGACTACTTCTTCCACGGTTTCCCCCCTGCTCAATGCGCTGCTTAGCGCACGCTTAAGGAGCGCGGTGGATTATACCATAGCGGCTCGAGTGCAGAATCAGGCCTGGCTTCTGAAGCGGCGCGGCGGTTACTTCACCGTGCGGTTGTAATCCTTCATGTCCTTCGTCGCGTCCTGGGCAGCCGAGTGCAGCTCGGCCGCCGGGTCGCCTCCGCCGCCGAGGACCTGCTCGAACGCCCGGGAGACGCGGTCGCGGAGCTGGTTGGACCGTCCCACCAGAGCGCCTTCCGTCGCCGGCGTGTCGGGCGAGTTGCGCACCTGGTCGGACGCCGTCCTGTACTGCGGGAAATCCTGCTGCTTCTGCTGCACCGAGGCCACACTGTACGACGAGATGCGCGTCGGGAAATAGCCCGTGTCCGTGTACCAGCGCGCCTGCTGCTCAGGCGTCGACGCGAACTTGAGGAACTCCCATGCGCCCTGCTGCTGCCGCGCTGAGCTGCGCTTCAAGATCCACATCGACGCGCCGCCGAGGACCGCTCCGCCCTGCGTTCCTGCCCGCGGCGGGGGCGCCGGGATCGGCGCCGTCCCCATGCGATGCGGGTCCTGGCCGGCGACCGCAACCAGCGCCAGCGCCGCCGACAACACCGCCGTCGATCCGATGGACATCGAGGTGCGGTCCTGCGCGACCGAGAGCAACGCGTCCGTATCGTCCCGCGCGGGGTACGCCAGGCCGTCGCGGACCATGTCGCGGTACCAGGTGATGATTGTATCGCCTGCCGGGCTGTCGAAGACCGCCTCCGTCGCGCGCGCGTCGCGGCCGTTGTTGTTGTTCACCAGCAGCGCTCCCTGCTTCGCCAGCATGTTCTCGAAGAACCACGGGCTCACCTGCAGCGCAATGCCGTGGTGTGTGACAGCGCCGCTCGCGTCGCGCTTGGTCAGCTTCTCGGCGGCCGCGTGCACCTCATCGAGCGTCTGCGGCGGCTTCTCTGGATCGAGCCCGGCGTCCGTGAAGTCCTGCTTGTCGTAGAACAAGATCGGCCCGGACAGGTTGAAGGGCATCGAGTACAGCGTGCCGCTCTGGCTGTAGTAGGCAAGCGCCTTCGGCTCGAAGTCGGAGAGATCGTAATGCTCCTTGTCGATGAACTGCTGCACGGGCGTGATCTCGCCGCTATCGATCATAATCTGCGTCGCCACGTCGTCGAGCTGGATCAGCGTCGGGATGTTGCCGGAGTCGAGTGAGCTGATCAGCTTGTTGAGCGAATCGGTGTAGGAGCCCTGGTAGATCACCTCAACCTTGTACGTAGATTGCGACGCGTTGAACTCGCCGGCGATGCGCCTCAGCGCCCCGTCGATGGGGCTCAGGATCGAGTGCCAGATGGTGATCGTGACGGGACCGCCGTTCCCGGGCGTCTGATGGTTCCCGCCGCCGCCCGATCCGCCACACGAGGCGAGAACGAGCGCCGCCGCAAACGCCAGCACCGCCACCCAATAATGACGCCATGCTCGCTTGGCCATGTCGCGATTCTACCCGTTCGAACGCCTTGCGTCACGAGCGGCCAGGTTGGCTCGCGATCGGGCGGCGCGCTAGACTGGCGCGCATGGCCAGCAACCGATTCGATTTGATCCTGCGTGACGGCCGCGTCATCGACGGCTCGGGCGGTCCGGCACGCGAGGCCGATGTCGCCGTCGCCGGCGGCAAGATCGCCGCCATCGGCAAGATCGATGGCGACGCGGCCGAGGTGGTGGACGCCTCTGGCCTCGCTGTGGCGCCGGGCTTCATCGACGTCCACTCCCACGATGACATCGCGCTGATCAACATGCCCGGCATGGACTTCAAGGCCGCGCAGGGCGTGACCACCGTCGTCTGCGGCAACTGCGGCGCCGGCGCCGCGCCCGCGAACGAGCGGCTCCAGCAGTTCTACCGCCGCGGCGTCGAGGGCATCCTCGGGCCGGTCGACAACTTCACCTGGCGCTCCCTGCCAGAGTTCTACGACGCCGTCCGCGCCGCGCAGCCCTCCGTAAACGCGGCGTTCCTGGTACCGCACGGCGCACTGCGCGTCGCCGCGATGGGCTGGGAGAACCGCCCGCCCACCGCCGCGGAGCTATCGGCGATGCAGGACCTCCTCGCCGAAGGGATGGCCGCCGGCGCCGTCGGCCTCTCGACGGGGCTCATTTACGCGCCGGGCGCATACGCCGCCACGGACGAGCTGATCGCGCTCGCGAAGGTCGTCGCGCGCTACGGCGGCATCTACGCCAGCCACATCCGGAACGAGTCGGACCGCCTGCTCGAGGCCGTGGACGAGGCGATCCACATCGGCGAGCAAGCAGGCGTCGGTGTGCAGATCTCCCACCACAAGGCGAGCGGGCAGCCCAACTGGGGCATGACGGAGCAGTCGCTGCCGGTCATCGATAGGGCGCGCGCCCGCGGACTCGACGTCACGATCGACGTCTACCCGTATGTCGCCGCGAGCACGGCGCTCGCCGCCATCGCGCCACGCGGCCGGCTCGCCGAGCGCATGGACCCGCACGACGTGCTGGTCGCCTCCGTGAAGCACCAGCACCAGTACGAGGGAAAGCGGCTCGATGAGATCGCCTCGATGATGGACCTGCCCGTGGAGGAGGCCACGAGCCGGCTCCTGCGTGAGGAGGAAAACACTCCTTCCGCGATCATGTTCATCATGGACGAGGCGGATGTGCGGCGCGTCCTGCGGCACGAAAGCTGCATGATCGGCTCGGACGGCCTACCCACATCGGGCAAGCCGCACCCACGCCTCTACGGCACCTTCGCGCGAGTGCTGGGCCAATACGTGCGGGACGAAGGCTTGCTGTCGTTGGAGGAGGGCGTGCGGCGCATGACATCGCTGCCCGCGAAGAAGTTCCGCCTCGCCGATCGCGGCGAGCTGCGCGAGGGCGCCGCCGCGGACATTGTGGTGTTTGATCCCAGCACGATCGACGACATCGCCACCTACGAAGAGCCACGACAATACCCGCGCGGTATCGCGCGGGTCATTGTCAACGGCCAGACCGTCGTCGCAGACGGACGGGCCGAGCGCCGCCCTGCAGGTCAGGTGCTATCGCGAGCCTAGTGCGCTAGCAGCCGCCGTCTAGGCAGCCCGAGGACGTGTTGAAGGCCCCCACAAGCTCATTGCGGAACACGAGCATGCCCGCGACCACTACGGCGACGGCTATAAGCGTCACGAGCAGACCATACTCTGCCAGCGTCTGTCCGCGCGGCTGATTGAGCAGGCCGAGCAGCCGGAGGACAGGCAACGACAGCCGTTTTTCGACAAATAGCCGCATCTGTCATACCTCTCCAGTCAGCTACCCGCCTTTCGGGTGCGTGGCCTATCGACAGTATCGGCAATTGACCGCATTGTCTGTCCTTTAGTCGAGGCCGAGGCGCTCGAGCTCCTCATCTGAGGTCCCGAAGTGATGCGCCAGCTCATGCAGCACCGTTCGCCTCACCTCGTCTATGAGTTCGCCGTCCTGTTCGAACTCTCGTTCCAGGGGCTCCTGGAAGATGCTGATCTTGTCCGGCAGGACCATACCGTACTCGCTGGTACGTTCGATGAGCGGAACGCCTTCGTAGAGGCCGAAGAGCTCGTCGTCCGGGCCCAGGCCCGCTTCTCGCAGTTGCCGGATGCGCGGCCGCCGTTCGACGACGACATCGACGTTCTCGAGCCAGTCGCAATACGGAGATGGCAGATCTGCCAGCGCTTGCTGCACTAGCCGGATGAAGCGCCGGCGCTGCATGGTCGTGGGGTTACTTTTCCCAGAGGACCTGGTAGCCGTCGCCGCCGATCGCGCTGACGATCTCCTTGCGCTCCAACGCGCGCAGCTCCTCGAGCACGCCGTCGCAGTCGCGCGCCGTCTCAGCGAAGCCACCGTCCACGATCCGCTGGACGATCGCGTCCCAAACGCCGCGCTCCACGAGGTTGTCGATCGACTTCGGCCACCAGATCGCGCTGATCTTCTCCGGAAGCCGGAACCGCGGCCGGAGCTGCTTCAGGCTCCGGAAGCGCTCTTCCACGCTGCTCGCGCGTGGCACAACCCTCACCAACGGCGGATCGATCTCAGAAGACCGGTTGTCGATCAGGAGCCGCTGGTTGATGATGACGAATCGGAAGGTGATGACATCTGCGCCGCGGGTCGTGCGGATGATCTCGTCATAATCGAGGAAGAAATCGTTATCCATCGCCTAGCCGGCGTGCTTCCACCCCGTACCGTCATTCTATCACCGCGTAGATACACCAACAAGCGACGGGCCGTGACCGGTACGCTAGCATGGGATCGCGATGACCGTTCGCGCTGTGCTCTTCGACCTAGGCGATACGCTCATCTTCCAGGCCCACGCCCCCGACCCAGCCGAGTTGTTCACGA
>CAYQLM010000108.1:0-9430 GCA_964418365.1 uncultured Dehalococcoidia bacterium
GCCACGCCGCCGATCGCGCCGACGGTGACGGCGAAGAAGAACATCGGGATGAAGATGTTGGTGATCTCCACTGCGGGTTGGCGCAACGACTCGCGCAGCGCGCGCAGCATCAGAAAGTAGGACGGCCTCGCGATGAGAAACATCATGGCTTCACCGCGCTTTCGTAGGGGAGCGTGTGCGCTTCGTGCGGGTCGATGTGGTGGCCGGTCTTGCGGAGGAAGACGTCGTCGAGCGAAGGATGCGCCAGCGCCACTTCGCCGACAGGGACGCCGGCTTCATCGAGCACGCGGACGATACGGGCGATGGCCCGCCGTCCTTCGCGCACGTAGACGACGATCGAGTCCTCGACCGCCTTCGCGTCCTCCACGCCCTCCATCTTGCGGACGGCCAGCTCCGCCCGCGCAAGCTCGCCGCCGCCTCCCTCGATGTGTACCGTGACTACGTCCGATCCGATGCTCGCCTTCAGCTCCGCGGGCGTCCCCTGGGCGACGATGCGTCCCGCGTTCATGATCGCGACGTCGTGCGCGAGCTGGTCCGCTTCCTCCATGTACTGCGTCGTCAGGAAGAACGTCACGCCGTCGCGCTCGTTCAGCTCGCGCACATAGCGCCAGATCGCGGCGCGGCTGATCGGGTCGAGGCCCGTCGTCGGCTCGTCCAGGAAGACGATCTTGGGGCCGTGCAGCAACGCTGCGGCGAGATCGAGCCGGCGCTTCATGCCGCCCGAATACGTTTTGATCATCCGGTCCGCGTCGGCGGCCAGATCGACGATGTCCAGCAGACTGCTCGCTCGCCTGGCGGCCTCCCTCTGGCCGAGCCCGAAGAGGTGGCCCTGTAGGTGCAGCAGCTCCCGGCCCGTCTGCAGGTCATCGAGGCCGGCTTCCTGCAGCGCGACACCGATGCGCTTGCGCACTTCGCTCGCCTGCCGCACGACATCGAGGCCGGCGACGGCCGCGCTGCCCTTCGTCGGCCGCAGCAGCGTCGTGAGCATGCGGACAGTGGTCGTCTTGCCGGAGCCGTTCGGCCCGAGGAAGCCGAAGATCTGCCCTTCAGGGATGTCCAGATCGATGCCGTCGACGGCCTTGATCTCAGCGGTGAAGTGCTTGACGAGCTGCCGGACGGTGATCGCAGACATGGCGACCTACTGTACCGGAGGGGCGCTCCGGAGTGGTACCGGCCGTCGGCCTGCCGATACTAGACGAGGAGGGCACCATGAATCGCGCCGCAGTGTGGTCCTGCTGGCTATTGGCCGCGGCCGCGTTCGCCCTGGGATCGACCTGGCTGGGCGTGTACATTGCTGGTCTTGATCCGAACGATTCGTTCTACAGCGAGTCGATCGGGTTCGCCGTCCTGCTCATCGGTGGAGGTACTCTCGTGCTCACGATGGCGCTCGCGGGAGCGGCGGTCTTCCTCTCGCCCAATGCCCATCGGACGCGCGCGGCGTACTTTGCCGTCCTGGCGGTCATCGCGCTCCTGCTGGGCCTGCTGCTCGGCGCCAGGGGATTCGTTGGCTTTGGGGCGCTCGCCGGGGCGGTGGGCTGCTTCCTCTTGGCGCGCCGCCGGCTAAGCGGGCGCTACCCCAGAGCTGCCGCGACGGGCGGTGCCGTCCTCGCCGGGGCGATGCTTGTCTTCTTGCTGGCCGTGCCCCAGTAGCGGGCGTCAGCTCGTCCCATCGAGCAGGGGCTCCACGCGCCGCCAGATCAGCTCGAGCACCTTGTCCGCCGCCAGCGTCGCATCGACGACGAGCCATCGATCTGGCTCCTGCGCGGCGAGCGTTCGGTAGCCTGCGCGCACACGCTCGTGGAACGTTGCGTCCTCGCGGCCGAAGCGGTCGCCCGCCTCCGTCGCTCGCGCCAGGCCCCGTGCCGGCGGTAGATCGAGCAGCACCGTGAGGTCGGGCCGCCGGCCGCGCTTCGCGACGGCATTGAGCTGATCGATCACGGCTATGTCGACGCCGCGCCCGAAGCCCTGGTATGCCCGCGTCGAGTCGGCGAAGCGATCGCACATGACGACATCTCCGCGTTCCAGCGCTGGCCCGACCACACTCACGACCAGCTCCGCGCGCGCAGCGACGAAGAGCAGCGTTTCGGTCAGGGGATCGAGCGCGCTGCCGCCATCGCCGAGGTCGAGCAGGATGTCGCGCAGCCGCTCGCCGAGCGCCGTGCCTCCGGGTTCACGCGTGCGTACGACAGTACGTCCGCGATCCTCCAAGCGCTTCGCCAGCGCCTCGAGCTGGTGGGATTTGCCGGCGCCTTCGCCGCCCTCCAGCGTGATGAACAGCCCGCCGGCGCTCACTAGCCGTCGAAGGGGGCGCGGCCTGCGCCGCCGCGGTAGATGCGGACGCGCCTGTTCGGCTCGCGGCCCATGCTCTGCGATGACACGCTGTAGCGCTGCGCGAGCTGGTGCTGCAGCTTGCGGATGTACGAGTTCTGCGGTGACAGCTCGACGGCGCCCTCGCCCTGGACGACGCCCAGCGCGGCCGATTCCGCTTCCTCCAACGCCCGCGCCACGGGATCGAAGCCGCGCGACGACTCCTGCACCGTGAGGAGGCACTGCTCGATTTGTGAGACGGTGTTCGCCTTCAGCACGTAGATGGGCACGCCGCGCGCTTCGGCCTCGCGCAGGGCGGGGAGCTTGCGGCGGTAGTAGTTGCGCAGCGTCATCACGAGGTCCGCGTCATCGAGGTCATCGGCCAGCGTCGATGCGGAGCCGGTCTGTCGTAGGGCCTGCTCCAGCCGCCTGCGCGAAATGCCGAACGGGTAGATCCGTCTCGGCGGCGCCGATGGCTCAGGCCCGCGGCGCTCGACCGCGCGTTTCTCCTGCGCGAGCTGCCCGCTCGTGATCGCGCGCACCTCGCCCTCTGCGCCGAGCTCGCGCACCTCCGGCGGCTCCTCGTAGCCGCGCAGCAGCGCGTCGACCGTGCCGGCAACATCTCGGTGCACCGCGACGCGCTCCCAGCTCTGGATCTCGACGAGCACGTCGAAGGTGGGCGGCGCTCGGCGTTCGAGCACGCTTTTCTGCGTCCGGCGCCGCCGCGCCTCTTCGTCGGACAGCGTGACCGATTGGATCCCGCCGATCAGGTCGGAGAGCGTTGGGTTCATCATCAGGTTGCGCAGCTCGTTGCCGTGCGCCGTTGCGACGAGCTGCACGCCGCGCTCCGCGATGGTCCTCGCGGCGGTCGCCTCTAGCTCCGTCCCGATCTCATCGATGACGATCACCTCCGGCATGTGGTTCTCCACCGCCTCGATCATCACGGCGTGCTGCAAGTTCGGTGTCGGCACCTGCATCCGCCGCGCGCGGCCGATCGCAGGGTGCGGGATGTCGCCATCTCCCGCGATCTCGTTCGATGTATCCACGATGATCACGCGCTTGTTGAGGTCGTCAGCGAGCACGCGCGCGACCTCGCGCAGCATCGTCGTCTTGCCGACGCCCGGCCGCCCGAGAAGCAGCGTGCTGCGCCCGGTCTTGACCAGGTCTTCGATGATCCGGATCGTTCCGAACACGGCGCGCCCCACGCGGCACGTGAGCCCGACGATGCGCCCGCTCCGGTTGCGCATACACGAGATGCGGTGCAGCGTCCGCTCGATGCCTGCGCGATTGTCGTCGCCGAACTCACCGATGTTGCGCACCACGTACTCGAGGTCGTCCTCGCTCACATCGACTTCGCTCAGCGTCTCCTCACGCGCGGGAAAGCGCGCCTCCGGCGGCCGTCCCAGATCGAGTACCACCTCGAGCAGCTCGCTGGCGTCTTCGATCTCGCGCAGCGGCTGGACGACCTGCGGCGGCAGCGCGTTCAGCATCGCGTCCAGGTCGTCGGTGATCAGCTTTTGATAGCTCAGGGTGCTCTCCTCAGGCCGGCACCGATGGCACGGCTGCGGCCGGCGCCAACTCCGGCAATTCGACCGGCTTGCTCGTCCGCCGCGCCAGCACCGCGAACGTTTCCCGCTCAGTGAACCCGCGCTCCTCGAGCCGTCCGCGCAGGCCCGGAGCGTATTCTGGCACCAGCGTGAGCAGCGATGACTGTTCGCTCAGCCGCGCCAGCGCTGCGTCGAGCAGTCCGTCCAGGATTTCGATCTGGTCCGACAGTATCTCGAAGCGCCCGGTCTCTCCCTCTGTGGCGATGCGCAGCCAGCCGCCGATGTTCCCATTGCTCTCGACGACCCACTGGCGCGCCCGCCCCGGCGCGATGCGCTCGCGCGACGCCACCCACTCCCGGAACGTCGGCGCCTCGATGCGCCGCACCGGCGCAGGTGCGCAGCGGTTGTACTGCCGGAACAACCCGTACGCATCGGCCCGCGTCCAGCGGCGCAGCGTGGGCATGTCATCCGCCGCAGCGCGCGTCAGCGGCCCGTGCGCCCCCATCAGCCATTCGTTCTGATAGCGGAAGAAGCCTGTGCTGGAGGCGATGCGCACGACGTCGCTCGTCTCGGGCACGCGCAGGAAGAGCTTCTCGGCGCCCGCGCGCCCCGCGTCCTCCACGACGCGATCGAGCAGGCTCATCAGCACACCATCGTCGTCATCCGTGTGGATCAGGCAGTCCATCTCCCACGCTGCCTTCGTTCCCCGCCGGCGCGCCGACGCCAGCCCGCGCAGGGTGGTGCCTTTCACGCTGATCCAGGTGTGCCGCCCTGTTGCGAACGAGAACCACTGCTCGATCGCCGTCTCCAGCGGATGGGGCGAGGTCTGCGTGCCGATCCGGTCGCGCGTGACCGCCTCGTTTGGGCGCACATGGCCGTCGTAGGCGGCCAGCGCTACCAGGTCCGTTGGGCGTACGGTGCGCACACGAGCCATCATGATCGCTATCCTGTCTCGACCGCCGATCCAGCGGGCGTTCGCTCGTCCTCGACTATGGTGAGAAAGTACGTGTGGAACCGAGTGTCCGCCGTGAGCTCCGGGTGAAACGCCGTGGCCAGCAGCCGTCCCTGGCGCGCCGCCACGATGGTGCCGTCCTCCAGCCGCGCGATCGCTTCCGCCTTCGGTCCGACGGCGACGATCTTCGGCGCGCGGATGAACACCGCAGGGTAGGGAGCCTCGCCCAGAGCAGGCACGTCGAGCTCTGCCTCGAAGCTATCCACCTGCCGCCCGAACGCGTTGCGCTCCACGGCAATGTCCATGAGCCGCAGCCCGTCGCGGTCGAGGTCGTTCGTACGTTCCGCGAGCAGGATTGCGCCCGCGCAGGTACCCCAGACGGCCATGCCGGCGCGCGCGCGAGCGCGGATCGGCTCCAGCAGGCCCCAGCGCTCCAGCAGGCGGCTAATCGTGGTGCTCTCGCCGCCCGGGATGATCAGCGCATCGATTTCAGCCAGCTGGCCCGGCAGCCGGATCTCGATCGCCTCGGCGCCGAGCCGGCGCAGCACAGCGATGTGCTCCGCAAAGTCCCCCTGCAGAGCGAGGACGCCGATTCTCATCTCTTAGGCATTGTAGCGAAACGGCGGCTTCGGGCTGGCGGGAGCTTCTCCGGTTAGTCTTCGATCCTCCCGCCCCGCACGAGGCTGCCCAATTCTTCCTGGGTCAGTCCGGCCTGTCTGAGTATGGAGGACAACGTTCCCGCGTTGATTGGGCCACGGACGCGCGGCACGGTAACCAAGCGCGTTACGCCGCGGAAATCACCACTGAGCCGGATATGACTACCGCGCTGCCGCGTAAGCTCAAATCCGAGACGGCCCAATGCACGGACGACCTCATCGGTGGAGTATCGCCGGGGCACGTATCTTCAGTTCTCGTACAACCGGGTCGGAACCGACCGGGATGAGAGCCTCTTCGAGTTGCTCCGGCGTCATATCCTCAATGTGAAGTTCCACCGCCTCTTTGATCATCTCCAAGGCGTGCTGTTCGCTGTCACCTTGTGAGGCAACATCGTACTCCAAGCACCAGGCCACCCACTGGTTGCTCTCTTTGTCTTCGTACAGGACGATGTGGACGTTTTGCTCAGCCATCGATTTACCAGCCGCGCCCCGCCAGCAGCTCCTCCTTCGGGATGGCGCTCAGCTCCAGTCCGCGCATCGCGGCGCCCAGACCGCGCGATATCTGTGCGAGGATCGCCGGGTCCTGGTAGTGCGTGACGGCCTGCACGATGGCGTGCGCCATTCGCGCAGGGTCCTCCGACTTGAAGATGCCCGAGCCGACGAACACGCCGTCCGCGCCGAGCTGCATCATGAGCGCCGCGTCCGCCGGTGTTGCGACGCCGCCCGCCGCGAAGTTCACGACCGGCAGCCGGCCCAGCTCGCGCGTCTCGCACAGGAGCTCGTACGGCGCGCCCAGGTTCTTCGCTTCCGCCATCAGCTCATCGTCCGGCATGTTCTGCAGCCGGCGGATGCCGTCCCAGACTGCGCGCATGTGGCGTACCGCCTCGACGATGTTGCCGGTGCCGGCCTCACCCTTCGTGCGCATCATCGCGGCGCCCTCGCCGATGCGGCGCAGGGCCTCTCCCAGCTCGCGCGCGCCGCAGACGAACGGCACCTTGAAGATGTGCTTGTTCACGTGATGATGCTCGTCCGCCGGCGTCAGTACCTCCGACTCATCGATGTAGTCGACGCCGAGCTCCTGCAGCACTTGCGCCTCGACGAAGTGGCCGATGCGGCACTTGGCCATCACCGGAACCGTCACGGACTCAATGATCCGGACGATGATCTCCGGATCGGACATCCTGGCCACGCCGCCCGCGGCTCGGATATCGGCGGGCACGCGCTCCAGCGCCATCACCGCGCACGCGCCGGCCTCCTCGGCGATCTTTGCGTGCTCCGGCGTGACGACATCCATGATCACGCCGCCTTTGAGCATCTGGGCATGGCCGGTCTTGACCGTCCAGGTGCCCGTTTCGCCGTGCGGGGATGAGCCGTTTCCCTCTTGCCGCGCCATTGCTAACTCCTATCTCCGTGGAACGGATGTAGTTCAATTCATTCTATCCGGCTCCAGATAGGCCGACAAGCGAAGCCGTCCGCTTGCTCGCGTCTCCGGCCATGCCTATAATGCCGTTTGTTCTTGAGGAGTATGCTGGTTTCGCGAGGTCCGGGGTCTTTTGCCTTCCACTGAATCGACGACAGGTCTGCGCTCTATCGTCGTTCCGGTGGATGGCTCCCACGCTAGCATCCAGGCCATCGGCCTCGCGTGCGATATCGCCCGCAAGAACAAGGGGCGTGTCTACGCCGTCCACGTCATCGAGGTAAAGCGAACCCTCGCCCTCGACGCCACGCTGCAGCCTGAGGAGGAAGCCGGCGAGGAGGTCCTCGCCGAGGTCGAGAAGATCGCCCATAAGCAGGGCTTCGATATCGAAAGCGAGATCCTGCACGCGCGCGAGGCCGGCCCGGCCATCGTCGACGACGCCATCGAGCGCCAGGCCGACCTGATCATCCTCGGGATGGCCTACCAGCAGGTGTTCGGCGACTTCGAGCTCGGCCGCGTGGCCCAGTACGTCCTGCGCGCTGCGCCGTGCGAAGTTTGGCTTTGCCGGCACCCCATCGAGGAGTAACGATGCGCGTCATCATCATGGGTTGCGGACGAGTTGGTTCCGAGCTTGCGGTACAGCTGGAGCAGGCCGGCCACGACGTGACCATCCTCGACACCAACTCCTACCAGTTCACGCGCTTCCTCCCTGAGAAGTTCCGCGGCCGCAAGATCGTCGGCAACGCCATCGATCAGGACGTGCTGCGGAAGGCGGGCATCGAGCACGCCGATGGCTTTATCGCAGCGACGGCTGGAGACAACCGCAACGCAATGGCGTCACAGATTGCACAGCACATCTTTGGTGTGCCGCGCGTCGTCTGCCGCATCTACGATCCGATCCGCGAGGAGATGTACCGGAGGCTGGGCTTGCGCACGACTTCGCCGACGCTTGTCGGCGCGCGGCTCCTGCGCGAGGCGCTGGAGGCGGACGGTGCGCAGCCGAGCGCCGCTTCGTAGCCTATGTATGTTGTGATCATCGGCGGCGGTAAGGTCGGCTTCTATCTGGCGAAGGAGCTCGCCGAGTCTAATCACGAAGTCCTCGTCATCGAGCGCAATGCCGGCAAGGTCGCGGAGATCGAAGAGGTCCTCGGTGAGCTCGTCATGCGCGGTGACGGCTGCGAAGCGGCCATCCAAGAACAGGCCGGCGTTCGTCGCGCCGATCTGGTGCTCGCTGTGACTGGTGAGGACGAAGATAACCTCGTCGCTTGCCAGGTGGCGCGTCACGTCTTCAACGTCCAGCGCATCGTTGCGCGCATCAACAACCCGAAGAACGAGCTCATCTTCCGCAAGCTGGGATTCGAGTCGACCGTCAGCGCCACGTCCGCGATCATGTCCCACATCGAGCAGGAGCTGCCGATCCATCCCCTCATCTCGTTGCTCACGCTGCGGCGCGGCTTTCAGGTCGTCGAGGTGCGCGTCCCGGGCGAGTCGGGCATCATCGGCCGGCCGCTGCGTGATGTGCTGCTGCCGCACCAGTCGATTATCTGGGGCATCGTTGACAACGAAGGCAATCCGAAGGCGCCCACACCCGACACGATCCTGCACGCCGGCGACGAAGTTGTCGCCGTCACGCTGCAGGAGAGCGTCGAGGCACTTCGCTCCGCGCTCAGCGCGCCCCCACCCGAGCGGAGCTTCTAGACACGCATGGCCACCGTGGCCTACCTCGGCCCTCCCGGTACCTTCACCGAGGAGGCGGCGCTGCGCTACCGCGCCGGCGCCACGCTGCTGCCGTACCCGACCGAGAGCGCCGTCGCCGCGGCGGTCGAGGCCGGCGATGCCGACGAAGGCGTGCTCGCGATCGAGAACAGCATCGAGGGGCCGGTCACGCGCACCGTCGATGCACTCGTGCACGACTCCCAGCTCTCGATCAAGGCTGAGATCGTCCTCGCCATCGAGCACTGCCTCATCGCGCGGCCGGGCACGAACGTCGACAGCATCGAGGCGATATACGCGCACACGCAGGCGCTCAACCAGTGCCGCAAGTACATCGACCGCCGTTTCCCGCGAGCGCGCCAAGTCGCAGCCTTGTCAAACGCCGCCGCCGTCGAGGAGGTCATGAGCGTGCCGGGGGGCGCTGCCATCGCGGGCGCGCGCGCAGCTCACCTCTACGGCGCCGAGGTCCTCGAACGTGGCATCGGCGATGCGCCGAACAACAAGACGCGATTCGTGGTCGTCGCGCCGACTGACGCCGCGCCCACCGGCCACGACAAGACTTCCATCGCGTTCACCGTCGCGCACGATCGCCCGGGCACGCTCATCGAAGTGCTCCAGGTGTTCAGCGACCGCTCGATCAATCTGACGAAGATCGAATCGCGCCCGTCTCGCGAAGAGCTGGGCATTTACATCTTTCTCGTCGATCTCGAAGGCCACCGCTCCGATCCGCCTGTGGCCGAAGCCCTCCGCGCGGTCGAAGAGAAGGCGTTCTTCTGCCGCATCCTGGGCTCCTATCCCCGCAGCGACGATGCCCGAGATCCCTGACCTGGAGGCGATC
>CAYQLM010000109.1:0-9183 GCA_964418365.1 uncultured Dehalococcoidia bacterium
CCTCCTCCCCGAACGCCATGATGCCCGTCGCCGGCCCGGTCACGTGCTCGGCGTGGGTCGCCGCGACGCGCATGTCCGGCGGCAGCCGCGCCGGGTCGATCTGCGCCTGCCAGCGCGTGCGCATGTAGGTCACGCCCGCGATCGTTGTGTACGTTTCCCACTGACGGTCGTCGCAAAACGCGGCGATCTCCCGGGCCACGTCCGTCGCGATCGGCAGGTGCAGCAGCTCGTCGCCGCTCTCCGGCGATTTGATGTGCGCTCCGTTGTGGCAGACCATCGGCGCGGTCAGCCCCAGGCGTCGCGCCGTCCGCAGCGCGATCTCGTACCAGCGCGTCGTGTCGATGACGATGTGCACGCCGCGCTCGAGCGCGACCGCGATCGCTTCCTTGTCGGCCTCGGCCACCTTCCAGTCTGGCCCCAGCAGCGTGCCGTCGAGGTCGAGCGCGACGAGGCGGATCATGCGAACGCCAGCTTGATTGTCCTAGTAGGCATCACGCCACTTCCTCAATCTCTTCATCGTCGTATCCCTCTTCGGCATCCACGGCTGCCTCACGAGGAATGGGCTTGCCTATCGCCTGCTCGATGCGCCGAAGTACGGCTTCTTCTCGCGCCGCGAAGAAATTGTCGAAGTTGTCCGCTCGAAGCAGAGTGGGATCGATGATGTGTGTTCCAAGGATGTCATTCATCCGCTCCTCAGAGATCCCATAACGTTTCTGAAGCTTCGGCAAGTATTCACTCGGCGCCACGCCGCCAATGATGCGATTAGTCGAAGCCGAGAGCGGAGTCTTATTGAGAATGCATTCACTCCGCTCGCCGATGTTGTTCTTCGTACACCAGTCTCTTGGGAAGATGTGGTGGATATCGATAGCTTCGTCAAAGTACATCGCTACGTCGATCCCTTGAGCAGCCTTGAAGTCCAGCGCACCATCGCGGATCAGGAGCGCATGAAGACCTCGGTAGGCCGCGCTCTGCCGTGTCCGCATGGAGCGCAGGCGAGTAGGATTGAAGCTGGCATCCAGGATCGTGGATGGCTCCGGCCCGCCGTCGATCCAGGCCAGGACTTCGGCCAGATCCCGGGCAAAGCGCGACTCGATGCTACCGCCGTATAGCTCCCCGAAGACACCGCACCAGAACCAACGCAGCAGCCTTTGCTGGACCGGATCGGTGTCCGCCTGCTTGTCCAGCAATGCAAGGATCGCTGCAAGGGGAGTCAGTTGGGTTCTGTACGGCAGGTCGCGTTCGGAGAAGATCCTTTGGCCAAAAAGCATCTTGGCGGTGCGCATGTACCCTTCTGTAATCGGGTCAGCCCAACGCTCGTACTCGTCCAGAGTCAGACTCAGCAAGTCCTTGCGCTTACAACTAATGCCTGGCAGGTGCTCATCAGAAACGCCTTCCCGCGCCTTCTGCACCCGTCGTTCTCGAGTTGCGAGCAGAGCTACGGCTTGGAGAAAGTCCGTGTTCTCAATGCGATGTAGCGGGCTCTTGCCGGCGTGTGCAGGATGATCGAGCTTCGCGAACGCCTGGCACCGGGTCTCCCAGTCATCCTTCAACGAGTAATCGTCGACCGCGAACGTAGCCGTGAGCAGCTCAAACACGGTGAGGGGAACGCCACCCGTATTCACCTTTTCAAATACATGGCAGACGGCTTCCTTTGGCGTCTCCTTCTTCAGGACGATGGCGGGAATTTGGTACTGCTCAAACCGCTGGATTACCTCCCGATGGAAAGCGTTGAACAACTGAATGTGGTCCTTGTCGTACTTCCAGAACTCCTGATGGGCCATACGCCAGTCACTAGAGTCGAGAGTCTGCGCTACAGGAAATAAGCCAAGTTCAAACTCCCTTTCGCGTGTCGACACGTCCAGGATCTTCCCGCGCGCCTGGCGAAGTTTTCGTTCCCCATCTACTCCAACGATAGCTTCTTCCCGGTCGGCAGCTGGGTCGAGGGCAGCGTTGATATCGATGTAGTAGTGACGTTTGACATGCTTCCCCTTGTCGTTCTTGGTGTCGACCGGTTGATCGGAGAATAGGGCTTGGTAGAGAGAGGTCAAACGTTGCTGCCCGTCTAGGATGAGGCGTTCGGGCTTGAGCTCCAAGTTCAACGGTGCTCCGGCCAGGGCAGTCGTCTTGAAGCGTATGTCGTCACCGCCCTCCTGTAACAGCATGATGACGCCGATCGGAAATGAACGCGACACGCTGGCCAGAAGGCTCCTGATGTGCTGGTCATCCCATATCCACTTACGCTGGAACTCTGGGAGTTGAATCTTCCCCTGATGTATCTCGCGGAGCAGAGGGCCTAACGGTTCATCGGGGCTCTCAAACGTCTTCATCAATGTCATGCGCCACCTCCGTCTCTAATCACGAGAACGCCACCTTCATCGACTTCAGGCTCGCGAAGCGCGCGTGCGCGATGATCACGTGGTCCAGCACCTCGACATCGAGCAGCTCGCCCGCGGCGATCGCCTGTTTCGTCATCGCGATGTCCTCCGAAGATGGCGTGGGGTCGCCGGACGGGTGATTGTGCACCAGGATGATGCAGGGCGCGTTCTGCCGCAAGGCCTCCCGGAAGAGCTCTCCGATGCGCACGACAGCCGTGTGTACGCTGCCCCGATACACCTCATGCGTGCCCAGCACCTGGTTGCGGGTATTCAGCAGCAGCACCCGCAGGTGTTCCTGATCGAGCAGCCCCATCTCGCCCTGGAGCAGGTTTCCCACGTCCTCCGGCGACCGGATCGAGACGCGCTCCTCCGGCTGCGCGGCGGCCAGCCGCTTGCCCAGCTCCAGCGCCGCCTGTACCTGCGCCGCCTTCGCCTCGCCCAGGCCGTGCTCCGCACAGAGCTCGGCGAAGCCAGCGCGCGCCAGCCCGACGAGCCCTCGGAAGCGTCCCAGCAGCCGGTTCGCCTGCACCAGCGCGCTCTCCGCCGCCGAGCCCGTGCGCAGCAGGATCGCGAGCAGCTCCTGGTTCGAGAGCGCGCTCGGCCCGGCGTCGCGCAGCCGCTCTCGCGGCCGGTCCGTCGCCGGCAGATCGCGGATGCGCGCCTGGTAGCCGTTCGTGCGTGGCTCAGCCATTCGACGAGGCCGCTCCGCCGTTCCTCGGCATCCGCTCGATCGTTTCGACGGTGCTCGTGTGGGGCAGATGCATGATGCGTACCATGTCACCCAGCTCAACCTCGAGCGCCTGCTCCGGCGACAGCCGGTACACGTCCTTCTTCACGAAGACATACGTGTTGTGGAACAAGAAGAACTCGTTTCGGCTCCAGCGCCGCTCCACCAGCCCCACCGTCTCCCGCAGGCTTGCGAACATGTCACGTACCGATTGCACTACCTGGTATCCCAACAGGAGCACGACTGAGCCAACCAGCACCATGGCGACGATCCTCCCGTTCGTCCCGCTCTTCCCCGCGCCCGCCGCGAGGTAGATGAATCCTAGCAGAGACAGCGCAAAGAAGGGCGCGAAGAGCGCCGCCGTGCGTACGACGGACGATCGGGCCGAGCCGCGGCTCGACGGCATGCGCGTGCCTACGGGAGCGTCAGCGTCTCGCCGACCGAGATCGCGTCGCTAATGCCGATGCCGCTCGCGGCCGCGATCTGCTGGGCGTACGCATAGGGATCCAGTCCGGGTGGCGCGAACTGCGTTGCGATGCCGATCAGCGTATCGCCGTCCTGCACAATGTACGGCCGCGGGCCAGGCGTCGCCGCCGGCGGCGGCACCGCGGTGTTCGTCGCGAGCACGCCGATCGTGGGCGTTGCGAGCGCCGTGCGCGCCGGCGTCGTCGTGCGCGTGGTCTGCGTGACGGCGGTGGTCGGCGTCAGCTCCGAGAGCAGGATCTGGTTGCCGCTGCTGGACCCCGGCGGCCGCACGATGAGCCACAGCGCCACCGCCGTGCCCACCAGCAGCGCCAGCAGCGATCCGCGGTACAGGTTAAAGGAGGGCAGGGAGCTGACGGGGCTCAGGCATTCCGCGCAGAGATCTCCGCCGTGGATCTCGCAGTAGACCCGAGCGCAGCGGCGGCACTGACGCGTCGCCTGATGATCACAGGCGTAGCACTGCATCGGCGCTACTATAGCAGGCGCGCCGGTGCAGTGCTAGACGACAGGTGTTACGGAGCTACTGCAGGGCGACGGTCGCGCCTGCGTCTTCGAGCTTCTTCTTCGCCGTCCCTGCGTCTTCCTTGCTGACGTCTTCCTTCACCGCCACCGGCGCGGACTCGACGAGGTCCTTCGCTTCCTTCAGGCCCAGCGTCGTCACTTCACGGACGGCCTTGATCACGTTGATCTTGTTGGGGCCGATCTCCTTGAGCATGACGGTGAACGTGGTCTGCTCCTCTACGGCCTCCGGAGCGGCAGCGCCCGGAGCGCCTGCCATTGCGGGCGCGAACGCCATGGGAGCCGCCGCCGTGACGCCGAACTCCTCTTCGATCATCTTGTTCAGGTCACGAAGCTCAATCGCGGTCATCTCCTTGATGATGTCGAGTGCCTGGTCGACTTTCGTTGCCATGATCGTCTCCCTCTATTCGCTGGCCGGTTGTTCTTCAGTATCCGGTTGTTCCGGAGCCACTGGTTCCTCTGTTGGTGGTTCCTCGTTGGCCGGTGTTGTCTCGCTATCTGGTTCTTCCGCGACCGCCGGTTGCTCGGCGGCGGATGCTTCCGCCATGGCCGCGGGGGCCTCGGCGACCGGCTGCGTCTCCTCGAGTTGTCTCGCCCGGGCATCGAGCAGTCCCGCGAGGTTCCGCACCGCGCCGTTCAGCAGCGAAGCCAGTCGCGTGACCGGCGCTTGGAGCAGCCCGGCCAGCTGCGCGAGCAGCACCGGCCGGGTCGGCAGGCTGGCCAGGTCCAGAATCTCCACCGCGCTCAGGAGCTGGCCATCCATCATGCCGCTCCGCACCGCGAAGGCGTTCCGCGCCGTCCGCGCGTACTCCGTCACCACCTTCGCCGAAGCCGAGACGTCCTCGTAGCCGAAGAGCACCGCCGTCGGCCCAACCAGCAGCTCCGAGAGACCGGGCTGCTGCGCCTCGCCCGCGGCCCGCATGAACAGGCGGTTCTTTACCACCTTCATCTCGACGCCGGCGTCGCGGATCGTCTTCCGCAGCGCCGCGATCTCGGAGACCGACATCCCGCGGTACTCGGCCGCGATAACGATCGTCGCCCGCTCGATGCGCTCGCGCAGCTCCTTGACCGTCGCGACTTTCTTCTCGGTTGGCATCCTTCTAACCTCTTCCTGGGGCACGAAAAAGCGCCCTGCTGAAGACAGGGCGCGAGCATAAGAGACGCAGGCCTTGAATGGCCGCTCTGCTCGACTGGCCTCGGCGGGCGCTTACGCTTTGCTCTGCCTACTGTCGCCACGTTCCCCTCTCCCTTTGGGAGAGGGGCTAGGGGTGAGGGCAGAACCCGCTGTCTTCAGCGAGATGTATGGTGCCAGACCCAGGAGTTCGGCGCAAGGGATAGGGGCCAGGTAGTGGGTCAGCCGGCCTGACCCACTACCTGGCGATCATGCGACGGTTATGTGGCGAGCTGAGTCAGCCACGGGTGGCCGACGAGGGCGATCGCCTCCCTGAGCCAGTCGCGCTGGTCCGCCGTGAGCTGAGGAAGCAGGGCGAGGAAGTCCAGCTTGTCGCGGCGGCGCAGGTCCGCGGCTTTGTAGAAAAGCAGGACCTCCGGCGTCACCGTCGGCAGGCCCCACGCGGAGTCCCGGACGGCCCGGCTAAGCGGCAAGGAGACATGTGGCTCACCGCGCATGACCCAGTCGCCTCTGGCGCGCTCGTTCAGCTGGAACTCGAGGCCGAAGCCCCCCTCGGTGGTCGCAATGCCGCCCTCGGGCAAAGTGCTGCGCCGATCAGGCGGTCTGGCATGGATATGGGAGCGGTGGCTGAGAACTCGGTCGCCGTCCCACCACTCGCCGTTGTGCTCCGGCGCAAGGGGATCGTGGGCGAGCAGTTGCCAGCCAGGCAAATGCTCGAACAGCACGCCCTGATCGAACACAATGACATCGGTGTCGCCGTGTTCGCGCGTCAGCCGGCCGAGCCAGGCGTCGACGGCCCAGCCGCCGCAGAGCGCCCAGTCGTGCTGGTAGGTAGACATGAGATCGACCACGCGCGCGACGGGCTCCGGCGCGGCGGTTTCGAAAGAGACAGAAGTAGACAAGAAGTGCTCCTTGTGGTAGGGCCCCGAAGGTACGGGGCGAAACGAAACGACTGTCGGGCAGGAGCGCACCCGATGTCGAGCGGAGGTAGCCTAAGGCTAGACCGCCCGGACCTCGGGGCGCATCAGGGAAGTAGCTGTACGCATGGGATGCACCTCCTGTAGGGATGAACGTTGTTCGGAGTATAGCACGGGTCAAGAGGTCAGGCCCGATTCTAGGTCGCTTGACTTGTCAGAATCCACTTCCCTATACTAGATGGCGAAGCCCCGATGTCGGGGGCGTTGTTTTGTTAGGCCCCTGGCTTCGGCTCGGGGTCGTTCACCCCGACGGAGGAGCCAGGCCCGCGTGGCGCAACGGTAGCGCAACCGATTTGTAATCGGTAGGTTGGTGGGTTCGAATCCCCTCGCGGGCTCCACCGCTCAAGGAGGGGTGCGTGAGCGGCTAAAACGAGCGGTCTGTAAAATCGCTGCCCTGACGGGCTACGCAGGTTCGAATCCTGCCCCCTCCACCAGCGAGAGTTGACGCCGGACGCCCGAAGGGCCAAGATTTAGGAAAGTCTCGGCGAACTGGAGCCGGCTTCCGGCGCGAGGAGTGCGCCCACATAGCTCAGTTGGCAGAGCACGCCCTTGGTAAGGGCGAGGTCTCCGGTTCGAGTCCGGATGTGGGCTCCATCATTGAGTAGGGCGCCCGCAGCGCCGGGAGCAATTGCCCAGGGGGTACCTGGCACAGGAAACAAGGAGGAACGGGAATGGCTAAGCAGAAGTTCGAGCGCACAAAGCCCCACGTCAACGTGGGCACTATCGGCCATGTTGACCATGGGAAGACGACGCTCACTTCCGCTATCACGAAGGTGCTCTCATATAAGGGCTTGGCGCCCTACCGAGACTTCTTCAGCATCGACAACGCGCCTGAAGAGCGCGAGCGCGGCATCACCATCGCCATCGCCCACGTCGAATATGAGACCGAGAAGCGGCACTACGCGCACGTCGACTGCCCCGGCCACGCCGACTACATCAAGAACATGATCACCGGAGCGGCCCAGATGGACGGCGCTATCCTCGTCGTCGCCGCTCCCGATGGCCCCATGCCGCAAACGCGGGAGCACATCCTCCTCGCCCGCCAGGTCGAGGTCCCCAGCATCGTCGTCTTCCTGAACAAGGTTGACATGATGGACGACCCCGAGCTGCTCGACCTCGTTGAGCTGGAGCTGCGCGAGCTGCTTAGCAAGTTCAACTACCCGGGGGATGACCTTCCGATCATTCGCGGCAGCGCGCTTAAGGCCATGGAGTGCACCAGCGAGGACCCGGACGACCCGGCGTACAAGCCCATCTGGGATCTCGTCCATGCCATTGACGACTACATCCCGCTTCCCGAGCGGCCCAAGGACAAGCCGTTCCTCATGTCGGTCGAAGACGTCTTCGGCATCAAGGGCCGTGGCACCGTCGTCACCGGCCGTGTCGAGCGGGGCGTCGTCCACACCGGCGACGAGATCGAGATCGTCGGCCTCAAGGAGACCCGCAAGACCATCGTCACCGGCGTCGAGATGTTCAAGAAGACCCTGGACCAAGGCGAAGCCGGTGACAACGTCGGCTGTCTCCTCCGTGGCATCGAGCGTGAGGACGTCGAGCGCGGCCAGGTGCTCGCCCAGGCCGGCACCATCACGCCGCACAGCTACTGCGAAGCCGAGGTCTACGTGCTTTCCAAGGAGGAGGGCGGCCGCCACACGCCGTTCTTCAACGGCTACCGGCCCCAGTTCTACATTCGCACCACCGATGTCACGGGCGCCATCGAGCTGCCGGACGGCGTAGAGATGATCATGCCGGGCGATAATACCAAGATGAAGATCAAGCTCATCCAGCCCGTCGCTATGGAGGAAGGCCTCCGCTTCGCCATCCGCGAAGGTGGCCGCACCGTCGGCGCGGGCGTCTTCACCAAGATTCTGGAGTAACGTGGCCAAGAAAGAAGATCGTAACGTCGTGACGCTCTCCTGCACGGAGTGTAAGGAGCGGAACTACGCCACGTCCAAGAACCGCCGCAATGACGCCGACCGCCTGGAGTTGAAGAAGTACTGCCCACGTTGCCGGCGCCACCGCGCCCACCGTGAGGTACGCTGAAGGGACAAGACCATGAGCCGAGCGATGCGACGGCACCCCGTTCTGGAGACCAAGCCTTCTGGTCGTCCGGCCCGCGCGCCCGGTATCCGCCCTGGTGGCACCCGCCGTCCGCAGCAGGGCCGCGAGAGCCGGGGCGTCATGGCGATCCTGCGCCCGCGCTGGGCCGAAGAGATCGTCGCGGAGCTCCGTAAGGTGACCTGGCCATCTCGAGAGGAGACCTGGTACCTCACTGTCGTCGTCCTCGTCGTCGCCGGCATAGCCGGACTGTTTCTCGGTGGTATCGACATCTTCTTCAACTGGGCAATCAACCGCACCCTGCTTCGCTGATGGTGACACAACCGAACGATCGCCGGGTCTCTGCTCCGGTAGAGGCAGCGGCTGAAAAAGATACGCGTCGCGCCATCCCCACGGAGGAAGAGGCGTTTCAGGAAGGACGCGTCTGGTACATCATCCACACGTACTCCGGTCACGAAAACAAGGTGAAGACCAACCTCGAGCACCGCATCGCGTCGATGGACGCGCAAGACCTCGTCTACCGCGTCGTGGTGCCTACTGAGGACGAGATCGAGATCCGCGACGGCCAGCGGCGCACGGTATCCAAAAAGATCTTCCCCGGCTACATCCTCGTCCAGATGATCGAGCTCAAGGAAGACGATCCGGAGTCGAACCGCGCCTGGTTCGTCGTGCGCAACACGCCTGGCGTCACCGGCTTCGTCGGTTCCGGCACGCGGCCCGTTCCGCTGGAGCCGGAAGAGGTGCGCCGTATCCTCCGCCAGATGCGCGTCGAGGAGCCGAAGATCAAGGTCGGCTTCGCCATCGGCCAGAGCGTGCGCATCGTCGATGGGCCGTTCCAGGACTTCGTCAGCCAGGTGGACGAGCTCAACCTGGAGAAGGGCAAGGTGAAGGTGCTCGTCTCCTTCTTCGGCCGCGAGA
>CAYQLM010000110.1:0-8988 GCA_964418365.1 uncultured Dehalococcoidia bacterium
ATGTTCACCGCCAGCGCCGTGTTCAGCCCGCCGACGGCCTGCGGCCCCACGCCCAGCGCATTCACCTTCTCGAGCAGCTCGCCTTCGAACTGCGCCGTCTCCGGGTCGTCGCTGTGCGTGTCGACGCCGCGCGTGACGGCCTTCTTCGCCAGGAACATGCAATGCTCAGACGAGCCGCCGACGCCGACTCCCACGATGAGCGGCGGACACGGGTTGCCGCCCGACTCCTCGATCGTGCGCAGGACGAACTCGACGATGGCGTCCTTCCCTGCCGACGGCAGCATCACCGTGAAGCGGCTCATGTTCTCGCAGCCGCCGCCCTTGGGTAGGACCTTGATCTTGAACGTGTCGCCCGGCACCACATCGACGTGAATGACGGCTGGCGTGTTGTCCTTCGTGTTCACGCGACTCGAGAACGGATGGTCGACGATCGAGGCGCGCAGGTAGCCCTCCGTGTAGCCCTTCGAGACGCCCTTATTGATCGCCTCGACCAGCGAGCCGCCCACGACGTGCACGTTCTGCCCCAGCTCGACGAAGACGACGGTCGTGCCGGTGTCCTGGCAGAGCGGGATCATGTCGCGCTTGGCGATATCGACGTTCTCCAGGATCTCGATCAGCACCTGCTTGCCGAGCTCCGACTTCTCGGTCTCGCGCGCGCGCTCCAGCCCCGCGACGACATCGGCGGGGAGGAAGTGCGTGGCGTTCTCGCACAGCTCGGCCACCGTCTCCGTGATCCGGTCGACGGGCACCTCGCGCACTCGAGTGGTTGTGTCTGTGGCCATGTCACGCCTCTTCTGTGATCCGCAGGCCGGGCTTCAGCCGGGCGCTCCTTGCGGGACAGAGCTTTAGTTCTGCCCGCCCCCCAAGTATAGCTCCGCGTTCAACGCTACCGTGTCGCTGCACGCTTAGGTGTCGCACCTTTGCGGAGCGGTCGGCTCAGCGTCCGGCGTTTGGCGCCCGCAGCTTCGCGGGCGAGTGTCAGTGCATACGTGCTCTGGAGGTTCATCCAGAACTCCGCCGACACTCCGAATACATCGGAAAGCTGGAGCGCCGTCTCGGCGGTGATTCCCTTTTTGCCACGGATGATCTCGCTAATCGCCTGCTCGGGCCGGCCAATGGCTTCCGCGAGCGTGCGCTGAGTCATCGAACGCGCTCTCAGCTCGTCGGCGAGGACTTCCCCGGGGTGGATCGCGAGATCGGAGCCGTGCGGCTGCTTGCTTTTAGTCGCCATAATGACTGCTCACCTCCTCGATCACCACTTCTTCACCGTCGTTCGATAGCCTCACGATAAGGCGGTAGCGCGCCGTGAGGTCGAGTGCCCACTGCCCTTCCCGGGTCCCGCGGAGTGGATGTGCTCGCAAGGAGACCAAGCTTCGCACCTCGTCGAAGTCCCGGGCGCTTTCGCGCGTCACAACTCGCATGATGTACTTTCGGGCGACTGCTTCTCCCCGGAGGCGGACTCCTTGCTTGCTTTCCTCGAAAGCTCGCCGGAGCTGGCTCGTCCGGAACGAGACCTGCACCCATTCACCCCTAGTGTGAAGCTTACCCGGAGGAGGCCAGGCTCGTCAAGCCCTACGCTTCAGGACCACCGATATCGTCACTCGGAGGGAGGAACGACGGTTAGGCTTGTGCGCGGCGGCCGAGCGTGAGCGTGATCACCAACGGCCTCGTCACCGAGCCGCCGTACTCCTCATCGATGACGCGGCAGAGATCGGCGATGAGCGCCTCGCGGGGCTCCTCGGGCATCACCTGCGTATTCGCGTACGAGCGGACTAGGTCGGCATACGCGTCAGTCGCATACGTCTGGTCCCATCGATAGCGTTTGAGCACCACGTCGACGAAGAGCCCGCTCGATTTCACCTCGTCGTACTCATCCGGCACGACGTTCTCGTCCGGCACGGCCGCCGGACGTTCGTCCGGCCGGTACTTCTTGTAGATGGGCAACACGTGTTCGAAGAAGCCGCGATCGACATCGGAGCGGATCTGGTTCGTCATGATGATGGCGATGGCACCTTCTGGCCGCAGCGCGTCGTGCGACTTCTGCATCCGAACGGCCGGATCGATCCAGTGGAACGCTGTGGCCGAGACGACGAGGTCGAAGCTCTGCTGCTCGACGTCGCACTCTTCGAACGAGCTGTTGATGACGTGCAGCCGCCCCGGAAACTCGGGGCAGAGCTTGCGCTCAAGGAACGCGGCCAGGCTGGGGCCTATCTCAACCGCGACGACGCGCGCGCCATGCTCCAGCAGCGACCGCGTCGCTTTGCCCGTTCCCGGCCCGATCTCCAGAACCGCGGCTTCCGCGACGGAGAGTTCCGTCTCGAGATACGAGAACATGTCGTCGAACGCCTGGCCGGGATACGTCGGCCGGACGCGATCGTATATCTCGGGAACTTCATCGAAGGCGAGACGCTCTTCCACGGTAGCTGTCACATCAGGACGCCGATGAGCTCCTTCGTCGCATCCGCGGCGAACTGTCATGCTGAGCGAAGCGAAGCATCTGGCCCCTCGCGATTCACGCCACTACGGAGGCCACCTACGTCAGCAGCGCGATGAGCTCCTTCCTCGTGTCCGCCTCGAATTGTCATTCCGAGCGCGGCGACCTGTCCGCCGCAGGAGGAGGAATCTGATCCCTCGCGCCGAACTATTCTCCGCAGGCCACTATTACGTCAAGAGTCCGATCAGCTCCTTAGTGGCGTCCGCGCCGAACTGTCATGCTGAGCGAAGCGAAGCATCGGGGATTGTTTACTTGACGCGGAATAGCCCGCAGGGTTATCCTCGTGGCAAGAACCCGAAGGGATACCTTCGCTTGCCATGGAGGGTATATGAACAACAAGAGCCTGTTGATTCGGACGACGCTTGGCGGCGCGCTCATTGCAGCCGCAGTCCTGTTGCCGGAAGTGTATCAAGCGGCGGGCGAAACTGTGCCTGATTGGATGTTCAATCTATCTCGGCTTCTCATCTTCGGTGTGATTCTTATAGGACTCCCGGCGTGGCTAGTGCTCTCGCTGATTCCCGTAGTGAGCTTTCTCAGGTCATACCGCTACCTCTGGCCGATGCACCGCAAGGATGCACCCGATCCGAATCAGTGGTTGCTCGACATCGCCCGCGAGGACGCGAATGATCCAGCACGCCACCTGATAATTCGCAGGCAGACATTTATCAACTGCGAATTTAGCCCAGAGAAGTATCGCCCATGGATCGAATTGGGGCTGACCATTTACAACGGCGGCGTCCATGATATTCTAGTTGGCCCCGCCGAAGGCCACGGCATTTACAAAGGGAATGAACTGCCCGACAAGATCGAGTCTGACGGAGGTTCCAGAAAACCACGGGGGCATGAACATGTATTCAAGATGAAGCAGTACATACTGCCCGAGATTGCCAAGGAAATACACCAGGAAAGGATGGGGACGGGAACGATTCGTTCGGTGAGTCTATCGGCGGTGCGATTGACCGTAACGTCTGAAGGCCCGAATGGCCGCACCATTCAGATACAGCTCGGGCACAGTGATACGTTCCTTGCCCCCGAGTAGGCTGCACATGTACTCCCTACTCTGGCTTCTTGGGCTTCCGCTTCCGCCTGTACTGCGTCGAGAGCGAAGCTTTGTCCTTAATCAAGTCCTTGTAGGGCATCGGCTGAGCTGCGAGCAGCGCCGTCAGCGTGTCCCGAAAGAGGTAATCGTTATCACGATTGTTGTACCGGAAGCTGATTTCGTCCAGGTAGGCCGGCAAGTGCTTGGCCGAGAGCTGATGATAGCTGCCGATGATCGAGCGCTTCAAGAGCGACCAGACGCCCTCGACCGTGTTGGTGTGCATGTCTCCGCGTACCCATTCCTCGGCCTTGTGATTGACCGTCTCATGGGTCGTGTTTTGGTCCGCGAGCTTGTTGTACACGTAGGACTCGTCAGTCATGTAACGTTCGGCGTCATCGTCAACGACCGACTTGATGAACTTCTGGACGTGATACTTGTTGACGCGCTTTACGACCTTCAACCTGATTTCACCGCCGCGTTGCACAGCACCGACGACAGCGGCTTTGTTCTTTCGGTAGCCCTTGCCCATGCCGCGTACCTTGCCACCGATCCATGTTTCGTCAAACTCAATCGTTCCGCGCAAGGCTTCCGGCGTTGCGTCCTTCATGGCGGCGCGAATGCGGTGACAGAGATACCATGCCGTCTTGTACGAGACGCCGAGCGTTCGCTTGATCTGGTTCGCGCTCATGCCCTTCTTGCTCTCGCAGATCAGATACGTAGCAGCGAACCAACTAGGCAACGGCAAGTGAGAATCGTTGAAGATCGTCCCGCTTGTTACACTGAACTGGTAGCCGCATAGTGCGCAGTCAAACTGCTTTCGAGGCTCAGCGCGATAGACCTTCTCGCCTTCGCAGCGAGGACAGCGCACACCTTCGGGCCAACGCAGTTGTTCGAGCGCATCGCGGCACTCTTTGTCTGTGTCGAAGTCAACCATCAGCTTCATTAGGTTCATCGTGTCGGACTGCTTGGCCTTTGCCATTGGAGACCCCCTATGCCACGTAAGAAGAAGAGCGCCCGCGATCTAACGAGCGATGAACTAGCGCGCCGGGTGTTCCCGCCGAAGGCGCTGAAGGAGTTGAAGAAGTTAGCGAACCCTGACGAGAAACCGAAGAAAGCGAGCCGAAAGCGGGTCCCATGAGACAAGTATCTCACAGAATCGTTTCCGTGTCAAGTATACAATCCCCGAAGCATCTGGCCCCTCGTGATCCAACGCTCCACCGAAGGGCACCTTACGCCAGCAGCCCGATGAGCTCCTTCGTCGCCTCCGCACCGATCCGTCATGCTGAGCGAAGCGAAGCATCTGGCCCCTCGCGATTCACGCCACCACGCAGGCCACTATTACGTCAGGAGTCCGATCAACTCCTTCGTGGCGTCTGCCGCGGCGCGGATCTTCGCCAGCTCATCCGGCGAGACGGGCGCTTCGTAGACCTGCTGGACGCCGCCCGCGCCGAGCTTCACCATCGTGCCGCAGAAGAGGTCCTTGATGCCGTACTCACCCTCCAGGTGGATCGCGCACGGCATCAGCCGCCCCTGGTCCATCACGATCGCCTCCACCATCGCGATCGTGGCCGCGCCGGGAGCCTGGTAGGCGCTGCCGCTCTTGAGCAGGCCCAGCACCTCCGCCCCACCCTTCATCGTGCGCTGGACGAGCGCATCGATCTTGTCCGCGGACAGCAGCGACGTCAGTGGCATGCCGCCGACGGTCGTCGTGCTCACGATGGGCACCATCGTTGTATCGGTGTGGCCGCCCAGCACGTAGCCGTGGACGTCGCGAATCGAAACGCCCAGCTCGCGCGAGACGAACGTGCGATAGCGGGCGGTGTCGAGCATGCCGCCCTGGCCGATGACGCGCTCGCGCGGGAACTTCGACGTGGAGAACGCCACATGGCACATGGCGTCCATCGGGTTCGCGAAGATGATCAGCACGGCGTTCGGCGAGTGCTTCACCGCGTTCTGTACCTTGTCGCGGACGATGGCAGCGTTATTGTTCAGCAGCTCTTCGCGGCTCATGCCCGGCTTGCGCGGCGCGCCGGCCGTGCACACGACGACATCGGAGCCGGCGGTGGCCTCCCAGCTGTCCGTGGCGGTGACCTGCGATTCGAAGCCCAGCCAGGCGGCCGATTGCGCCGTATCGAGCGCCTTGCCGTAGTGCATCGTCTCCACAATCGACGGCTCGTCCTGCAAGACGACGTCGCAGATGTTGCGTTCGGCCAGGCGCTGCGCCATCGCCCCGCCCGTCATCCCCGCCCCGACGATGGTCACCTTCTTGCGTGCGCTCATGCTGATGCCTCCTAGCGAACTGTCATTCCGAGCGAAGCGAGGAATCTGATCCCTCGCGGTGAGCGTTCGTCGTAACGGGGGAGTGCAGAGGGGCGGAGCCCTTCCGCCGGGGGTCTGGGGGTGTCCCCCAGTAAATTACCTTACTGGGTGGGCGGGTGGGAAGAAATACGCTATTCGCGCCAGCCGGCGGCCCACCAATGGCGCGCGCAGCGCCCGACCCGCTAGCATGAATGGACTTCATACGTCGAGGCCGGATCTTGAACATTGAGAACAAGGCGCTCGTGCTTGACCTGGTTGAGTGGATCGCTAGCCACCCGCGAGCCTACTCGGACGTGATGGACGCCTGGCGGACTTCTTGCCCTCGCCTCCCGATCTGGGAGGACACGGTCGACCTAGGATTCGTGAGCTGCGAGCGACGCGATGGCGCTGGCATGGTCGTCACGATTACGACGGCCGGACGCTCGTTTCTCGACGCCGAACGCAACTAGCGACTAGCCACCACCGCCCACACCCGTACCGGCTCCCAGCCTCTGTCATCCCGAGGGGTGCGGGGTAGAAGGACGGGGGGGCGGAGCCCGAGGGATCTGGCCGTTCGTCTAGCCATCTCTCGCTTCACCCTTTCGCACCGCGAACACCCGCACCGGCTCCCCGACGCCCTTCAGCTCGCGCTCGCCGCGGTCCTCGAACGACACGCCGGCCGACGTCCGCGCCAGGTCGCGCACGGTGCCCGACACGAGCGTCTCGCCCGCAGCAGCCTCGCTCGCCACCCGCGCTGCGATGTTCACCGCGCCACCGTAGACGTTGTTCGCTTCGCGGATCACGTCACCGGCGTGTATCCCGATATGCAACAACAACGCATCGTCCGGGCTTGACCCCTGACCCTTGACCCTTGACCCGGCCATCCTGTGGATGGCCTGCGCGCATGCGATCGCCTCGCGCGCCGCGCCGAAGGTGGCAAGCACGCCATCACCGAGCAGCTTGCCTTCGATAGCCGTACCGCCGTTCGAGCTGATCGCGCGGCGCAGCGCTTCGTCTAGGTCGCGCGCCTTCGCTCGAAACGCCGCGTCCCCCAGCCGCTCTGTCAGCGCCGTGGAGTCCGCAATGTCGGCGAACAGGATGATCGCGGTGCCGGACGTGGCATTCTTAGGAGGCGGTTGCGCGGCAGCTGCTTGCTGGCCGTCACTGAGGAACCCTTCGACGGCCCTCAGCACCTTTTCAACGTCGCCGAGAAACGGCGCAGCGGAAACACCCTCTAGCAGCATCAGACTGGCGCCTGGTATTCGTGCTGCCAGCGCTCGCGAGGCCTCCACACCCCAGAAGTAAAGATCCTGTCGGTGGAGGACCAGCGTCGGTGACGTGATCTTGGGCAAGAGCGGCATGACATCGAACGCTCCAACCACGTCATATGCCCGCGACGCCATCTCCGGTGTAATGCACTCCCTCAGGAACGCTGCGTATCTGTGCGCAACCTCCCCTGCCGACCAACCAAACTCCATGCCCGCCCGCGTCTCTGTGTAGGTCTCCCAGTCCCTATCCATGACCTGCTGGAGCGCTTGCAGCGACAGGTAGCGTGATCCTGCCATGTCGGCGTTCGGTGCGTAACACCAGAGGATCAGGCGGGACACCCGCTTCGGATTGTGCGCCGCGTAGGCGATGGCTACAGGCGCTGCGTTGATGCTGGCGAAGAGAGCAAATCTATCGAGATCAAGACGCTCGGCCACCGCGTCCACGTCCAGCTCCAGCGCTTCCAGCGAATAGTCGTCTACGACGCGCTGCGATAAGCCGGTCCCCCTGGCATCGAACCGGACGAGCTTTCGGTCCGCGGCCAACAACTCATACCACTGCCTGATCTCCAGGAACTGCCATTCCAACTGCGCGTGGCTCCAGATGACGTTCGGCATGTACACCAATGGCTCGCCGTCGCCTATTGCCCAGTACGCGATGCTCACGCCATCGCTCGTCTTCGCGTACTGGATGCGTGGCTCCATGACGAGGCTATTCTACAGCGGGCCTCGACGGTCCGCTCATCCTACGAGGGCCTCAGGATGAGCAGGACGAAGCGTCGCCTAGCACCGCCCACACCCGCACAGGCTCCCCCACGCCCTGTAGCGCCTGATAGTCGTTCAAGACGGGATGCGAGAGTGTCCAACGGACGTTCTCAGCAGCGCGGGGCTACCAACGCCGGTCAGACCGTCGGCTTGATGTTGGCGTTGAGGCGGAAGAAGTTGGTGGGGTCATATTTGTTCTTCAGTGCCACCAACCTCGCGTAGTTGGGCCCGTAGGCCTCTCTCACCCGCTGCTCGCCCTCCTCGCCCAGGTCGTTGACATAGTTGCTGCTCTCAACGAAGGGTTGCATTGCTTCCCAGCAGTCTCGACTCCACTGAATACCCTGTTCGGTGTCGGCGGGGTCCTCAGTCTGAAACATCGAGCCGCAGTTGTAGTGATCGTAGCGGTGCGGGAAGGCCGTCGCCGTGGGATCCACACGACCAGCCGCCCCATGTAGCTGCTGGATGTAAATCACGGAGGATGCGGTGGGCTTTCTCTGAGCGTGTTCGACGAGCGTCTCGATCGACTCGTCGCTAAGCGTGCGAATCAGGCTTGATTTCCAGTAATAGAGGTGACCAGGGGGCCAACTCTCGTCAGTGATGCTTTGCATCTCCACGTATGCTCTGGGCTCGATCATGTCAGCGAGGGCTGGGCCAAAGGTTCGGAGAGGCTTGAAGGCGGTTTCTGCCTCTTCGAGTGAGCCGCAGTGGCAAGCGACGATAGCGACGGCCGGACTCCCGTCTGGCGCCGTCGTAAGCAGCGCGGTGGAGCTCATCTCGTCTGGGCACGTACTTGAGAACTCATCGAAGAAGCGGAGGACTTCCTTGCCTAGAGGATAGATCGCTATTCCGCCAAGCACCCGCCCCACGGGATGCAGCTTGTACTCGAAGGAGGTAGCAATGCCAAAGTTGCCACCGCCACCACGGACGCCCCAGAAGAGATCCGTATTCTCACTTTCACTCGCCCTGACCAATTGCCCCTCAGCGGTGACCACGTCCACGGAAAGGAGGTTGTCACAGGCGAGGCCGTACTTACCCGCGAGCCATCCATAACCTCCGCCCAGGGTTAGCCCTGCGATGCCGGTGTCTGTCGCTACGCCCATAGTAGTGGCCAACCCGAACGCCTGGGT
>CAYQLM010000111.1:0-4787 GCA_964418365.1 uncultured Dehalococcoidia bacterium
CGCCGCGAGCCCGAACCGATGGGCTTCGGCACGTCGGCGCGCAAGTCGCAGGCGACGATGCTTCTCATCGCCATCGCCGGCGATCACTGGTCGCGCGCGGCGGGCGACGCCGTCGAAGCCGGTGCCAACGCGGTGCTGCTCGCTGGCCGCCCGAGCGATAAGGATGTCTCCGAAGCCGTCGCCGCGGCGAAAGAGCGCGCGTGCGGCCTATTCCCCGCTGACGTCTCGAGCGAGCAGCTCCTTCGCTTGAAGGAAGCCGGTGTCGATTTTGCCGTGCTTGGCCCGAACGCACCGGCCGCCGCGACCGTGGACCAGAAGCTCTCGCTCGTCTTCCAGCTGCGCGACGATCTGCCCGACATCCAGCTGCGCGCGCTCGAAGCGCTTCCCTTCGACGCGATTTACATCGATCGCGATGGCGCGCCGATCACCATCATGCGCTTGGTTGAGCTCCAGCGGATCGCCGGACTCGTGCGCAAGCCGCTGTTCGTGCACGTCCCGCTCGACTGCAGCCAGGCGGACCTCGTCGCTCTGCGCGACGCCGGTGTCGCGCTGGTGGGCGTCGACATGAACGACCGCAACGCGAACGATGCGCTGCGCAAGATGCGCGAAATGATGGATACGCTGCCCCGCCGCCGCGTCCACGGCGACGATCGCGCCAGCGTCGCGCTTCCTCACGCCCACGGCGAGTCCGAAGAGGAAGACGAAGAGGACGACGAGTAGGCTTACTCCTCCGCAAAGAAGCGGCGCTTCGCTGCTTCGTCCAGCACCGCACCGTCCGGGCCGCTGAAACCCACATCTGGCACGCGCGTGGGATCCTGCGCGATGAGCGGGAAGGCGCGTTCGCGGCGCGCATCCGCCTCGGGGCCCGTCTCGTAGAAGAACTGCGTCAGCCAGTCGTCCGCGGTGTGGATCGTGCCGAAGCTGCGGTCGTGCGCCTGCGCATAGGCGTGCCCGGCCGCGTCCCAATCGTCGTTTGCCGAGAGCGCGTCGCGCAGCTCGCGCGCGTCGCGCAGCGTCAGCGCCAGCCCCTGGCCCCACGACGGATCGGTGTGCCCGGCCGCATCACCGATGAGGGCGAGGCCGGCCTTGTAGGGGTGATCGACCCAGCAGTCCGCGCCGTCGAACGTCGCCAGCGGCCCGGCCGCCTTCGCGCCCTCGAAGTACTCCGGCGGCATGCCGGTCTTGACGGCCGCGGCGACGAACTTCGAGACGTCCTTCTCACCTTGGAACCGCAACCCGCTGTTCGAAGCAACGATGTTATACGCCCGGGCGCGCTTCCCGCCCTGCGGGAAGAAGATCGACGCGGTGCCGCTCTGCAGGTCAATCACCAGCCGGACAGTGTCCTCCGGTGCAGGCGAGTCCTCGAACAGGAGGCCGGCGATGACCAGGCGATCGCGGTCGCGTTGCTCTGCGAAGCCTCCCCACTTGCGCGCGAGCGAGCCGCGCCCGTCCGCCGCGACGACGAGCCGCGCATCGATGCGCTCGGTCTTGCCATCGCTCTCAACCTCGACACTGGGCGTTGCGCCGGGCGCGACGCTCTTCGCGCGCACGCCGCGGCGCACCTCGGCGCCGGCCTTCTCCGCCGCGGCGAGCAGCGTCTCCTGCATCCTGGGGTGGTAGAACGCCAGCGTCGGCAAACCCTGGGGCGTCGTTGCGGGCATCTCGCGGTGCATGATCACCATCGGGCCAACGCACGTATCCCACCAGGGCACCTCGTGGCCGCAGCTCGACGTCAGCACGTCGTAAATCCCGAGCTCGCGCGCTTCGCCGGAGCCCCATGTCGTCATGCCTTCGCCGCGGACGCGGTCCTTGAACTTCGTCTCGCGCTCCAGCACCAGCACCCGCGCGCCGCGCTCCGCCATCGCCTTCGCCAGCGCCGCGCCGCCCAATCCCCCACCGATCGTGATGATGTCATACTGGCTCACATGGACCTCCTACGTTCCAGCAATGCCGAGCAGATCGCAGACCCTTCATAATGCACGATTACGCGTCAGTTTCGCACCGGCCTCCAGGCCGGCTGCGAACCCTCTGCCTGCAGCACTTCATGGCCGGTTGTCGCATCTCCGATCCAGATGACATCACGGTCGCCGCCGTGTGTGCTGAACGCGACGTGCCGGCTATCCGGGGCGAAGCTGACGTACGCCGCCGCCCAACCCGGAAGGAGAGTTTGCTGCCCACTCTCACGGTCGACGACGTAAACGCCGCTCTTGTCTGTTACCGCCCACTCGGTGTGGTACCCGAAGAGCTTGCCGTCCGGGCTCCGGGCGGTCTGGCCGTCCTCTGGCGAACCGCCCCGCCCGCCGCGCCTCGAATCGGGTGGCGGCTCTGCAGCGCAAGACGCAAGGCCTCCGGTGGAGACCGCGAACGTCGCGTACCCTCGGCAGGCGTCGGTGTACGACTGGATCGAGAGCTGCTGTCCGTCCAGCGACCAGCTGACCGGCCGATACTGCACCAGGGTGGAAGGAATGACCACTTGGGAGTTCGAGCCGTCGGCGTTGACGACAATCACTCCTTGCTCAGTGCCGTACACAAGCTCCTTGCCATCGGGCCGCCACTTTGGCCCCTCAAGAAACCAATCCTCAGGCCCGACGTTGGTGACATCGCCAGTGGAAAGATCGATCACCGCGGGCGTTGCGCGCACCTCTCCTTCCCCACCCGCGACAGCACCCGTAAGAGCTCCCAGCCGTTCGCCATCAGGCGACCAGAATGCCGAGGTTGCGTCGGAGATTCTTTTGATCTCGTGCCCATTAAGGTCGATGATACGCACCTCGTAGGAAGTACCGCTTGTCGCGTAGGTCGTCGACAAATACAGGAGCTCCTTGCCATCGCGCCGCCATTGGGGACGGCCAATGAACGTGTCCGACGAGGCCGGTGGCGCATCGACTAGCCGCCTTCGACCGCTGCCATCAGAGTTCATCAGCCAGATTCCGTGATCGGCGCCGACGTAGGCGATCTGTCCAAGACCGCTCAGATCGGGCACCGTTCTCTTCGCGAGATCCTCGCTGCGCACGAACTGCAGATGCTCGTCTTGCGCCCAGCCCCGCCCAGCGATCCACCACCACCAATGTCCATCGCTGAGAACTGGATCGCCGACGACATAGCCCTCGTATCCGTTAGGCTCGCAGAAATTGGTAACGGGCGAGTTGAGCCCTGTGCTTATCTGCATGTTCAGGCAACCATCCGCACCCACCACGCGGACCCATGCACCGCTCTTGATCGAGCCTTCGTACTTGGGCGTGGCCGTTGGCGTTGGGCCTGCGGGCAGCGTCGGGATAACGGGGACCGTCACGGGCGGCGTAACGTTCCCTTTGCCTGATCCGCCACAGGCAACGGCCAAGAACGCGACGAAGAGCAGGCCGCACAACAGACTACGTGGCATGTCGCCACCCTTCGCGATCGGCGGACTCTACTCTCGTATTCTCGCCCGCCGCAGCTCCGATAGCTTAGCACCCGTGCCGCCGCGGCGCACCGCGATCAGCTCCGCCACGATCGCCACGGCGATCTCCTCCGGCGTCTCCGCGCCGATGTCGAGCCCGATCGGCGTGTGCACGCACTCCAACGCCTCACGCGGGAAGCCCTCGCGCGAGAGATGCGTCAGCACCGTGCCGACGCGCCGCAAGCTTCCGATCATGCCGACGTACGCCGCGCTCGACGACACCACTTCGCGCAGCGACAGCTCATCCTGCTTGTGCCCGCGCGAGACGAGCACAACGTACGTGTTGTCATCGATGCGGAGGCGGCGCAGCTCCTCGATGAAGTCGCCGCAGATCACCTCATCCGCCATCGGGAAGCGCTCGCGGTTCGCGAACGCCTCGCGGTCGTCGAGCACGGTCACCGAGAAGCCGGCCTGCGACGCGACCGCGGCCACCGACTGGCCGACGTGCCCGGCGCCCACGATCACGAGCGTCGCCGGGCGCTCCGTCACCTCGATCATCACCTCGATCTCGTCCGCGCCGGCCTCGAGTCGGTGCAGCCGCTCGCCGGTCGCGGAGTAGAACAGCGACTGGACCTGCTCGCGCGGGCGGGTGGTGAGCGCAGCCTGGCAGTCGGCCGCGACAGCCTCCTCGAGCGCGCCCCGACCCAGCGTTCCGAGTCGCGAGCCGTCCGCGCGCACGAGCAGCTTGTCACCGATTGTCGGCGCTCCCCCGTCTGGGGCGCGCACAACCGTCGCCACGGCGACGATCGGCCCCTCGCGCGAGGCGCGCACCACGGCTTCCGCGATCTGCGCTCGCGCTTCGTTCATACGTTGAACAGCACGTGCAGCACGTCGCCGTCCTGCACGATGTACTGCTTGCCTTCCGTGCGCAGCTGGCCGCGCTTACGCGCCTCGGCGTACGATCCGCCGTCGAGCAGCTCTTGCCAGCCCACGACCTCGGCGCGGATGAACCCGCGCGCAATGTCCGAGTGGATCTTCCCGGCCGCCTCCAGCGCCGTCGAACCGCCGGCGAGCGCCCACGCGCGCCCTTCCGGCTCGCCGACGGTGAGGAAGGTGATCAGCCCCAACGCCCGCTGCGAGCGCTGCAACACGGCATCGACAGCGCCTGCTTCCACGCCGAGGTCCCGGCGGAACTCCTGGGCCTCCTCCTCCGAGAGCTCGGACAGCTCGCGCTCGAGCTTCGCGCAGAGCGCAATCACTTCGATCCTCGGACCGGCCCAGCGTTCGGCGAACTCCTGCTCGATCTCGCTCGCGCGCGCCACGCCGGCTTCGTCGATGTTCACAACGATGATGAGCGGCTTGTTCGTCAGCAGCTGGTACCCGCCGATCATGCGCCGCTCTTCCGCCGACA